>JALHNI010000089.1 GCA_022843605.1 Bryobacter sp.
TGGCCGGATGGATGCGGATGACCAGCCAGCCGATGGTCGCGTTCGGAACTGCGTGGTTCCTCCTTACCTTGGCGCCGAGCCTCCTGCTTCCCACGGTATGGGGCCGAACCGACTCCCAAAGTTACCTCCCGCATCTCGGCCTGATGACCGCGCTTGTCTTCGCGATACCCATGGCGTGGCGAGCTATTGCCGGCAAGGCCGTCGTCGCTCTTCTGCTGGTCTGCGCCGCCCTCTCCTGGGGCCATCTCAATCACTTCCGCGGGACGATTCCGCTGCTTGAGCATGCCGTTTCGCTCGAACCCGCCAACCCGGAAACCCACCTGGCCCTGGGCTTGGCTCTGGCGGGACAGGGTGCCGCCGTGGACGCCGAGAAGCACCTGAAGCTGGTTACCCAGGCCCGGCCAGACTCGGGTCTCGCCTGGGCCGGCTACGGACGCGTCCTCACCGCACAGAAACGGCCTGCCGATGCCCTCACCGTCCTCGATAACGCTATCCGGCAGGCGCCGAAGGCCGCCGACGTCCATTTCGAACGCGGCATCGCGCTGCAGAATTTGCGCCGTGTGCCGGAAGCCGAACAGGACTTCATCCTGGCACTGAATCTCGGCCTCGATGCCCGTTCCGGGGCGATCGCCTATAACAATCTGGGCAGCTACACTGCTCAGCGCAATGACTTGGCCAAGGCCGAGAAGTACTTCCAACAGGCCTTCGTCCTCGACCCTAGCTTTGCTCTAGCCCATCGCAATTACGCCATGGCGCTGGTCGCCCAGAAGCAGCGTGACCAAGCCATCGCGCACTTGAAGAACAAAGCCGTTCTATGGACCAACAATGACCGTCTGGTGGGTGAGTACCTCGCGGCCCTCATCACCGAGGCCTACCAGGAACAGTACAAGAAAGAACAGGAACTCATCGCAATTGAGAAAGAAGTGGAGCGCAAGGCCCTCGAGCAACGCCTGCGGCAGAAGTAGCTAGTCGTATTTCTCGCTGATGATCTGCTTCCGGTCAAAGCCGCGAGCCTTCAGAATCGCGCGAACGTCGTCCACCATGGCTTTCAGGCCACAAACGTAGACGTCGAGGTCGAGCCGGTCGCCCACCGCTTCCAGCACCAGGGCTTGCACCCGGCCCTCGCGACCTGTCCATCCGCGGTCAGGGCGAGTTAACGTCGGAACAAACCGAAAGTTCCCGTGCGCCTCTTCCATCGCGCGAAACTCATCCGCGAAGACCAGGCCGTGCTCGTGCCTGGCGCCAAAAATCAGCGTGAATTGCTGGAGGGGATATCGTTCCAGCGCTTCGGCCAGAATGCCGCGAAAGGGAGAGATGCCCGTCCCCGTCGCCACCATCACCGTGTCGCGCACCGGCGGACGCAGCACAAACGTTCCTAGCGGACCCCGCATGGTGATCTCGCCCCCCGGCTTCAACCCGAACAAATAGGGCGAGAAGTAGCCGTCGGGCACCACATTCAGGCACAGCTCGAAGCGATTGCCATCGGGGGCCGACGCAATCGAGTACGCCCGCGTCACCTGCTTGCCGCGAATCTCTTCGGTGAAGGAAACAAATTGTCCCGCCGTGAAGGCGAGCGTCTCTTCGCCGGGCACCTCGAAGGTAAAGTGCTTGATCTCCGGCGCCAGCAGTTGAGCCTCAATCAAGCGCGCCACGCGCGATCCACTGTTGTTCATCTCCCTTTAGTTTCCGACATTCCGCTACGCTGGAAGGGAATGCATGTGCGGGAAGTTCTAGCGGTCAGTGTCCGCGCCTTGGCAGCGAATAAGCTGCGATCGGTGCTCACGGCCCTGGGTCTGGTGATCGGCAATGCCAGCGTCATTCTCGTCGTCACCATTTCTCTCACCAGCACCGAACTGATTCTCGAGCAGATTCGCGGTATCGGGTCCAACGTGATCTGGGCCTACTACGAGGCCGGCTCACGGGACTCCGATCAGGTGCAGAACGACTTCGTCAATCTCGCCGATGTCGAGGCCCTTCGCACCGCCCTGGCCGGGCGGATCGTCGCCGCCACCTCGGTGATGGCCTCCAATGACTTTCTCACCGTCAACGGCAAGCCGCAGGAACTCGCCGTTCAGGGTTCCGATGAATACTATCCGCGTGTGCGAAACCTGGCCATTCTGAGTGGCCGCTTTATGGATGCCGGTGAGGTGACGGGGCGCGCGAAAGTCGCCATGCTCACCGAAAAGCTCGCGCGCGATCTGTACGGCAGCCAGTCCGCCGCCATCGGGCAGGTGATGAAGTTGAAGGACTTTCAGTTCACCGTGATTGGCACTTTCAAGGAGCGTACGCCCACCTTCGGATTGAGCGAATTGGGCGAACGAACGGTCATTATTCCCATCACGGTGCTCAAGTACTTCGTCCGGGTGGAACGGATTGATCCCGTGTACATTCAGGCTCGCCGGGCCCAGGACGTAGGGCCCCTCACGCTCGACGTCCGGCGCATTCTCGAGAGCCGTCACCGGCCAGGAGCGCGGTATTTCGTGGACAACCTGGGCCCGATTTTGGATACCGCCCAACAGATCGGTACGTTGCTCACCCTGGTGCTGATTCTGGTGTCCCTGATCGCCCTGGTCATCTCCGGTATCGGCATCATGAACATCATGCTGGTCACCGTCACTGAGCGAACCCGGGAGGTGGGACTGCGAATGGCGCTGGGCGCTTCCCGCCGCGAAGTGATGCTCCAGTTTTTGGCCGAGGCCACCATGCTGAGTGTCGCCGGTGGCTTGCTGGGGATGTTAATTGGCTTGGCGATCCCGTTGATCGGACGCTACTTTGCCGAAGGTCTTGCCATCCGGATCTCCTGGATTTCGGTGGCCGTTTCATTCCTTGTTTCGTTCGCCGTGGGCCTAACTTTCGGCTACCTGCCGGCGAAGCGCGCGGCCTCGCTCAGCCCCACCGAAGCCCTCCGCTACGAATAGTCATGCGGTATTTTTACGCACCAAAACCCCTAAAATAGCACTTTCGTCAAGATTCGACGTCGTTTGTTTCAATCCCCTCATGGTGTTGCGGGGCCGTCACCGTATGGGTCTTATTTAATTAATGAATTGGATTGCATTGAATGCTACAGGGTAACCTCACGGAATCAAGCCGCTACTCCGGTCGCGTGCGAGAAGGTTCGTTCCATGTCGAGCGCCACGGACCGGTCAATACCAGGGAGACACAACTTGCGTTCATCATTCAAAAAGATTCCGTTAGTCCTATTCTGCGGTGCCGCCCTTTGGGCCCAGGCCCCCGATGCCACTACCCCCGCGAAGCCCGCCGATGCCCCTCCGGCCCATGATCCTTGGGCCGTCGGCAAACTCAAATTCGGGTTCGTCTTCGATGGATACCTATCCGGCAATACCAACCAGCCGCTTTTCAAACGTAACTATGGCCGCGCCTTCGACGTGCGTTCCGGTGCCCCCGACCTCAACCTCGCCCTGATGTCCGTGGAAGTGGCGCCTGAGCCCATCGGCTTTCGCGTCGATCTCGGTGTCGGTACCACCATCAAGGCCTTCTATGTGTCGTCGCCGCTTGAGAAGCGTACCGGCGACGGCCTTGCCAACCTGCTACAGGCCTATGTCAGCTTGAAGCCCAAGAAGGACAGCGGCTTTCAGATCGACTTCGGTAAGTTCTACACCGCGGCCGGTGCTGAAGTTACTGAAACCCACCTGAACTGGAACTATTCGCGCGCCTACCTCTACAACAACGGACCCTTCTATCACTTCGGCGTTCGCGCAAGCGCGCCCATCGGGAAGCACTTCACCGCCGGTGCGCAATTGGTAAACGGCTGGAACAACGAAAAGGACAATAACAGTTCGAAGACCGTCGGCCTCACCGGCAGTCTCACCTTCGACAAGATCACTTGGTCGAATGTTTACTACATCGGCGCTGAGAATTACGATACGTCCCGCGGCAAGCGCAACTTCTGGGATACGGTGCTCCTGATCAACCCGAATCCGAAGGCCAACTTCTACATCAATGTCGACATTGGCTCCAACGGGCGGCCTGACGGCAGCGGTTCCGACAAGTTCGGCGGCGTCGGTTTTGCCGGACGCTTCGTCCTTCATGACAAGTTCCACATCAGCCCCCGCTATGAGTTCTACAAGGACGCCGGCGGCTTCATTTCCGGCGTGTCGCAGAACCTGCAGGAATTCACGCTGACGGGCGACTACCGGTTTGCTCCGGGTTGGTACTTCCGCCCTGAGTTCCGCCGGGACTGGTCGGACAAAGGCTTCTTCGACGGCGGTGGCGGCTTCGGTTCGGCTCGCGCGCAGAACACCTTCTCCATCGGCATCATGGCCGCCTTCGGCGCCCGCCGCCCGATCTAACTTCTCTCGATCGGTCTCTTCAATCAGGTTACTTGGACGGGCTGGCATGGGGCATCTCCCGAGCCAGCCCTTTTTCTTTCCCCGCGGCGGCGCAATAATGGAGGAAGTATGAAAAAGACTTTCGCGGCGGCACTATGTACTCTTCTGCTGAGCGCCCAAGCGCCGATTGACCCCAGCCGCATCACCGTCGAGGTCTTTCGCGCCAACTTCCTCATGACCGTCACCGACAAAAAGGGTCGCTTCGTTACCGACCTCACCCAGAACGACTTTGAGGTTGTGGAGAGCAAGAAGAAGCAGACCGTGCTCGAGTTCGTCGCCGAGAACAATCTCCCGTTGCGCCTAGCCATTGTCGTCGATACCAGCAACTCGATTCGGGATCGCTTCAAGTTCCAGCAGGAAGCGGCCAGCGAGTTCGTCAAAAGCGTTATTCGCCCCCAGACCGATCGGGCCATCGTCGTCGGTTTTGACAACTCGGCCCAACTGCTCTCGGACCTGACGGACGACGTCGTCAAGTTGGAGAAAGCGATTCGGGATATGCGTCCCGGTGGAGGAACCGCCCTCTACGACGCCATCTACTTCGCCTGTCGCGACAAGCTGATGCAGGATCAGCCCATGTACAAATTCCGCCGCGCGCTGGTGCTGCTGAGCGATGGCGACGACAACGCCAGCCGCTACACCCGCGATCAGGCTCTCGAAATGGCCCAAAAGGCCGATGTGGTGCTCTACACCATCTCCACCAACATCACGCGCATTCCCACCGATGGCGACAAAGTGCTGAAGTATCTGTCGGCCGAGACCGGCGGCACCACGTTCTTCCCCTTTAAGGCCACCGATCTTTCCCAGTCCTTCGAGAACATCGCCAACGAACTGCGTTCGCAGTACGCCATCCTTTACCGTCCGGAACCACTCAAGTTGGATGGCCTCTACCATCCGGTCGAGATCAAGATCAAGAACCGCAAGGACTTGATGGTGCGCACCCGCAAGGGCTATTTCGCGCCGCGCACCTAGTCGAAGATCCGCACCAGCACCGTGAGTGAGGCCTGCGCTCCCGTGCGCGCCATTCCCCAAACCGCGGCCAGATCCGCAATCGTCAGCGGCAATACCTCGAGCCGCAGATGCTGGTCCAGCGCGCCATTGCGTTGCGCCACTCTCAGCGCCCAACCCAACAACTGCTGCTGGCGGAGCGCATCCTGGCACCAGGCCGTAATCAGGTAGGAGGCGTAAACTGTCCGGCCCTGCCGCGCATCGGCCGAAACATCCACCTTAAACAGATACAGCGAAAGGCCTTCTTCCATCGGGCTCGTAAAGTCGTCCGGTTGGTAGGCCAGAAACGTTGCCTGGGGGAAATGTTCACGAGGACACTGCTGGTCAAACAGCTCCAACAGTGCAGCCGTCGCCTGCGCGATTGAGTTCATCGAACCTCCGTGGGACGAGTGAGAAGAATCTTGCGGATGATGGGAATCGGGATACCGCCCTGGCGCACGAGCGTATCGTGAAAAGACTTCAGTGTGTAGTTTGCGCCGCGCTCTCGCTGGAAGTCTCTTCGTAAATCATAAACCATGAGCTTCCCCATGGTGTAGTAAAGATAGGTTGGATTGTAAGTGCCCCGCAGCGCCTCTTCGCTCGCACTAGCGGACCCTTGGCCGCCCTGTTCCACGAATAGCTTCGCGGCTTGATCAATCGTCCAACCTTCCGTATGCAGCTTGATGCCGGCGACAAACCGGCAGTCCCGCAGGAGCGCCTCGCTCAGTTGCGCCAGTTCCAGCCGCGGATCGCCGGCGCCGTAGCCTTCTTCAATCATCATCTGTTCCGCGTAGTGCGCCCAACCCTCCACGGTAGAGCCGGTCGTGATCAGCTTCCGCGTCTTCGTGGGAAACTTCTCCGCGTAAAGAAAGTGAACGAAGTGTCCAGGATAGGCCTCGTGAATGGAGATCATCTCTAGGACCGGACGGCTAAATAGCCGTAAGTGCTCCCGCCGGCGCTTGGCGTTCCAATCGCGTTCGGGAGGAGTCACGTAGTAATAGGCCTCAGTGGCCCGCGTCTCGAAAGCTCCTGGCGAATCCATTGACGCGAACGCGCCGTTTCGTGCAAACGACGGCGTTTCCGCCACCGTCGGTTGCAAATTGCTGGGTAAGGTGATCAAGCCCTTCTCGACCAGAAACTTTCGCGTGCGTGCCAGGCTGGCTCGCGTGGCGGCGAGCAACTCGCTCTCGCGCGGATGGTCATCCGCCAGCCGGCGCATTACTTCCGGCAGCGACGCGCCGGGCGCGAATTTCGCGGCCACCTGCTGGAAGCGTGTCCGATCCCGTTGCAGCGCGGCTTCGCCCGTCGCCAGTAGCTGTTTGAGCGGCATGGCGATCATCTCCTCCGCTTGCAGCTTCTTCAGGAACCGCGCTTCACCGAGCGCATAGCTGCCCTTCGACTTGGGCAGCAAATCCCGCTCCAGCCATCGCGCGGCGTCTTCCATCGCCAGTTGCGCGAGCAGCGCGGCCTTCTCCACGCGGCCGCGTTCCTCCACCGTGGCGAAAACTGCGGCCCATCGCGGTACTGTCTCGGCAAAATAGCTTACTGACCCTTGGGCCATTCGCAATGCTAACTCCGTGAACTCGCGCGGAGGATTGCGCACGTTCGCCTTCATTGCGTCGACGATCCGCGGCACTCCCTGCATGCGCGCCACCACGGCCGGAATGCGTTCTCGCCCGGGCGCAAACTCCCGCTTCAGCAACGAATCGATCGCCTCGCCCGGTTGCCCGGCGTAGATCATCGGGTTGCTCTCCCAGGTTCGCTCCTCGGTCAATTCGAAGAGCTCGGCCCCAATCCGGCTCTGCAGAATCTCCGCGTCAAGGGCTTCATCTGTCGCGAGCGGCTGCTCGCGCAACGCCGCCAGCCGGGCCGATTGCTGCCGCAACTCTTCAATTCGTCCTTCGATCCGGCCCTGGGTAAAGTCTTCCAGGCTCTCGTCGTATTGGTGAACGCCGCTCAGGGTGCCAAACGTGGGCTGAAACGCCAGGAGCGCGTTAAAATAGTCTTCTTCGAAGATGAGAAAATCGTCCTCGGATTTGCGCTGACAGCCGCAGACGATGATTATCGAAAAGATCAGAGCCGTCAGCCGCATCAAATTCATCTTAACGACTTGATTGACCTGCACACCCATACGAATTATTCCGACGGCACGGAGACGCCGGCGAATCTGGTCCGCAACGCAGTAAAGGCGGGCCTACGGGCCATTGCCGTCACCGACCACGACACTTTCGATGGCTACCGCGCGGCTGTAGAGCCCGCCCGTGAGGCCGGCCTCGAACTCATCTGTGGGATCGAAATCTCCTCCCGCCTCGCGGAAAAGGCCGCTCGCCCGACGCATCTGCTGGCCTACTTCCTCTCTGGCCTCCCGTCCACCGCCTTCGAGGAGTGGCTTGCCCAGGTGCAGCAGGCGCGCCGGGCCCGCAACGAACGCATGGTGCTTCGTCTGCAGGACCTGAGCCTCGATGTCTCCCTTGCCGCCGCTGAATCCTTGGGCCGGTCCATCACCGGGCGCGTGCACTTCGCCCGCCTGCTGCGCGACCAGGGTTACGTCACCTCCATCGATCAGGCTTTCGAGCTCTATCTCGGGGACCATGCCCCGGCCTTTGTTCCCATGCATGAGCCTTCCATCGAAGAGGCCATCCAGCAGGTGCGTGCCGCCGGTGGGCTGCCCGTCCTGGCTCACCCTATCCGCCTCAATATCACCCCTCCCGTGGCTGAAGAAGCACTGCTGGTGCGGCTAAAAGAAGCGGGACTGTTGGGCGTCGAAGTCTATCACTCCGACCACGATCCGGCCGTGGCCGCGCGTTACCTGGGCATGGCGCGCAAGCTGAATCTGGCCGTTACCGGCGGCTCCGACTATCACGGAGAGGCGAAGCCCAACATTCAGGTGGGCAGCGGGAAACAGGGCAACGTCCAGGTGCCTTATGCGATCCTGCAAGGTTTGCGGGCGCTCCGCGATCACCACTCGTCAGTTGCCCGAATAGCGATACTTAGTGGGGATGGTCACCACGACGAAGCCTGATCGAAACGAGTCGCGAATCGCCGCGTTGAAGCGGGTTCAGGAAATGCTGAAACAGGTTCGGCCGGCGGGCGACAGCGCAGTCGATACGCTTTTGGCTGGCCGCAGGGAAGAGGCCTCGAAGGTACGCTAGCTCTGGCCAGCGAGCGTCACCGTCGTCCCGTCTGCCAACTGCATCGGCGCCTGCAGTGCCGAGTCTTTCACGACGCCGAGCGCCACCACTTCCTGCAATCGCTCCGAGTAGGCTGCCGACGTGATCACGCCCACCTTCGTTTCACCGGACAGAACCTCGGTGAGCGGCGGCGGCACGGCCGTTCCAGTCAGCCGCAAGGCCCGCAAATGGCGATGCACCGCTCCTCGCGAACGCACCCGCTCCACAATCTCCTGGCCCAGATAGCAGCCCTTGGTGAAGCTCACCGAGCCCATCTGTCCGGACTCCTGCACCAGATGCGTCTCCAGAATATCCACGCCGTAACGAGGATGCCCGTTTTCCAGGCGCAGCAGTTCAAGAGCAGCCCCATCTGCTTCGGGGAACCGCTCCAATGATGCCCACAGGCTCTCTGGTGAATCGGTATAGGCCCGCCAGCCGTGGGTGCCGGTGCTCGAAATCGGGAACGCTCCGTCGAACGCTTCGGCTGCCGGACCCTCCACCCCAATCGCCGCCAACTTCGCCGTCACGTCTTCCAGCGTCACGTTATCGGCAATGATGAACTTGTCCAAATGGGCCAGTAGTTTGTCTTTGGTTTCGGGCTCTGTGTCGAGCAACAGCGAGTCTTCCCGGCAAACGATCCAGGCATCGGCCAGGATTCGGCCTTGCGCATTCAGGAAGAAGGCGTGTGAGCATTCACCCGGCTTTAGCGCTTGCACCTGATTGGTGCACATGGCGTGCAGCAGACGCGCCCGGTCCTCTCCCGTAGCCTGAATCAGGCCGCGGCAAAGGCGCACGCGCGCGGCTCTTTCACGAAGCGCATCATATCCGGTCATGTTCTGTTAGATGCTGCGGCGGTCTACTTGATCTTGTCGTCTTTTTCGATCTTGCCGTCACGAATGTAGATGACGCGGTGCGCGTGCATCGCGATATCGTGCTCGTGCGTCACCAGGATGATGGTGTTGCCCTGCTGATGCAGCCGCTCGAACAAGCCCATGATCTCGACGCCGGTGGCCGAATCGAGCGCGCCGGTCGGTTCGTCGGCGAGCAGGATCGACGGGTTGTTCACCAGCGCGCGCGCGATCGCCACGCGCTGCCGTTGGCCGCCCGATAGTTCGTTCGGTTTGTGGTGCATGCGTTGCGCCAGATCCACCTGCCGCAACCGCTCCTGCGCCATCTGCTGCCGTGTCTCCGTGGGGATCCCAGCATAGATCAGCGGCAACTCTACATTGTGTAACGCCGTTGCACGGGCCAACAGGTTGAATGTCTGGAAGACGAACCCGATCTCTTTGTTCCGGATTCGGGCCAAATCATCGTCGGACATCGCTGAAGCCAGGTTGCCATTGATGTAGTACTGCCCGTCGGAAGGCGAGTCCAGGCAGCCAATCAGGTTCATCAGGGTCGATTTGCCCGAGCCCGAAGGTCCCATGATCGCGACGTATTCGCCGCGGCGGATCGTCATATCCACACCGGAAACGGCGTTGATCGTCTGATCGCCCATCACGTACGTCTTCCAGAGGTTGTAGCTCTGGATCACGATGCCTTGCCGCTTTAGCTCTTCGCCGCGTTCCTTGAGATCCGTAATGTCTGCTGCCGTAGTTGCCATGAATACTCGTTCTACCGATTATGACTCTGTTTTGACGGGGGCCTTGTTGTCGACCTTCACTTTTGCCTGATTGCGCAGGGTCCGGATCACCTTGTAACTGCCGGTAATGATCTCTTCGCCATCCGCAACCCCGCTCAGCACTTCGATCTCCGTGGCTCCGGTAATGCCCGTTTGCACTTCACGGAACTCGGCTGTTTCGCCCTTCACGACGAAAACGCCCTGCAGTTCCTTCTTCGATTCTTTGTCGGCCGCTGGAGGCGCCCCGTCTTTCTTCTCCGGCGCCAGATCGCCCTTTTGGCGAACGGTGAGCGCTTGGATCGGAATAGTGATGGCGTTCTGACGGGTAGCAGTGGTTACACGTGCCGTGCAACTCAGGCCCGGGCGCATCTCGTCCGGCGGATTCTCGAGGGCGATCACCACCTTGAAATCCTTCGCTTCCTGGCTCGAAACCGCGCTCTGCGAGGCGGCTAACCCCGACGACCGCAGGATCGCCGTGTTGCCGATCTCGATCACTTTGCCTTTAAATGTCTGATTCGGCATGGCATCGATCGTCACTTCGGCCTGCTGGCCCAAAGTCACGTTGACGATGTCGGTCTCGTCCACCTTCACCTCGGCCGTAATCACCGACATATCGGCGATCGTCATAATCAGGCTGGCCGAAGAATTTTGCAAACCGGGTACCACCGTCTCGCCCACCCGTACTGGCAAGTTGGTTACCACCCCGTCCAGCGGGGCGATTGATTGCGTGCGCGCCAACACGTCGGCCGCTCGTCGCAGGTTGGCCTGCGCCAGCGTGATCCGGCGTTGCGTCGCCGACAGCGCCGCCATGGCCTGCGCCCGTTGCGCGCGGAACTGGTTGATGCGCGCTTCGGACTCCCTCACGGCTGCCGCAGCCGAATCCACCGCGATCCGCCGCTGGTCAAACTCCTGCCGCGCGATCAACTTCTCGTCCCACAGCTTCGACGTCCGGTCAAAATCGATCTTGGCCCGCTCGAGGTCCGTCTTCGACCGGTCCAAAGCCGCCTGCAGCGTCTTGATGTTCTCATCCGCTGACTTCAGTCCAGCTTCCGAGGCCGCGGAATCCGCCTCGGTGGAACTGACGTTGGCCCGCTGCGCCGCCAGGTCGGCTTCCGGCTGCACACTCTCCAACCGGGCGAGCAGTTGCCCTTTTTTTACCTTTTGGCCTTCGACGACCAGAATGTCCGTGATCCGCGACGGCACATTGGCATTGGTGCCGATGTTGACGTAGTTCCGCGGCTTAATTTCGCCGGATGCCGTCACCACCTGGGCCAGATCCTGGCGCGTCGACTTGCCGGTCTGCACCTTGATAATCGCGGCCTGGTTGTAGCGGTAGCTGGCAAACGCGGCAATGCCTGCGCCTAACACCAACACTACTCCCAAAATAATTTTCCATTTCCTCTTCACGGGATCCGAAACTCCTCGAATTCTGGTTAGCTATTGCGCTCAGCGCTCACAAGTGGAGAACGCAACTGGCGGGGCTAGAGTTCGCACAAACCATCGTAACACCGCCGTTTAGATGTACGATTCACGCGCTGGATGCTTACAGCTATTTAAAGTTATGTGAATCGCTCCCTTGCCTGTTCAAAAACACAACGCAACATCTCTGCCGTTAGCCTGCCGGTTTGAGTATTCTGCTGGCTGGGATGATAGCTGGCGAGCAGCCAATGCTCGCCCACCTGTCGCCCCGCGCCATGCGCAAAGCCCCGCGCCGGTTCTTTCTTCAAGGCACAGTAGTTATCGAAGGCCAATTTGCCCAAGGCCACCACGACCTGGGTTCTCCCCAACAACGCGAATTCCTCTTCGAGGTAAGACCGGCAAGCCCGCACCTCCTCTGGGGTTGGTTTGTTGTCGGGTGGCGCGCATCGGGCCGAAGCCGTGATGTAGCAGTCCGTCAGCTGCAAACCGTCTTCGCGATCGATACTCTCTGCCTGCGAGGCAAAGCCCGTTTCGTGCAGCGCCCGGAACAGAAACTCGCCGGACCGGTCACCGGTGAACATTCTTCCCGTGCGATTCGCCCCGTGCGCCCCCGGAGCCAGACCCAGAATTACCAGCCGTGCCTCAGGATCGCCGAACCCCGGTACCGGCTTCCCCCAGTACTCCTCGTCCCGGTAGGCTCGCCGCTTCACCCGCGCAATTTCCCGACAATGCGCCCGCAGCCGTGGGCATCGCTCACAGCCCATCACCTCCGCCGCCACCCGCTCCAGTCCGGTCATCCTCCGAGTTTACGCTCTAGTACGGGGTTTTGGTCTTTTCGTCCGGGTCCTAAGAAGCTTCCCCAATTGGGGATTTTTGCCGCCTGACCTACCATCAGAGGCAAGGACAGTAAGCCATGACTATGACGACTCCCATTGCCACCCCGAAGCCAGCCAAAACCCACTTTTCCGCTGAAGAAGCAGCCAGCGCCCTGGGCGTCTCCATTGACCAACTCCATTCCCTCATCCGTCAGCACCTGGCCGTCGAAGATGGAGAGATGTCAAACGTCGTTCAGACCCAGTTTCAGGCTTCGGACATCTTCCTGCTTCGTTTCCTGGCGCAAAAGTAAATGCGAACCGCTCCGCCAACTGTTCTTGAATGAATGCTTTAGCCTCTTCCTCGGCTGCGTGCCGCGTTTCCTACATGCTTTTTCACGGGCCGCTTAGTACAATCTCTCCTTTAGCCCCGGTTGACGACATCTGGGGACATTGAGGAGAACTTTCCATGGCGAAACTCGGCTTTCTTGGACTCGGCATTATGGGGCTACCCATGGCCCGCCACCTGATGCGCGCTGGCCACGAAGTGGCCGTCTGGTCCCACACCGGCTCGAAGGCCACCGATCTCGCTGCCGCGGAGAGGGGAATTGCCTGCGCCACCCCGCAGGAAGTCGGTGCCCACGCTGAGTGCATTTTCCTCTGCGTCGGCGATACCGATATGTCGGAAGAGGTCATCCTCGGCGAGAACGGCATCGCCACTGGCGCCAAGCCGGGCACTGTCATCGTCGATTGCTCTACCGTTTCGCCCGACGAAAGCCGCAAAATCGGCGCCAAGCTGGCCGCCAAGGGCCTCCACTTCCTCGACGCTCCCTGCACCGGTTCCCGTCCCGGTGCCGAAGGCGGAACGCTCACCTTCATGATCGGAGGCGACCCCGCCGTCTATGAGAAGGTGAAATCCTTCTTCGAGCCCATGGGCAAGAACTTCTACTATTGCGGCGGCCCTGGCATGGGCCTCCACGCCAAACTCACCCAGAATCTGATTCTGGCGAACACCCTGCAAGCCTTCAACGAAGGCCTCGTTCTCTCCACCAAAGCCGGCGTTGACCCGGAACTCATGCTCACCATCCTCGAAAACTCGGCCGCCAAGTCCGGGCTGGTCTCCTTCAAGGCTCCTTACGTCTTCCGCCGGGACTTCTCCACAAATTTCTCCGTTCGCTGGATGCACAAGGACATCGGCCTCATGCTCGACTCGGCCAACGAACTCAATGTCCCCCTTCCTCTTACCGCTGCGACGCAGCAGCAGTTCCGGGCCGCCATCGCCACCGGACATGCTGAAGAGGACATCTGCTCCACCATTAAGGTGCTGGAGGGTGTAGTTGGCGTCGAGGTGAAGAAGCGTTAACTTGAAATTCTAAAATTCAGAAAAAACTTCTTGCATTTCCGAAAACAGTATCCTAAGATTGGAATCAAGGCGGGGAGGTTTTACTCCCACCAAAGCGAGACTAACCTCATTAAGACCCCTGAAGCACCCTCTCCGCCGCCCAACTCTCGCGCTTCGGATATCCTCTAAACGCCCCCGTGATATAATCGCCCTGATGGGCTGTTCTCCCCTTAGGTCCCCCAAATGAAGCAGGTTACGGTTTTGGGCTCCACCGGCTCCATCGGTGTCAACACCCTCAACGTCTTGCGCACGATGCCTGAGCGCTTCGCCGTTTACGCCCTCGCTGCCGGTACCAACTTTGAACTTCTCGCCTCCCAAATTCGGGAGTTTCGTCCCAAGGTCGTTGTGGTGGCCACAGAAACTGTCAGGCGCGACCTTATCCTGTTTTTGGAAGATCAGGCGATTCCGCATCCCATACCCGAGATCTGGCAGGGCCCCGAAGCCCTCGTAACCGTCTCCACCGCTCCCGAAGTCGACTTCGTGATGTCCGCGATCGTTGGTGTCGCCGGCCTCGATGCGACCTATCAGGCTGTGAAGCTTGGTAAGAGTGTAGGATTAGCCAACAAAGAAGTCTTGGTCGCCAGTGGCGAACTCGTCATGGCTGCGGCCGCTGAATCCGGCACGGAACTCCTGCCGGTCGATTCCGAGCACAATGGAGCCCACCAATGTCTCCGCGCGGGCCGGCGTTCTGAGGTCACGCGCCTCATTCTGACTGCTTCCGGCGGTCCTTTCCGCACCTTTACCCGTGAACAGATGTCTTCCGTGACTCCCGCGCAGGCTTTGTGTCATCCAACATGGAAGATGGGCAATCGAATCACGATCGATTCCGCCACGATGATGAACAAAGGCTTTGAAGTGATTGAGGCCGGCTGGCTCTTCGGCTTTGCGCCGCGGGAGATCGGTGTCGTCGTGCATCCGCAGTCCACCGTTCACGCCCTGGTCGAATTCAACGACGGCTCAGTGATCGCCCAGGTATGCGCCACCGACATGCGCATGCCGATTCAGTACGCTCTCACATACCCAAGCCGCGAATCCGCACCCGTTCCCCGCTACGACTTTACGAAGCCCCAGCAATGGGACTTCGCCCCGCCCGATCTCGACCTTTTCCCCTGCCTCCGTCTCGCCTACCAGGCTTTCGAGACCGGCGGCTCCGCAACTTGCGTCTTGAATGCGGCTGACGAAATCGCCGTTGATGCGTTCTTAAAGGAAGAGATCTCATTTCCTCAACTCGCCGCCACCGTCGAAGAGACTCTGGCGCGCGTCCCTCGCCGGACTCCCCAATCTGTCGGCGAAGTGCTTGAAATTGACTCGGAAGCCCGGCGCGTGGCGAGATCTTGGATCTCCAAACAGTCCGTGACCGTATAGGAGTATTGAATGGCCTTCGTTGAAAGTATTTGGTGGATGCTGATCCTCATCGGGATCATGATTGTCATCCACGAACTTGGCCACTATTGGGCGGCCCGCTATTTTGACGTCAAAATTGACGCCTTCGCCATTGGCTTTGGCCCTCGCCTCTTCGGTATTCGCCGCGGTGAAACCGATTGGAAAGTCTGTGCGATTCCCTTCGGCGGCTACGTCAAAATGGCCGGCTCAGAACACGAAGAGCAAAACAACGATCCCCGCAGCTTCATGAACAAGCCGCGCTGGCAACGCATGATCATTGCGATTGCCGGGCCGCTGATGAACATCATCCTCGCCCTCGTCCTCATGGCCGGCCTCTTCAGCATGCAGTTCCCCAAGGTCCTCTACATGGATCAGGCCGCGAAAGTGGGCAGCGTCGTTCCGGATTCCGCCGCCGCCAAGGCTGGCATTCTATCTGGCGACACCATCGTACGGATTGAGGATCAGGCCAATCCCACTTGGTCCGACGTGAACCTCGCTTCGCTCGAAAACATCAATCGGCCCGTGAGCATCGTCCTCTCCCGAGACGGCCAGACGCTGCCCCTCAAGATCACCCCCAAGCACACCGACGCCAACGGTCTCGAATCGCTTGGCTGGCAGCCCGACTCCGACGTCATTGTCGGCCGCGTCGATCCTGACCTCGATGCCGCCAAGCAGGGCCTCAAAGCCGGTGACCAGATTGTCTCCATCAATGGCGACGCGGTGCGCGCTCCGTACGCCTTGGTCGATAAAGTGCGCAATAGCAAGGGTGAGGCCCTCACGGTCGTATATCGCCGCGATGGCAAGGACGGCACGGTCACCGTCACCCCGGTCTCCAAGAAGATCCCCGAAGTCCCCAACGCCGTCTTCATGATTGGCGTCGTGGCGACCCCGGTCACCAAAAACGTTCAGCTTTCGCCGATTGACGCCATCAAGGAATCGGCCAGCTTCAACTATAAGAATGCCGGCCTCATTTATAGCGTGCTCCGGAGCATCTTCGAAGCGCGCCTGTCGCCCAAGACCATCGAAGGTCCGGTGCGCATGGCCCAGATGTCGCGCCAAGCCGCCAAGGAAGGCTTTGACTCTTACATCAGCCTGATGTCCGGCGTTAGTCTGAATCTGGCGATCTTCAACCTGCTGCCTATCCCGATTCTCGACGGCGGCGTCATCCTGATGCTGCTCATCGAAATGATCGCCCGCCGCGACCTTAGCCTGCGCCTCAAGGAGATGGTCTTCACCGTCAGCTTCGTTTTCCTGATCAGTCTGGTGGCATTCGTCCTCTACAACGACATCCAAAAAGTCCTCAAGAGCTGACGGACATACTCCTTGATCGCACTCCCCCCGGGCCGCCGCTGCGAAGCGGAGGACCGGGGATGTGGGTATGCCAGATCCGCCCGGCCCAATCCGTCTTCGACCTACAACCCCACCAACCCCAACACACCCCGCAGATCGACCTCAATCCCAAAATTCGCCGACTCCCGAACCGCCGCCGACTTCGGCTCAAATGCGATCCCCACCCCCGCAGCCGAAAGCATGCAGATGTCGTTCACGCCGTCGCCCACCGCCACCACTTCCTCGCGCGGCACTTGCAGCCGATCCATCAGATGCAGCAGCGTGTTGTACTTACACATCGTGTGCTCCCGGCACCCGTCCGGATGCTGAAAGATCGGACAAGGCGTCAACTCGCCGGAGCACACCCCGGCGCGAAACCGCACCAGATTCGCCACCGCGAAGTCCGCAAACACCCGGCGCTTCACCGTCTCCGCCGCAATTACATAGCTATCCGTCACGATGCCCACCCGGAACCCGGCTTTCCTCAGCGCCACCACGGTCTCGCCCGCGCCCGGCGTCAGTTCTATCGTGCGCGCCGTTTCGACAAACACCTGCTTGGGCACGCCTTCAAACGCCCGCGCAATTTGCTTGGCCCTCTCGCAGTCCGACACCCGATGGTTGTCGAGCCAAGGCACCAGGGCCTCTTCCCGACCAGTGCGGATCGCCAGTTCCTTGATGAACCGGCTTCGCAGCAGCGTGCCGTCCATATCGAACATGGCCAGCCGCCGAGTCTGGCCGAAATTCTTGAACGAAAGCGCGACCTCGGCCTGCGCATGCCGCTCTACCTCTTCGATCTCGCGAACATGGTCGCCCGCCAGCCGGCCGAACTTTTCGGCACGCATCAGCAGCGTGCGCACCACCTGCTTGGCCATGTTGCCCAACGCATCCAGCGTCTGACTGTCGTGCTCCAGGTGGCCGATATCCACTTCCAGCACGCGCGCTCCCTCCTGGTGCGCATCGATCAGCAATCCCAGGTCGACGCCGTAGTCGGTCTCGAAATGCAGCGACTCCAGCAGTCCGCGCTTGGCCGCCATAATGCCGCCCAGCGGTTGATTGAAGTGCGCCAACTCCGGGAAGAAGATTTGCAGCAGCGGCCGCGCGGTCAGCACCGTCACCCGTCCGGCGCTCCGGCTGAAACTGGCCTTCGTGAAGTCGGCGGCGCCTGAAATCAGCGGCTGCGTCATCAATTCCACCAGATCCTCGCGCAATCCGGTTAGGTCGCCGTCCAGGTACAGCACCACATCCTCGCTGGCCACCCGCAGCCCGTCCAGCATTGACGCACCCTTGCCCAGCAGCGAACTCGTAATCACGTCCGCTCCCGCCGCCCGCGCGAGTCGCGGAGTGTCGTCTACGGAACCGTCGTCCACCACCACCACCTGCTTCACCAGATGCGACTGCTGCGCAAACTCAATCACGCCCGCGATCCGCGCCGCTTCGTTCAGGGCTGGAATGATCACCGTTACCATATAGGCTCCTTAGGATGACCCCATTAAGTTTGCTTAATAGTACCTCATCCGGTGAACAAATCCAAAGTGGCGGCCTACGGCGCCGACTGCAACGCCGTTACGATCGCTACCGTATAAATGTCTTCCGCGCTGCAGCCCCGCGACAAGTCATTCGCCGGTTTGGCCAGGCCCTGCAAGAACGGCCCGTAAGCGGCCGCGCCACCCAGGCGCTCCACCAATTTCACGGCGATGTTCCCGGCATCCAGATCTGGAAAGATCAACGTATTCGCCCGTCCGGCCACCGGGGACCCCGGCGCCTTTGACCCTCCCACGCCCATCATCAACGCCGCATCGCCCTGCAATTCGCCGTCGGCTTTCAACTCAGGCGCCCTCACCCGCAACACCCGCAACGCTTCGATCACCTTTTCGGCGTGGGCATGTTTGCCGCTGCCCTTCGTCGAGAACGACAAGAGCGCTACTGCCGGTTCCGCTCCCAACAGCGTGCGCGTTGACTCGGCTGTCGCTACCGCGATGTCCGCCAACTGCGTCGAAGTCGGATCGACCACGATCGCGCAATCGGCAAACGCCAGCATGCCGTTCACTCCGTACGAGGCATCCTGCACGGCCACCAGAAAGACACTCGAAACCGTCTTCACCTGCGGTTGCGCTCCGATGCAATGCAGGGCCGCCCGAACCGTCTCGGCCGTTGTGTTGGCGGCGCCTCCCACGAACCCTTCGGCATCGCCCGCCGCCACCATCAGCGCAGCGAAGTAGAGTGGACGCCGGGCCATGGCGGCCGCTTCCACCTGCGTCAGACCCTTCGCCCGGCGGCGTTCGTAGTACAGAGACTCATACCGTCCGAGCTTTGGGCACGTGGCCGGATCGTTCGCATGGATCAGAATCGGCGTCAGAAGTTCTTCGCGCTTCAGCCGTGCCGCCGCCTCTTGCACTCGCGGATCGTCGCCTTCCGGGAAGACAATCCGAGGCTTCGGCGTGATCCGGCGCAGGCGCTCAATTTGCGTGGCGATGAAGGCGTTGGCGGACGGCGGAATTCCCATGCGAACCCACTATGGTAGCGCGGTGATAAACTGATGGGTTCGATTTGTACTCCCCCGGGGAAACCCAGAAATCTTGAATATAAGGAAAATATGCGGAAGAAGGTAACGGTAGTTGGCGCCGGTAATGTGGGCGCCACTTGCGCGATGCGGATCGCCGACAAGGAATTGGCCGACGTAGTGCTCGTCGATGTCGTCGAAGGCGTTCCTCAAGGAAAGTCGCTCGATCTGATGCAATCCGGCCCGGTCGAGGGCTATGACGTGACGCTGACGGGCGCCAACAATTACGAGCCCACGGCGAACTCAGACGTGGTCGTCATCACGGCCGGCTTGCCCCGCAAGCCCGGTATGTCGCGCGACGACTTGCTGCTCGCCAACTATGAGATCGTGCGCAATGCCACGGAACAGGCGGCCAAGTACAGCCCCAACGCGATTCTCGTCATTGTGTCGAATCCCCTCGACGCCATGTGCTGGACCGCCCTGCAGGTTTCGAAGTTCTCCAAGAATCGCGTCGTCGGTATGGCTGGCGTGCTCGATACGGCGCGCTTCCGGACCTTCATCGCCCAGGAACTCAACGTCTCCATGGAGAACGTCATTGCCATGGTGCTCGGCGGACACGGCGACACCATGGTGCCGCTCACCCGCCTTTCCAGCGTCTCGGGCATTCCGCTCACCGAACTGATGGATCAGGAAACCCTCGACAAAATCGTCAAGCGGACCGCCAACGGCGGCGCCGAAATCGTCGGCTACCTCAAGACCGGCAGCGCCTACTATGCCCCCGCCGCTGCGACTGTGGAGATGGTCGAGTCCATTCTCAAGGACAAGAAAAAGGTCCTGCCGTGCGCCGCTTTCCTCGAAGGCGAGTACGGGGTGAAGGGTCTCTTCTGCGGCGTCCCTGTCAAGTTGGGCGCCCGCGGCATCGAGAAGGTGTACGAACTGAAGCTCACCGCCGACGAAAGTGCCGCCCTGAAGAAGAGCGCGGACGCGGTGGAAGAACTCGTCGGCATCATCAAACAGAAGATGGGCTAAGGCTCATTCTTCGTTAAAATACGCAAAAGTCGGGGCCAAAGATCTTGTCTTTGGCCCCTGCTTTTTGTAGTCTAAATGTTCAACGTCTGTTCTTTGAAGGGGAATCTCCATGGACTCCGAAACGATGGTCAAAGTAGTGTGCGGAGGCCTTGCCGTGCTCTGCGTCGTCATCATCATCATGCGCCGTAAAGGCGCCAAGAGGCCCGCCGATCAGGACGACTTTTAATCCACCTCGCGAATGAAGTCAGCCAAAGCCGCCGTTGCCCTTGAGCCCGAGAAGCCCCGTCTCGATCCTCGTTATTGTGCCTTCAAGCTCAGTATCAAGCCATCGAAGATTCACCGTTGGGGCCTGTTCGCCGAAGAAAAGATTCCCGTCCGCCGTAAGATCATTGAGTACACCGGCGAACGCATCAGCCGCCGCGAAACGAAACGACGCGCCGACGCCCGCCCCCTCCACTACATCTTCACCCTCGATAGCTACTGGTGCCTGGATGGAGCCGTTGGCGGCAGTGGCGCCGAGTACATCAACCACTCGTGCGAACCCAATGTCTGGACCCTCGTCACCAAAGGCCACATCTTGTACATGGCCATGCGCGACATCAAGGCGGGCGAAGAGCTCTTCGTCGATTACCATTTCGGTGCGGACGTGGAAATCGTCCCTTGTAAGTGCGGTGCCAAAAAATGCCGCGGCACCATCAACGACAAACCCGCATAGTTTTGCGCTATGACTATTGAGTGCTTACACCACTCCTCTTCGCCGCCATCTTGGCCCAGGGCGACATCCGCCTCATTGTTCAGGGCGACGACATGGGCGCCGCGCACGCCATCAACGAAGGCACCATCAAATCCTATCGTGAGGGCATCATGCGGACGACGAACATCATCGTCCCCTCGGCCTGGCTGCCCGAAGCGGCTCGTCTTCTGGCCGAGCATCCCGACCTCGAAGTCGGCATTCACCTGGCCCTCACCAGCGAATGGACACTCGTTAAGTGGCGCCCGCTCACCCACGCGCCCAGCCTCACCGACGCCAACGGCTATTTTTATCCGATGGTGCGCCCCAATCCTCGCCTGCCTGGACAAAGCATCGTTGACGGTAAGCCCAACCTGGCCGAAGTCGAGCGCGAATTGCGTGCCCAGATTGAGTTGGGCAAGAAACTGGTGCCTCGCGTCTCCTACATGACTACGCACATGGGCTTCGCTAGTCCCTTTCCTGAAATGCAGGAGTTACTGAAGAAGCTCGCCGCTGAGTACCGGTTGCTCTTGCCGGGCGCGGGTATCAAGCGCCTGGGCAAACTCTACGAATCGACTGACTCCGGCGAAGTGCGTGCCGGCAAAATCTCCGCGCGACTCGAGACCCTCGAGCCGGGCACTTACCTCATGCTCGACCACGCCGCCCTCGACTCTCCCGAGATGCGCGCCATTCACCATCCCGGCTATGAGAACGTCGCCCAGGATCGCGCCGCCGTCGTCGAGAGCTGGACCAGTGAGAAGGTGAAGGAAGTCATCCGCCGTCGCGGAATCAAGCTGGTCGGCAACGCCAGCCGGTAGTCACGGTAAAGTTCAACTTTCCCTCATCCGCCCAACCCTCGTCCCAGCAACCACTTGCGCCTGTCGTAGCGCCCTGCCGTGAACGAAAACTTGATCGCGTCTGCCATCCTGGAGGTGGAGGATTCCGTGTTCCTGTTGAACCGTTTCTGCCCGCACTCTGGAGCATCGTTCGTAACCTGAACAATCCAAAAAGAAAACCGGGAAAATGGGTTCGCTCCGTAGCCCTTCGTTGAACTAGGTTAGAATCGGGCTGAATGTTGATCTGGATTCTCCTCGTCGCTACCGGCATCTCTTTCGCGCAGACGGTACCTGCCACCTACACCAAGCTCTGCGCCGCCTGCCATGGTGATCGCGCCACAGGCACCGACCGCGGCCCCAACCTGATCAACGCCCGCTCATTGCGCTCGCGTTCCGAAGCGCAACTCCGCCGCATCATTCGCGAAGGCACCAAGGGTGGCATGCCCGGCTTCCCCCTGCCCGACGCTCAACTCGATGAACTGGCGAAAACCGTCCGCCAGTGGAATGCCTCGGCCTTCGACGCCAAGCCTGAGGGTGACCTGGCCGCCGGCCAAAAGTTCTTTGAAAGCCGCTGCCTCACCTGCCACATGGTCCGCGGCCGCGGCGCCTCCAACGGGCCTGACCTCTCGAACATCGGCCGCGAACTTACCGTCACCGAGATCGAGCGGACGCTCGCCAACCCCAGTTCCCGTAAGGGACAAAAGAGCGGTGCCTCCTGTCCGAGTTGGGCCTTCTGTCCCGATGATCCCTGGAGCGTCGTGAAAGTCACACTCAAGACTGGCGGCACGTTGCGCGGTTTCGCCCGCAGCCGCGGTCAGCACGATCTGCAATTGCAGACCTTCGATGGCCGCCTACTCTCGCTTTCCAGCCGAAACTACACGGCCATCGAGGCCGAAAAGAACTCCTACATGCCGCCGTTGCAGGCGAGTGACGCCGAACGCCGCGACCTGATCGCCTACCTCAGTGGCCTCAACGGCATTCCCACTGGGCCACTAACTGAGGCCCCTGCTCCAGTTACTGCGGCCCAGATAGCCAAGGTGCAGCAGCCGGCCACAGGTGAGTGGCCTGGCTATCACGGAGCGCCCAGCGCCAATCGGCACAGTCCGCTCAGTGAGATCAATACGACGAATGCCACGCGGCTTACTCCCGCGTGGAGTTACTCGCTACCCCATATTGGCTTACAAACTACGCCACTGGTGGCCGACGGCATCATGTACGTCACCGGCCCGAATCAGGTCTGCGCCCTGGCGGCCGACAGTGGCCGCGAGATCTGGTGCTACATCCGCCCGCGTGGCGACGCGACGAAGATCTCGGGCGACGCCGCCAAAGGTGCCCAGCGTGGTGCCGCCCTCCTCGGTGACCGCATCTTCTTCGCCACCGATGACGCGCACCTCATCGCGCTGAACCGCCTCACTGGCGCCCTGATGTGGCAGGTCTTTATGCCCGAGTCGCCCGGCGCCTTTGGCGCTACGGCCGCCCCGCTGGTCGTGGGCGACTTAGTCATCGCCGGCATCGGCGGCGGCGACGCCCCCTTGCGCGGCTTCCTGGCTGCCTACCGCGCTACCACCGGTGAACAGGTCTGGCGGTTCTGGACCATCCCGAAACGCGGCGAGCCGGCTTCCGAAACCTGGGTGGGCAACGCCATTGAGACCGGCGGCGGCGCCACCTGGCTCACCGGCTCCTACGATCCGCAAAGCGATACCCTCTATTGGCCAGTCGGCAACCCTTACCCCGACACCGACGGTACCGAGCGTCAGGGCGACAACCTCTACACCAATTGCGTCGTCGCGCTGGATCCCAAGACCGGCAAACTGAAATGGCACTTCCAGTTCACGCCGCATGACCTTTGGGACTGGGATGCCACAGAGCCTCTCGTCTTAGTCGACGCGAAATTCAAAGGCCGCGACCGCAAGTTACTCCTGCAGGCCAATCGCAATGGTTTCTTCTACGTCCTGGATCGTACTGATGGCAAGTTTCTTCACGGGTCTCCATTCGTCAAGCGACTCACCTGGGCCTCCGGCCTCACTCCGCAGGGCCGCCCTGTCGTGCTCGATAGCGCCAAGCCCACCATGGGCGGCACCATGACCTGCCCCGCCGTCCGCGGCGCCACAAACTGGTACTCCACCGCTTACAACCCCACTACCAAGCTCTTCTACGTGATGTCCGTGGAAGACTGTAACCTCTACCGGCAAGCCGGCAGTTGGTTCGTGCCCTACAACGATCCGGCCAATCCGCCCCTGAAAGTTCTACGCGCGATCGACATCGAAACCGGGAAGATTGCCTGGGAAGTTCCTCAGGTCGGCGCGCCTGAAGCCAACTACTCGGGTGTCCTCTCCACCGCTGGCGGTTTGCTGTTCTACGGCGAGTCCGGCGGCACTTTCGCCGCCGCCGACGCCAAGACCGGCAAGACTCTCTGGCACTTCAACACCGGCCAGGTGTGGAAGGCGTCGCCCATGACCTACACCGTGAACGGTAAGCAGCACGTGGCGATCGCCGCGGGCGGCAGCATCCTGGCCTTCACTCTGGGACGCTAGGCGGATATAGTAAAGGGCGAGGTTTTCGCCATCCGCCCTCGACTTTTAGCTCTGATCCTCGTTTGCACGCTGGACGCCCAGGACGATACCGCTTATAGGCAATTCGTGGCGAAAAACTGCGCCCAGTGCCACACCAATCTCTCCGCGCCGTCGGCGGACCTCTGGGAGAAGGTCCTCGACAAACTGAGTAGTGGCCGCATGCCGCCGCCAGGCTCGCCCCAGCCGTCGAAGTCGGAAGTTGCCGCCGTCACCGCCTGGATCGAACGGCTGCCGGGACGGATCATCCACTCGGATCCGGGCCGCGTCACCTCGCGCCGCCTGAACCGCGCGGAGTACAACGAGACCGTCCGTGATCTGCTGGGCGTCTCACTGCGCCCGGCCGACGAGTTCCCGCTTGACGATGCCGGCTACGGCTTCGACAACATTGGCGACGTCCTGTCGGTCTCCTCGCTGCTGATGGAGAAGTACATGGCCGCGGCCAAACAGGTCTCCACCGTCGCCGTTTACGGCCATCCCGCACCACCCCGGCCGACCAAGTTGGTTCGCTTCATGACGAAGAAGTCTCAGGACGATCCCACGCCGAACGCGCTGCCCTACGCCCATCGCGGCGCCATCTACGGCCGCTTTGACTTTCCCGTCAGCGGCGAGTACGAGTTCCGCATGCGCGTCGGCAACTACCGTCCTCGCGGTAAGGGCAAGCGCATGACGGAGCTGTTCCGCAAGCCGACGCTGACGGCTGATGAACAGCGCGAGATGTTGGAACTGGCTCGCCAGGAGTATCCGCCCGTGAAGATGGTGATGACCCTGGACGACGCGACCATCATGACCGAGGTCGTGGAAGGCAACATCGATTACCAGTACGCGCACGGCGAATCCGTAGCGCGGGCGAAGGTAACGGCCGGTGAGCATGCCTTCCGCGCGTCCTTCCCGGAGTTTGCGGATCTTGAAAATCCGCGCGACAACGTTAACCTGGACGGCCGGCGTAAGTTGTTTATCGACTATGTCGATATCGTGGGGCCGTTTTCCCCGCGGCCGGAGCCGCCCGCCAGCCGGCAGCGGATCTTCACCTGTCCCGAGAAGACGCCTGCCTGCGCAGAGCGGATTCTGGCTGATGTTGCCCGCCGCGCCTATCGCAGGCCCGTGACCAAGCCCGAGGTCCAGGCTCTCACCGGCTTGGCGGCAATCGTGCGCGACAACGGCGACCCTTTTGAAGAAGGCATCCGTGTGGGGCTGCAAGCGATCCTGATGTCGCCCAACTTCCTCTTCCGTGTTGAACCCGCCCACGCGACGGCCCAGGCGATCAACGATCACGACCTTGCCACGAGACTTTCTTACTTCCTCTGGAGCAGTTTGCCGGATGCGGAATTGGCCCGCATTGCTGACGAAGGGCGTCTGCGTCAGCCCGGCGTTCTGGCCGCGCAGATCCGCCGAATGTTAGCCGACGCCAAGTCGGACCGGCTAGTCGAGAACTTTGTCGGGCAATGGCTCGGCCTGCGGCTGATGGACAAGCGCAAGCCGGATGCCGCGCACTTTCCTCAGGTGGACGACGAGTTGCTCGACGCCATGCGGCAGGAGACCTTTCTCTTTGCCCGTGCGATTCTTCGGGAGGACCGCAGTATCTTGGACTTCCTCGACGGCCGCTTCACCTTTGTGAATGGTCCGCTGGCGCACTACTACCGCATCCCCGGCGTTCGGGGCGAGGCCTTCGAGCGTGTCGAGCTCAAGGATGGCCGGCGCGGCGGCGTCATGACGCACGGCTCGGTGCTCAGCCTATCCTCGTACGCCACCCGGACCTCGCCGGTCCTGCGTGGACGCTGGGTCCTGGAGAACCTTCTCGGGACTCCTCCGCCTCCCGCGCCGCCAGACATTCCGGCCCTGGTGGAAGCGAACCTGGGTACGGCCGCTTCGTTGCGGCAGCGTCTGGAGCAGCATCGCCTCAATCCCAAATGTGCCGTCTGCCACGACCAGATGGACCCGATCGGTTTTGGGCTGGAGAACTTTGACGCCGCTGGAGCCTGGCGTGAGCGCGATGGCCGGTTCCCGATCGATAGCTCCGGTAAGTTCCCGAGCGGCGCTTCCTTCAGTGGCCCGGAGGAACTGAAGCAGGTGCTGAAAGCACAGTCGGGCCTGTTCGTCCGGAATTTGACCGAGAAGTTACTCACTTACGCCCTCGGCCGTGGTGTGGAAGTAACTGACCGCGCCGTGATGGACCGGATTACCCAGCGTGTGACGGCCGACGGCTATAAGTTTTCGACCTTAGTGAACGAGATCGTGATGAGCCCCGCATTTCAAATGCGCGGCAAAAGCGAGGGAGGTAAGCTTGCGACAAGGTAGTGCACTCAATCGGCGGACGCTGCTGCAGGGGATGCTCGGGTTGCCGTTGCTCGAAGCGATGGTGCCGGCCTTTGGCCGCGCCGCCACCAGCAAGGCGCCCTGCCGCATGGCGTTTCTCTATGTGCCCAACGGCATTCTGATGGACCAGTGGCTGCCGGCATCGAGCACGGCGACCCTGCCGCGAGTGACCGCCGCTCTCGCCCCGTTTCGTGACGATGTGATGTTCGTGGGCGGACTTACCCAGAACGGCGGCCGCGCTCTCGGTGACGGGCCGGGCGACCATGGCCGGGCCGGCGCCAATTACCTCACTTGCGTGCACCCGAAGAAGACCAATGGCCGTGACTTGTACGCCGGCGTCTCGGTGGATCAGATTGCGGCGCAACGGCTGCAGGGCAGGACGAAATTGGCTTCGCTGGAGCTCGGCTGCGAGGAAGGCGTGCAGGGCGGAAGCTGCGATAACGGGTACAGCTGTGCCTACAGCAACAGCATTTCCTGGCGCACGCCTTCATCGCCCAACCCCGTCGAGATCCGTCCGCGCGCCGTCTTCGAGCGTCTTTTCGGAGCCGCGGACTTGGAGACCGATCCGGTGAAGCGGGCGCGCCAGGCTCAGTATCAGCGCAGCATTCTCGATGTCGTCATGGGAGACGCCAAGCGTCTCTCCTCGAACCTGGGCGGCGCGGACCAGCGCAAGCTGGACGAGTACCTTTTCTCGTTGCGTGAGGTGGAGAAACGCATTCAGGCCGCTGAAGGGAAGCCCGTGCCTTCCCCGGGCATCCCCGCTCCTGACCGTAGCATTCCCACCGACTTCGGTGAACATGCGCGCATCATGATGGATCTGATGACGCTTGCCTTTCAGACCGATTCAACGCGCGTCGCGACCCTGCTGCTCGCGCTGGAGCAGAGCCCCCGCGCCTATCCCGAGATCGGCATCCCCGAAGCGCATCATGGCCTCACGCATCACCAGGGCGATCCGGAGAAGATCGCCAAGGTGTTGGAGATCAACTGCTATCACATGAAGCAGTTCGCCTACTTACTCGGTAAGTTGAAAGCCACTCCCGATGGTGACGGCACGCTGCTGGATCACGTCATGATCACTTACGGCAGTGGCCTGAGCGACGGCAACGCCCACGATCATGCCGACTTGCCGCTGGTGCTGGCGGGCCGTGGTTGCGGCACCGTCAAGCCGGGCCGTGTGGTGCGTCACCCCAAGGAGACTCCGATGGCGAACCTGTTCGTCTCGATGCTCGATCGCATGGGCGTTCCAGTAGAGAAACTCGGCGACAGCAATGGCCAACTGGGTTACTTGTCCGACATCTAGGGCAGTAACGCGACACTGGTCATGGACCACGGCAGATTCTTCAATTGGTGCGCGACGTTGCCCTTGGCGTCGAACTCGACGATCCGGCCGCCCATGTAGTCGGAGACGATTAGGCCGCCTTCCGGCGTCGGCGTGAAGCCGGAGGTCCAAGCCATGCGGGCCGTGGGGTTCAGCCCCCCGAAGGTCATCACCGTTTTGCCGCCGGCGTCCAGGCGGCGCACCTCGCCAGGCCCGGCGAGCCCGATCAGCAAGCCCCCGTCGTCCAGCGGCAGGGCATGCGCGGGCATGCGGTTGGGAAATTCCAGTTTACGAAGGACGGCGCCCTTTCGGTCCAGTTCGAGCAGCACTCCGGCCTTCTGCACCGCGACCCAGGTGGTGCCTTTCGTCGTCCGGCGCGCGCGGCGCATCGCCTGGCCTTGATACTCGGGCTTCTCCACTCTCCAGGCGATTTTGCCGTCCGGAGTCACTTCGAGGATCTGGGATTTGGTGTCGTCCACCAGCAACGTGTTGCCATTCGCGAGCCGCTGCGCACTCACCAGACTGGCCTGCGTGGTCTTGTATTGCCAGACAACCCGCTGTTGGGTATCGAGTTCAGTGACTGTCCCTTTGGGGTCCTCAATGTAAAGCACATGGCCGTTGGGCAGGGCCGAAACCTCCGTCGCACGATGGTTGGGCCGGCGCCACAGAACGCGGCCGGAGGGCCTGACCTGTACCGGAGAAACTGAACCAAACTAAACTGGAAATCCCAAGAGGCGGAGAGGCCGGAAAGGGAGGAGAAGGTGAAGAAGAGTCGGTTTAGTGAAGAGCAGATCCTTGGGAT
>JALHNI010000090.1 GCA_022843605.1 Bryobacter sp.
TTGGGGCGGAGCAGGAAAAGCCCTTCGCCCTTTGGCTGAGCTTCCAGGAGCCCCACTCCCCCTACGACTTTCCCATTGAGGATCGCAACCACTTCGATCCGCGGCGGTTTCCGGTGCCCCGCGTCGGCCCCGAAGATGCAGGTCAGATTCCGCTGATCTTCCGGGACTTGAGTCCGGAGGAAAAGCAAGGGATTATTGCCGCTTACTACACGTCGGTGCGGTTCCTCGATCGCAACGTCGGGCGCGCCCTGGACTTACTCAAGAAACACGGCCTCGAGGAGAACACGCTGGTGGTCTATGTGGCTGACCATGGCTACTCCCTGGGCCAGCACGGCCGCTTCGAGAAACACTGCGGCTATACCCCGGCGCTGCACGTGCCCTTGATGCTGCGTTGGCCGGGCAAGATCCGGCAAGGCACTGTCCAGGACCTGACCGAACACGTGGACCTGCCCCACACCCTGACGGATCTCCTCGGGATTGACGGGTTGCCAGTACGGCATGGCCGCTCGCTGCGGCCCTACTTGGAAGGCCGGCGCCCAGCGCAGGCGCGTGACCATATCTTCAGCGAGTATCTTGAGAACGAAGAATGCTTCGTGATGAACCAGCGGTATAAGTGCATTTTCGGTTCCGGGAAGCGCCAACGCACCGATGGCTACGAAACCGACCAGCCGAAACCGGGCCGGTATACAAAGCTCTTCGACCTGCGGAAGGATGAGGGCGAATTCACCAACATTGCGGCTCGCCAGCCGGCAGTGGTCCAGCAGTTGCAGGACCTAATGCTCACCCGATTCCGCACGACGCACCCCGAGGTCGCAAACGAGCCGGCGCGTCTGAGCCGGGAAGAAGCTCTTGAGTGGTACTTGCGACCGAGGGATGCCTAGCGCCTACTGTACGGGGCTCCGCGGCGACTCACCCGTCAGCCCGAAGATTCCTAACCGACTCCAGGAAGAGGCGCCGCAGACGCCGCCCAAGGCGCTGGTCACTAGCGGATTCAGGGCCGTCAGTGGATCGAAGATGTAGCTTTCCCCAGGTAGCGGCGCCATCAGGTGACTGTCCACGGCCGAGCAGGCTGTACTTTGCAAACGCAGTGCTTGCTCCAAGGTTCCCAGCTTCGTTCGTTGGGCGGCGGTGAGCAACGCCTGAACTGCAGTGCGGGTCTTCACGCGTTCTTCCTCAATCTCGCGCTCAATCAGGGTGAGTTCACGGTAGCGCAGGCCCAACGCCATTGGATCGATGGTGGGCCGCGCCGATTCCTGAGCAATCTCGGCTTGAACGATAAAGCGGCGCTGCGTCTTCGAGCCTTGGAACTCCGCGAAACGCTCGTTCACCTGATCGATCGATTGTACCTGCTCGCGAGTGAGTTCAAGAAACTCGCGAAGTTGCTGGGAGACGAGCGGCCGGAAGAATCCACCCGGGAACGGGCGTAGGATTTGCTGCGGCCAAACAGGAGTCGAACTCAACACCAAAACTAGCGAAATTCGGCGCCACATGACCGCAGTATATCCCTAACTCTTGAGTAACTGCTTAATCGACCGCACCGCCTGGCGCGTACGCTGCTGATTCTCGATAAAGGCGAAGCGGACATACCCCTCACCCAGCGGACCGAACCCAATCCCCGGGGCGACTCCGACCAGCGCCTTCTCCAGCAGCAGCTTCGAAAACTCGAGCGAACCCATCGCGCGAAACTTCTCAGGAATCTGCGTCCACAGGAACATGGACCCACGAGGCTTTTCGCAGGGCCAACCCGCCGCATTGAGCCCGTCCACCAGCACATCGCGCCGTTTCTGGTAGGTATCGCAGATCTTGGTGACTTCGTCGTCACACTCGCGCAAGCCCACCGTCGCCGCAATCTGAATCGGCTGAAAGATTCCGTAGTCCAGGTAGCTCTTGATCCGGGCCAAGGCGTAGATCATCTTGGGATTGCCCACACAGAAGCCGACACGCCAGCCGGCCATGTTGTAGCTCTTGGTCATCGAGTAGATCTCGACGGCGTGCTCCTTGGCACCTTCCACCTGCATGATGGAGGGGGCCTGATAGCCGTCAAAGCCGATGTCGGCGTAGGCGAAGTCATGCAGCACCATGGAGCCGTATTGGTCGGCCAAACGGATGATCTCCCGGAAGAAGTCGAGATCGACGGTCGCCGTGGTCGGATTGTGCGGGAAGTTCACCAGAATCATGCGCGGTGCCTTGGTCGACTTCCGGCAATGGTCGGTCAGGCGGTTCAGGAACTCGGCGGGGGTCGGCATGGGCAGACGGCAAATCTGGCCCTCGGCCATCACCACGCCCCATTGGTGGATCGGGTAAGCCGGATCCGGCGCGACTACCGTATCTTCGGGGCCGATCACGGCAAAGAGCAGGTGCGCGAGCGCATCCTTGGAACCAATCGTGACGATCGCCTCTTTTTCGGGATCCAGTTGGACCCCGTACTTGCGCTGATAGCGGCGGGTGATCTCCAAGCGCAGATTGGGGATCCCTCGCGACATCGAATAGCGGTGGTTGCGGGAATTGCGGGCGGCTTCGGCCAGTTTGGAGACGATCAGGCGGGGCGTGGGGCCATCGGGGTTGCCCATGCCGAAATCGACGACGTCCTGCTGCGCGGCGCGCAGTTTGGCTTTCATCTCGTTGGTGATCGCGAATACATACGGCGGAAGCTTGCCGATGCGATAGAAGTCGTCTGAGAAATCCATAGGAGGGAACTTCCATTATGCCGGATTCGACGGTTCATCCGTCCCATTGCGCATTTCGTCGTGAAGTTCGGGCGCCGAAAGCCCCCGGGCGATTAATGTCGAAACATGAAAGCACAACGGTTCCTTCTCATTGCAGCGGCGGTTCTCGGCTTCTCCCTGGGTGTAGCCCGTGGAGCGGAACGATATGACCATACCGTGCGCAACGACATCTTCGCCGGCATGAACGGCGACGCGGCGGCGATGAGCCGGGCGCTCGACAAGATTGAGGCCACGCTGGCCACCGAACCCAACCACGCTGAGGCGATCGTCTGGCGGGGCGGAGCGCTCTTCTTCCAGGCCGGCCAAGCCTTCCAGAAGCAGGAAATGCAGAAGGGCATGGACCTGTACATGCGCGCCATGGCCGACTTTGACAAAGCCGGCCAACTGGCGCCCGACAGCCTCGGCGTACTGATTCCTCGAGCAGCGGTCCTGATGTCGGCGGCACTGGCCAGCAAGGGCAATCCGATGTCGAAGCAGTGGGTCCAGCGGGCGGTGGCGGACTATGAACGCGTCCGGGAGATGCAGAAGGATCGCTTCTCGAGCCTCGGCGAACACCCCCGCGGGGAATTGCTGCAAGGGTTGGCCAACGGCTACCGGCTGTTGGGCGACGAGGCCAAAGCCGCCCACTACTTCGGGCGATTGATGGCGGAAATGCCGGGAACACCGTATGCCAAGCGCGCCAACATCTGGCTCGAAACCAAGACTCTGACCCCGGCGCAAACGGCCTGCATCGGCTGCCATACTGGCCAATAGAACCGATGCGCTACGTGCTGAAACAACTGGCTTGGCTGGCAGCGGTGGCCGCCATCCCGGCAATTCTGATGGTGACTGTCTCCCGGCGGTGGGATTGGTTCGGAGTCTGGCAGGTCTTCTGGGTCAGTGCCCTATTTGGTGCACTGATTGGGTTTCCGGCTACCTTTATCCTGCCCCGTCTCATGGGCCGTTGCGCCGGATTGTCCTCGGCACTGCGCATCGCCGCATTCGCGACCACCCTCTTTTTGCTGGCCACCTTGGGAACCACTTTAGGAGTGCTGATTCTGGTCGCGGTAGGCTATGTCCCCCAGGAGCAGTTTTGGGTCTGGATGCTGAACTCCTACCGTTGGGCGCTGGTAGTCAGCGTTTTGGTCGGCGTGATCAGCTACGGCTATGGCAGCTTGCGCCATCAGATTGAGGAGACGAACGAGAAGCTGCGGGCGAAGGCGGCCGAAGAGCAGCATGCCCAGCGCCTGGCCACCGAGGCGAGGCTGGCATCGCTCGAGTCTCGCATCCATCCGCATTTTCTCTTCAACGCGCTGAATTCCGTTTCCTCACTGATCCGCGAGGATCCCGCGCGGGCCGAAAAGCTTCTGGAACGGGTCTCGGCATTGCTGCGCTTCTCTCTTTACGAACCTCAAGGGGGCCTCGTACGGCTCGATCAGGAGTTGAAGATCGTCCGGGATTATCTGGAAATCGAGAGCGAGCGATTTGGTGAACGCTTGCGCTACTCCATCGATTGCGCGCCGGAGTTGGCCTCAGTTTCTGTTCCGCCCCTGGCCGTGCAGACCCTGGTGGAGAACAGCGTGAAGTACGCAATCAGCACTCGGCGGCAGGGCGGCGAGGTCCACATCCGGGCCCAAGCCACAGCCGGCGGAGCCGTCGTCGAAGTCCGCGACTCCGGTGACGGCTTTGACGCCGCTTCCCTTCCGGCCGGCCACGGATTGGATCTTCTGACGTCCCGGATCGCGGCGCACTTCGGCCAAAACGGCGGTCTCGAGTTCACCCGCGGGGACGGCATCATGACGATCCGCCTTCGCCTCCCCATGGCGGTGACCGCATGATCCGGGCCTTCCTCGTCGACGACGAAGCGCTCGCTACCCGGCGCTTAGCGCGTCTTCTCGAGGAAACTGGCAAGGTCACCGTCGTCGGCATGAGCAATGACCCGGCCGAAGCTCTCGAACGGATGTCGCGGCTTGAGTTCGACGTGCTCTTCCTCGATGTCCAGATGCCGGAAATCTCCGGCTTCGATTTATTGGCGCGTTTGGACAGTGAGCCGCTCGTGGTCTTCGTTACCGCCTTTGACCAGTTCGCCCTCCGCGCCTTCGAGGTCAACTCGGTCGACTATCTGGTGAAACCGGTAGAACGGGAATTGCTGGACCGGGCTGTCCGCAAGCTCGAGAGGCGTCAGGCGGAATCGCGTCCGCCGCTTGCCGACCTGCTCCGGCAGGTGACGGCAGCGATGGCACCGGCCTACCCCGAGCGATTGGCCTCCAAAGTCGGTGACAAACTGGAGTTCATTGACCTCTCGCGCGTCACCCACGTCTATGCCGAGGATAAACTCACCTTCGCCGTCGCCTCCGGGAAGAGCTACATTCTCGATCTCACCATCGCCGAGTTGGAGGCCAAACTGGATCCGCGGCAATTCGTTCGCATTCATCGATCCACTCTGGTCAACGTCGCCTTCGTGAAGGAGCTGTATACCTATTTCGGGGGCAAGATGCTGATGCGCCTGAAAGACGAGGAGAAGACGGAGCTCACCGTGGCGCGGGAGCGCGTCAAGGAACTGAGACACCGCCTGGGAGTCTAAACCAAAGGCCCAAGCACCAAGCAGCCTAAAACTAAGGTCACCCCTAAGACGATCTAGGGTGAATCGCCAATACTCTGTTCCGGCCTTTACCGATAAGTTATTAAGCAGGACAAGACAATCTTCCATTGGACAATGGAAGACGTGGATCACTTAAGTGCCGCTCAAAGCGAAACTCTACATTGGCGCGCAGTTAGGAATCTCGCTTGGCGTGGCGCTGTGGATCGCTTCCCGTCTCGACTGTCAGGACCCATGGAAGCTCCTCGCTTACTTGGCCTTGGGCATCACTGGATCGCTCGTAAAGGTGCGCCTGCCGGGCATCGAGGGCACGATGTCCGTCAGCTTTCTGGTCATCATCCTGGCGATTTCCGAATTGAGTATTGGCGAAAGCGTCCTCATCGGCTCAACCAGCACGTTGCTTCAGTGTTTCTGGAAAACACGGAACCAGGTACGGCCCATCCAAGTTGCCTTTAGCGTGGCCGGAACTTGCAATGCCATTGCTGTAGCCTACGCAGCCACACAACAGCTAAGCAATTGGTTGCCGCACAATCTCCTCCTGGAGTTATCGACTGCCGCATTGGTTTATTTCGTTTTCAACACCTCACCAGTGGCCGCCATCATTGCCCTCACCAGCAATCGACCATTCCTGGCGGTCTGGCGCGAGTGCTACTTCTGGTCGTTGCCCTACTTCGTACTTGGCGCAGCCCTGGTCGCCAATTTGATGTACCTCCAGAAGGTCGCGGGTTGGCAGAGCTTCCTCATGGTGATGCCGTTGATGTACTGGGTGTATCACTCCTACAGCCTGTATCTCGGGCGTCTGGAGGCGGAGAAAGCGCATGTCGAGGACATGGCTGGTTTGCATTTGCGCACCATTGAGTCGTTGGCGCTCGCGATTGAAGCTAAGGACCAGACCACGCACGACCATCTTCGTCGAGTAGAAATTTACGCCGTCGAGATCGGAAAAGACCTGGACCTGCCGGAAGACCAGATCCAGGCGCTGCGAGCCGCCGCACTGTTGCATGACATTGGCAAACTGGCCGTTCCCGAACACATCATTGCCAAACCTGGAAAGCTGACTCCCGAAGAGTTCGAGAAGATGAAGATCCACCCAGTGGTCGGCGCGCAGATTTTGGACAAGGTTGGCTTCCCCTATCCCGTCGTGCCCATCGTTCGGTCGCACCATGAGAAGTGGGACGGCAGTGGCTACCCGGATGGACTGAAAGCCGAAGACATTCCGATCGGCGCGCGCATTCTTTCCGCGGTCGATTGCCTTGATGCGTTGGCTTCGGACCGGCAGTATCGCCGGGCAATTCCCCTCGACGACGCCATGGCGCATGTGGTTCGCGAATCGGAGAAAGCCTTCGATCCTCGCGTCGTCGACATCCTTCGTCGTCGTTACCAGGAACTCGAGCGGATGGCGACGGCGTCTCCCACCCGTCCGAATCAACCGTTGGCGATCGACGTCAAAGTAGAACTCGGCGCCGAACCCGATGCCGGCTTCGAGAAAGCCTCGGAGGCAACCGGCAACGCCCTCGATTTCCGCACCGCCATCTCCGCCGCACGGCAGGAAGCGCAGTTGCTGCTCGAGATGACTGCTGACCTCGGCAAGAGTCTGAGTTTGGTGGATACGCTCAGTTGCCTCACCGAGCGCCTCAAAAAGATCGCCCCGTACGACGCCGTCGCGGTCTACCTTGTGCGTGGAGAGGAACTCGTTCCGGAGTTTGTCAATGGCGAAAACTTCCGGCTGTTCTCCTCGCTCCGCGTGCCAATGGGCGAAGGCCTATCCGGCTGGGTGGCTGAGCACAACAAGCCCATTATCAATGGCAACCCCTCGGTGGAACCGGGCTATCTGAAAGACCCCACCAAGTTCAGCACCCTCCAGTCCGCGCTCTCCGTGCCGCTCGAAGGTCCGAATGGCATGGTGGGAGTGCTCACGCTCTACAAGGCCGATCCAGATTCTTTCACCAACGACCATCTGCGCATCCTGCTCAGTATTGCCCACAAAATGGCCCATGCCATTGAGAACGCCTTGCGCTTTCAAAAAATGGAGTCGAGCGCCACTCTAGATGGCCTCACCGGCTTACCGAACGCCAAATCCATGTTCCTGCATCTCGATGCGGAACTCTCGCGCGCGAAACGCCAGGGCGGTGAGTTGGCCGTGCTGGTTTGCGATTTGGATGGCTTCAAGGCCGTCAACGACCGATGGGGACACCTGGAAGGCAACCGTGTCTTGAAACTGGTCGCCGACGGCTTCCGCCAAGTCTGCCGGGAGTACGACTACGTGGCTCGCATGGGTGGTGACGAGTTCGTCCTGCTCTTCCCCGGAACGTCCGAAGAGGCCACAAAGAAATTCGCACAGAGGCTCACCGAAGTCACGGAGGCGGCAGGCCGGGAGGTAACCGGTACTGACTTGCTTTCGATTAGTTGGGGAGCCGCATACCATGCAAAAGATGGCGACGATGCCGAAGCGCTCCTGGCCGAGGCCGATAAGCGCATGTACAAGTACAAGCACGAACACAAGAAGCGCCGAGGGCTTCCGGCCCGCGACGCTGCCGTCCAATTGAGCGCCTAGGCACTTAAGCGGCAGCGTGTTTTAAGAACTAGCGGGTGGACCTTGCGTTCCGGGTGTCGAGCCAGGCGGCGTGGGCACTTTTGCGGGTCCGTCTTTGGGCTTGGCCGGAGCGTCCTTCTTGATCGGCGAGATAATCACGTGAGCATTGCGGCCCTCAAGTTTCGGGTTGCCTTCAGCCAAACCTACTTCCTTGAGGTCAGCCGAAAACCGCTGCAGCAGCTTCTGTCCCAAATCCACGTGAGCGATCTCGCGCCCGCGGAACTGTACGACCGCCTTGACACGATTTCCCTCTTTCAGGAAGCGCGTTGCGTTCTTCTTCTTAAAATCGTAGTCATGATCATCGGTGTTGGGACGGAATTTGATTTCCTTCACCAGGATGATGTGCTGCTTCTTCTTGGCTTCGTGGTCTTTTTTCTTCTTCTCGTACTGCCACTGGCCATAGTCCATGGCCTTCGCCACGGGCGGATCGGCGGTCGGCGCGATCACGATCAGATCGAGTCCCATTTCCTGGGCTCGACGCACTGCTGCCTGCGTGGGCATCACATCCACGCTACCGTCGGGGAAAACAGCCCTGACTTGAGGCGCGCGAATAGCCTCATTCACATTTTCTCTGATCTTCTGAACGCGGCGAGGAGGGAAGTTTCTGGGTGGGTACATGCGGTCGGGTTAGTGGCTCGAAGAGCCCATGCGGACCCCTCCGCAGGTTGGGGCGGAAGAATCGGAGTTCAAATTGAACGGCATTGCCCTGAGAGTACCAGATTTTTTCGCCGCTGCAAATCAATTTATCAACGAGATGCGACCCTCGCGAAAGTACTTTAGCCCCTTTGGGCTGAGGCGGCTGCCCTCCAATGAGGGGAGCACACCGCCCCAGGTCCCCAGAAAGCGGAAGGAAGTCGTGCTGAAACCTAAAGGGATAGACACTTTCTTACGACAGAAGTACTGGGACCAATGGCCTCTTTCGGGCGATTGGACATCTTTCAATATCATGGCGCGCTTACGTCCCATCGGAGTCCGGCTCTTTCTGCTGATCGTCGCATTGATCGGTATCGGCTTGGCGTTTTACCTCGAGAACTTCTTGCGGGAGCGCGAGACCGACGTACTGCGCGACAGAATTGGCGCCGACTTCGCGCGCCTGAATGAAAGCGTTCGCCGCGACGTCCAGGCAGACGTCGAGGCGCTCAAAGCTTTGGCCCAAACCTACACCCGGCAACCCGGGTTGACTGTCGCCGATTTCACCTATACTGCCGACCGATTCCTCACCGACCATCGTGGGGTAGTGGCTCTCGGGTACGCTGATTCTTCCTTCAACCTGAAGTACTCCACGCCGCCACGTTTCGTTGCCTCGATTGAGAAGGCCCACGAGATGATCCGCGCCAACCGCGGATTCCTATTGACCGATGCTGTCAGCGAGAACGAATGGAAAGTCTCTGAGCCAATTCAGGTTGTGGACCGCGGCAAAGTCTTCGTTGTTTATTTGCCAATACGTCGAACAGGTGAGCCAATCGAGTTGCTGGTCGCCGTAGTTCACCTGCAACTGACGCTCGATTCGTTATTCGAAAAGGCGATTCCCAAGGAGTACGGATTGACCCTGGTGGACGGCTATACGCCCATCTACCAGCGCGGCCCTCGGAGCCGGGATACCTCCATTCCCACCTTCGACGACGAAATCTCCGTGCTCAGTGCAAAGTGGAAAGTGCGACTGCGACCCACTTTGGCGGTGGTCCAAGCCACGAAGACTGTACTGCCCCGCCTGGTCTTCTGGGGGGGGCTGCTCCTGTCGATGCTGATCTTTCTGTTGATTGGCTATCAGACCTTGCTCTTCCGACAAATGGAACGGGAAGCGGCCCTCCAAACCGGTTGGGCGACGCGATGGGACGCCGCCCTCGGTGATGCATTGCCGGCGGTTCCAACGGGAGACGCGGCGTCCCGCCCGACGGAAGGGGGAGCGGCAGCCAGCCTAGCCGTTCCGAAGTCCCCGCCGAATCGCTCCCATCGCAAAATGGGCCTGGCCGAAAGCTCGCCCTGGGTCGCGGCCATCGCCGGCGTGACAGAACCCGTCTTTGTGGCCGAACCCTCGTCCGCCATAGACGCTGGAACCCCGATCTCCTACGTCAACGACGCCTTTGTGCGGGCGACTGGATTTGAGGCGCACGAAATCATCGGCAAGACGCCCCGCCTGCTGCAAGGCATCAATACGGACAAGCGCACACTCGACGACATCAGACAGGCCCAGGTCCGCAAGACTCCGTATCAAGGCAATCTCACCTACTACCGTAAAGACGGTACACCTTTCGAAGCACAAGTCTCCATGCGGCCCGTGACCGACGAATTTGGCAAGCCAAGCTACTGGATCTTCATGCTGCAAACGGTCTCGGACGCAGCGTCCGCTCCAGTTGCCCCGCCGGCGGAAGTAGCTCCCAGCCAAGAGACCGTCGTCGTGGAATCCGCGCCGCAGGAAGTTCCCGTACTCACTGAAATCGCGGCACTGGAAAGCGTGCCCGCTGGCGTCGGAATCAGCGTACGCCCTGCGGATACTGATGGCGAGATGGAGGAGTCCCGCACGGTGGAAGAAACCGTGGCCAAGTTGCGCGCACTGCGCGCTCAAGTGGTCCAGGACCCTCCCTTGGCCGCCCCGCCGCCAATCGAAACTCCTCGTGCCGCCGCCCAGACAGCCAACGGTGCGGTGGATGCGCTCGAGATGCTGATCGAGGCGTCCCCGCTGGCAGTGATGGGTTGCGACCTGAATGGCTCCGTCACCTTCTGGAACCAGGCGGCCGAACGCATGTTCGGTTGGAAGGAAGAAGAGGTAATTGGCCGTCCGGTTCCGCTGCTGCCCGGAGGATTTCTGCCGCCGCCCGCCGCAGTCCGAGCCACCGACGACGCCCGGAACATTCTTGAAGCCGAGCTCAGCCGTCAACGGAAGGACGGTACACAGGTGGAGGTAAGCGTCTGGGCTGCGCCGATCCGCGATCCGCAGGGCGAGATGTTCTCCTGGATCGCCTATTTCGCGGACATCACCGATCGCAAACGCGCTGAAGCCGAATTGCGCCGCCGCGCCGAGCACTTCCAAACGTTACTCGACCGGACCCAGGACATCGTCGCCGTGGTCGATGCAGACAGTACAATCCAGTATCTGAATCCCGCCGTGGAACGTGCTCTCGGCTTCGAGGCCGCCGAGCTCATCGGCCGGAAGGGCATCGATTATCTGCGCCCGTCTGATCACACCCGGGCACTCGAGACGCTGTCCGGCCCACTCGCAAACGAAGCAGGCCCCACCACGTTCGACTTCCGGCACAAAGACGGAAGTTGGCGGACGCTCGAGACGATGGCGTCCCTCCTCGGCAAATCCGAAGCAACCGGGATTCCCGCTTTTGTACTTAACGCCAGGAACGTCACGGGACGAGCGGCCCAATCCGCCTCCAGCTTGCATGACCAGGTGATCGACGCCGTCACCGACGCCGTCACCACCTTCGATCTCGACTTCCGCATCGTTTCGATGAATCCATCCGCGAAACGCATCTTTGGACTTGATGCCACCAAGGTGAACGGTCAACGGACGGAAGCACTGCTGAACGGCTGGCAGCAGCAGCCTTCGCGTGACGAGGTTCGCCAGCACCTGATTCAGAAAGGCGCTTGGAAGGGTGAGATTCAGTACCGGCAACCCAAGGGTGCCGTCCTCATTCTCGAAGCTTCCGTTGCCGCCATTCACGACGCCGAGGGACAGTTAACCGGTTACGTCGCCATCCAGCGCGATATCACTGAGCGTCATCGCGCCGAAGAGGCGCTACGCTCCAGCGAAGAACGCTACGCCCTCGCAGCCAAAAGCACCAACGACGGTATCTTTGATTGGGACCTGAAAAAGGAAGAAATTTACTACTCGCCCCGATGGAAGCAGATGCTGGGCTACGACGAAACCGACATTGTCGGCATGCCCGACGAGTGGTTCATGCTGATCCACCCGGACGACGTGCAGAATGTGAAGGCACAGGTGGCCCGTCATCTGAAGGGTGTTCTGCCGGTGCTGGAAGGCGAGTACCGCATCCGGCGCAAAGATGGACAGTATGTCTGGATGCTGGCGCGCGCCGTCGCGGTACGTGACGGCAAGGGTGTCGCTATCCGTTTGGTTGGTTCGCAAAGCGACATCAGTGAACAGAAGGCGGTAGAAGATCAACTCCTCCATGAGGCCTTCCATGATGCGCTCACTGGGCTGCCCAACCGGGTCCTCTTCGTTGATCGCCTGGGAGTTTTGGTTGATCGGGCGCGTCACGGCAAGAGCCCAAAGCACTTCGCCGTCCTGTTCGTCGATGTTGATCGCTTCAAATATGTCAACGACAGCTTAGGACACTTGGCCGGCGACGAGTTCCTGATTGAGGTAGGACGCCGCCTGCAATCGTGCGTCAGCGAAAAGGACACACTGGCCCGCTACGGCGGCGACGAGTTCACGATCCTCTTGGATCAGATGTCCGGTGCCTGGGCAGTCCAGGCATTCTGCGAAAAACTACAGAAGGCCATGGCGGCGCCCTTCGAGTATCAGGGACAGGAATTCTATTCGAGCTTGAGCGTCGGCAGCACGTTCAGTTCCCTGGGTTACGAGCGTCCTGATGACATGATGCGCGACGCCGATACGGCTCTGTATCAGGCCAAGGCTCGCGGACGCGGGCGGCACGTGCCGTTCGACAAGTCCATGCATGCCGAAGCCCAGGCTAAGCTGCAACTCGAGGCCGACCTCCGACGGGCCATCGAGCGTCGCGAATTCCGGATCCTCTACCAGCCCCTGATTGCACTCGGCATGGGCAACCAGCAAGGCCGCCTCGCGGGCTTCGAAGCCCTGGTCCGCTGGCATCACCCGACGCGGGGAGTGTTGGCACCGTCGCAGTTCCTGCCGGCCGCCGAAGAGACCGGACTGATTCTCGACATCGACCGCTGGGTCCTCCGCGAAGCCTGCCTGCAAATGCGGACCTGGCAAACCATGTACCCGCACCGGCTGCCTTTACACGTCAGCGTCAATCTCTCCGGCCAGCACTTTCTCCAACTCGACTTGGCGCAACAGATCCGAACGATCCTCAAGGAGACTACCCTAAATCCGGAATTCCTCCGGATCGAGTTGACGGAAAGCGTACTGGTGAAGAACCCCACCGCCAGCGAGGTCTTCCGTGAACTGCGCGAAATCAAGGTTCAGCTCAACCTCGATGACTTCGGCACCGGCTACTCGTCATTCTCCTACTTGAGCAAGTTCCCAGTCGACCGTCTGAAGATCGACAAAAGCTTCGTGATGGCCATGACTGGCAACGGCCAGAACACCGAGATCGTCCGAACGATTCTTCAGTTGGCTCACAACCTGAAGCTCAATGTTGTAGCGGAGGGCGTCGAGACTGCAGAGCAATTGGAAAGCTTACGTGCCTTCGGCTGCGAATTCGCCCAGGGCTACCACTTGGCATATCCACTCGAAGGCGACTCGGCCGGCGAACTCATCGCCTCCGGACGCCGCTGGTAGTCGCCACGTTGGATCGGTTCCGCAGCCCTAGGCCCGCACGCCTGACTACTTGGGAAACGCCTTGCCGTCGATCGAAGGCACCAATCGAAGCACGTTCTTGTAGTAGATCTTCTTCAGCACCTCATCGGGAAGCTCAAGACCGTACATGCGCCAAAAGGCATGACGCTTTCGATAGTATTCGAAATACTCGTCGCCTGACTCAAGAACGCGAAAATACGTATTGAACTCGCCAACATTCCAGGTATCCTTCCCCATCAGCAGGCGATCCTGGTATTTGGTGCAGAACTGGCGCGCAAACTTGGGCTGCCGGCCAAACTCATAGATCACGGCCGCAATGTCACAATGCAGATTGGGCATCTCGTCGAATAGACGCCCGAGTTTGGCCAAGTCGCCACCAAGCCAACCCAAATGCGCATGCGCAAAATTGATGTCGCGGTGACGTTTGAAGAGCGTGTAGGCTTCGTCCATCAGTTGTTCCCAGGAACCGTCTTTAGCCGCATCCTTGCGCCGCGACGGAATTTCCGTCAACTCCTGATACTTCTCGTTGAACTTGTCCACCGGATCCCAGAATGGCTTCGGATCCGCGGTATGGATCAGCACCATGAGCTTGTACTTCGCGATCACGCGAAAAGACGCCTCAAAACGCGGGTCGGTCACCGGGATGCGCACACCCTTACCGTCGCGGGTGTTCATGCCGAATTGCTTAAAAAACTTCACACCCTGGCAGCCCGCCTTGATATCTTCTTCAAGGGTTTGGGCGGCTCGCATCGAATAGTTTGGATCATCCAGATTAGTAAGATCGAGATTGCAGAAGACGGCGAAACGCTTGCCGTGCACCGCCTTCATGTTGCGGATGCCATCGCGAAACTTCGGGCCAAAACCGCCCGACAAATTCACCATCACCTGCAGGTTCAGTCCATCCATGTCCTTCACGAGCGCGTCGAGCTTGTCCGGCGCCATCATCGTGTTCTGATGGCCATGGACGTCAATGAACGGGAACTTAGCGCGCGAACGGGGATGCTCAGGGACCACCAGCGTCGATTTCGGGGTGTACTCCTGAATCGTCATCTGGGCTAGCAGCGCGGGAGTGAGCAGTGATAAGTAGATTATGAGGCGCATGTTTGCTAATCAGTATATCCGGGCCTGTCGATAGACGCTCCGTGAGCGCAACCTATGAAGTGATCCACTATCCCGAAACCTCCTACGGAGGCTTTACGGGGGTGGATGGAACGATGGCCTTCTACCTGCGAGTCAACGCGTTAATCGAACCCTCATCGCATGTCCTCGACTTCGGCTGCGGGCGCGGTTGCTACGGCGAAGATCCGGTGGCGCTTCGGCGCCAGATGCGGATCCTGCGCGGAAAGTGCGCCCGAGTCGTAGGCACCGATATCGGTACGGACGCCTTGGAGAACCCCTACTTGGACGAAGTTCGGCTCTTCCTACCCGGCGAACCCGTTCCCTACCCCGATGAAAGTTTCGACGTCCTGCTGGCCGATTGCGTTCTTGAGCATCTACCGGATCCCGCGGCATTCTTCGCGGAGGCGCGACGTCTGCTGAAGCCCGGCGGCAGCCTCTGCTTGCGAACATCTAACCTACTCAGCTACTTCGGGCTGGCCGCGATGCTCATTCCAGCGTCCAAGCGCGCAGAGATCCTCCATCGGGCTCGCCCGGACCGAAAGGACGAGGACTCATTTCCCACACTGTATCGCTGCAATACGGTCTTTGCCATTCAGAAAGCATTGACGCAGCAAGGCTTCTCCGGCATTGCCTTTGGTCACGAAAGCGAACCTCGCTACTTGGGCTTCTCCCGCCTCGCCTACCGGTTTGGCGTGTGGCACCAGCGGTGGGCGCCGGGCTTCCTGCGTCCCGCTATCTTCGCCTTTGCCACGCGAAGCTAGACTGAAACCCTCAGCGAGGCGCGAGAGTCTATCATGGGGACATCCATGTTGCGCCGTCTCATTTTTTGCCTCAGTCTCGCCTCGGTAGCGGCCGCCCAACAATTGGACGTCGACCCGCGTCTGTTTACGGTACTCGCGGCGATCAACGCGGCTGGCTTCGATGCTGAACTCGACTCGCCCAACAATCATCCGCTGCGGCAGGCCGTGCGCGACTACGTCGCAAAGAAGAACCCTGCGGTGCTCCCGGAGCTTCGCCGTTTCTTCGCCGATCATCGTCAAGCCAACTCCGCCCAGGAACTCAGCCAGTACATTTCCTTCGCGCTCTCCACTCGGAACGTCCCCGAGTTTGAATACCGTTTCTCCGAAACCGAGCTGCCACCCGACGTTGCAAAGTTAGCCGGGTTTGAACGGTTGATCACCCGCTTTCATCGCGAAGTCAGCATGGATGACTTCTATAAACAGAACGAAGCCGCCTTCGAAACCGCACGCCAACGCTACCAGCAGCCGGCCAGCCAGATGATGAGCGACGTGAATGGCTATATGCGGAACCCCGGCATCAACACCCTGGGTCGAACGTTTCGCGTCTACGTCGACCTCCTGGGCTCGCCCAACCAAATCCACTACCGCAATTACCAGGATGATTTCTACGTCGTGGTCACACCTTCAGCTGACCCGCAAGTCGACTATTTGCGCAACGCCTATTTCAAGTTCATGATCGATCCGCTGACCCTCAAGTACGCCGAGGACCTAAACCAGAAGCGCGGATTGATCGACTACGCCCAGGCCTCCGCCGCGCTCGACGACCACTATAAGGCGGACTTTCTGCTCCTCGCCGGCGCTTCGCTCAGCAAAGCCATTGAGGCTCGCTTGGCACGAGCCTCCGAACGCACCCAATTAATCGACGCCGCGCTCAAGGAAGGCTATGTGCTGGCGCCCGCCTTCGCCGAGCTTTTGCCCGACTACGAGAAGCAGGAACAGTCTCTGCGGCTGTATTTCCCCGAACTGATCAAAGGCATCAACCTGCGAAAAGAAAGCAAGCGGCTCGAGGCGGTGGACTTCGTCAAGACCAAGCCGGTACGCAAGGCCCGCGTGGTGGATACCCCGGCGCCCGCGCCGCCCCAGCTCACCGGCGTTGCGAAGTCGATTGACGATGCCGACGTGCTGATCGAAAAACGAGAACTGCCGCCGGCCCGCGAACTCCTTCTGGCGGTCCTGAAGGAGACGGACGACAAGAAGTGGCACGGCCGGGCCTACTTTGGCTTGGCACGCATTGCCACGCTGCAGAGAGACCCGGAAACGGGTTTCAAACTCTTTGAAACCACCCTCGAAACTTCGCCGGAAGGCAGCATCCAAGCTTGGGCACACTATTATCTGGGCCGGCTCTCCGAACTCTCCAACTCTCCGGACGATGCCACGCGCCATTTCGATACCGCACTCGCCACCCCCGGCATCTCTCCGAAAACTCGAAGTCTTGTGGAGCAGGCTTTGGCCGGCGCCAAAAAGAAGCGACAATAGTGAAAACCAAATTGAAGGGAAAGTTAAATCACATGATGCAGAATTTCTTGCGCGCGTTCGCCGCGCTGGCCGTGGCGGGAGCCCTGCTTGGCCAGACGGCCAGCACGAAACAACCCAAACCGAAATCGCAGAAGGAAGTCGACGCCTTCAATGCCATGTTGAGCGCCCCCGATGACGACGCCCGCATTGCCGCCGCCGATGCCTTGCTCACCAAGTTTGCCGATACCGACTTCAAGCCCCTCGCCCTCTACATTGCCACCGCGGCCTGCCAGAGCAAGAACGACTTCGAGAAGATGGTGATCTACGGCGAACGTACCCTGGAAGCCGACCCGCAAATGTATGGCGTGATGCTGATGTTGGCCTCCGGATTTGCGTCCAAGACCAAGGAATTCGATTTCGACAAAGAAGAAAAGCTCACCAAGGCCGAGAAGTTTGCCAAGGATGGCATTGCCATGGCGAAAACCGCGCCTAAGCCGAACCCCGGCATGACTGACGAGCAATGGGAGATGGCCCGTCGGGACTTCATCGCCCAAGGGCACGAAGCCTTAGGCATGGCCGCCACGGTGCGCAAGAAATACGATGTCGCTATGGCCTCGTACAAGGAAGCACTCGCCACCCAGCCCAAGCCGGATCCCACCACCATGCTCCGCCTCGCCTCCTCGCTGAACCAACTCGGCAAGTGGGATGAAGCTATTCCGCTGCTCGACAAGGTGAAGGATTCTCCCGACGCCGTGCCTGTCGTTAAGCAGGCTGCGGCCCAGGAGCGCGTTAAAGCTCTCATGGCCCAGAAGAAAGCTGCGACCCCGCCTCCTCCGCCCGCGGCCCCCAAACCCTAGTCCCCTCGTTTGAATGAACATGCGGCGGCCGGCGGAACCTGATCTGAGCACCCTCGAACATCGTCTCGGGCATTGTTTCGCCGACCGCTCTCTCCTGCGCCAAGCCCTATCCCACCGTTCTTTTGCCGCTGAGCGAGTGGGCGGCGCCGCTCCCCTCTGCGATCAAAACGAACAGCTCGAACACCTCGGTGACTCGGTGCTGGGCTTTGTAGTGAGCGAATACCTCTTCCGTCGCTTTACCGCTGTTCCCGAAGGCCGCCTCACTCAGATGAAGGCCGAACTCGTTAACGCCAACCATCTTTACCGGACAGCGTTGCGCCTTGAACTCGGCAGCTTTCTGCTTCTGGGAAAAACTGAAGAAGTCAACGGAGGGCGAGCAAAGAAGGCCCTCCTGGCAAATGCCGTAGAAGCGCTCATCGCCGCCCTTTACCTTGATGGAGGCCTCGAACGGGTGAGACGCTTTGTACTCTCGGAGATCGTCGGTGATTTTAGCCCGTTTGAGCCACTCCCGGATATCTCCGCTGCCGACTACAAGGGTGCATTGCAGGAACTGGCGCGGCTGAAAAAGCTACCGGCACCACACTACGCCGTGATTCAGGAGGAAGGCCCGCAACACGCCAAGACGTTCACCGTCGAGGTCCGTGTGGGTGAAGGCTTCACTAGCCGAGCGGACGGGTCCACGAAGAAGGCCGCGAGTCAACTCGCCGCCCAATACGTCCTGGAACAGATCACGGCCCCTTCGTCCTCGATGCCTTAAGCGGTCCGGCGGCAGAGGGCTTCCGACGTTTCACTGGGGCAGTTCCCTGATCGCCCGGCGGTCTTGGCGCCACTGTGGGGGTAGCCGCCTGACGTTGGGCTTGCTTCACCGATTCCGGCTCTGACGTCAGGCCAAACTGATTCAGGATGATGATGTCCACCCGCCGATTCTTCGCTCTCCCCGCCGCCGTGGCATTATCGGCAATGGGCACGGTATCGGCGTAGCCGGCGACGGCCATGTTGGCCCGGTTCACATCGAATCGCTTCTCGAGCAACTCCAGCATCGCAATCGATCGCGCCGCCGCCAGCGTCCAGTTATTCGGAAATCGCGCGGAACGAATCGGGATTGCGTCGGTGTGCCCCTCAAGCCGCACCGGGTTCTTGAGCTTGCGGATGGAGTCGGCTACTTTTTCGATAATCGGATACGCCTCGCGATTGATCGCATCGCTCGCGGCGGGAAAAAACGCAGCCTCCTTCATGCTCACCACCAGACCGCGAGGTTCCAGGCTCACATCCAGCTTTCCTGCCTCAATCTCGTCTTGCAAGTCGCCCGCGAGCGCTTGAAACGACGGGAGCAATTCCACGACTGCGGCCTTTGCCGCCGAGTTCTTCAACTCTTTCGGGTCTTTGGGCGCCGGCGTCTTGGGTTCGGTCGGCGATCCCGTGTAGGGTTTCGCCTCACGCAAATGAACGTTCTGGTTGTCCTTCGACTTACCCAGAAAACCCGCAATCGTGGTAACAAACGTGCCCTCGTTGATCGCTTCTTTCACCGCCGCCGAAACGACCTTCTGCTTGTCCTTGTCCGCATGGGATGTGGCGAACATCACCACGAAGAAGGCAAATAGCAACGTGATGAAATCCGCATACGACACGAGCCAACGCTCGTGATTGGCGTGCTCCGGATGCTTCGCTTTGCGGGCCACGGAGCTAGGCCTTGGCCTTCTTCGCTGGTGCGGCCGGTGGGGCGAACGCCTCCAGCTTGACTCTCAGCAGCTTGGGATTCATGCCCTCCACGATACCGGTGACTCCCTCCATGGTCAGTTCCATTAGGCGGACCTCTTCATGCGCACGAGCCTTGATTTTGTTCGCCGCCGGCAGGAAGAAGATATTGGCCAGCGCAACGCCATACACCGTAGCCACAAACGAAACGGCAATTCCATGGCCCACTTCATTCACGTCCGAAAGGTTCTTCATCACCTGAATCAACCCGAGAACCGCACCGATGATGCCGATCGTCGGAGCATAGCCACCCGCCGACTCGAACACCTTTGCTTCCTGGTCCGCATGATTCTCCGCGGAAGTCATCTCGAGTTCCAGCATGTTTCGAATGTCTTGGAGGTCGGCACCGTCCATGGCTAACGAAAGCGCCTTCTTCAGAAAGAGATCGTCCAACGCTTGTACCTCCCGTTCGAGTGCCACGATTCCCGACTTGCGCGCCTTCGTTGCAAACTCAATCAGCGCCTCAATCCTCTGATTCGGATCATGCGCGGACTCGAAGGCCACGGCCCGCAACCGGCCCACGGCGGCCAGCAGCGTATGCAACGGCGTGTTCACCATCACTGAGCCCAATGTGCCGCCCACCACAATGATGGCCGCTGTCACCTGGACGACATCTTGCAACTGGCCGCCCTCCAGCAGGAGGCCCCCCAAAATGCCCACAGCAGCCAGAATCAATCCGCCGATCGTGGCGAAATCTGGACGGGCTCGGGCCTTTCGATCAGCCATCCCTATTTACTCTCTTCTAACGATTCGACCGACGTGTGCCAGCCGCAACCGATCGACCGTCGAAACGCACGTATCTTTTCGATCACCGCATCCGGCGTCTCCAACACGACAAACTTCTGCCCGGTCGTCATAAAGATGACGGTGTCCGGCGTGGTCTCCACGTGCTCAATTAAGTCGGAATTCACAACGAGCGGGGCGCGGTTCAACCGCGTCAAACGAATCATAGTCTTCTTCCAAACCAGGGTGATCTCTGTCTCATCGGCCATCCATGGCATTGCATGAGTTCAAGAACCAGGCTCAAAAGAGGTCCGGTGCGATCCGATATGACTCTGGTGACGGGAAATCTGGAAGTTCGAAACTTAGCGGCGGATCTACTCATGGCGGTGCTGCATCACCCTGCCGAAGTCAGGCAGACAGCCGATCAGATCGAATCCATGGGAACGGAACGTTTAGAAGAGTGGGAAGTCCTCACCGCGGTAGCCGCGTCATTGCGCGAGTGTAGGCTAGGGGAAGACCGGAGGCAACCAGAGGCGGAGATTCATCTATTGCGCCACTTGGCGGCGCGAAGCAGCTACTGAGCCATCAAAGGATCGCGTGAGAGCAGTTCCAGCAAGGAGCGGATCTCCGCACGAATCTCGCCGAGAATGTTTCGGTCGGTTCCGTCAGGAGCGGCAATCGGTTCCGATACCGGCGCAAGCTCGAACTTCGGTGCTTTCTTCGAACCAGCAGACCGAGCGTTCGAATCCGCCTTGTTCAGCGCCTCAAGGTGCTTCCGCGCACCCTCGATCGTGTAACGTTCCTGGTACAAAAGCCGCTTGATGTCGAGAATCAGCTCGACGTCCTTGCGACGGTACAGACGATGGTTGCTTCCTGACTTCTTCGGGCCGATCGCGGGAAACTCCGTCTCCCAGTACCGCAGCACGTAGGGCTTAACCCCGGCGATTCGGCTCACGTCGCCAATCCGGAAATACAGTTTGTTTGGAATCTCGGGAGTGAGGATGGGAGCGGTTGCTTGGGTCGCCATTGGCTTTCGGATACCTTTCTCTTGGCTTAATTGCAATCGTACGGGAAGCCACCACGAGCGTCAAGGCGATACACTCGAATTGTGCCTCCTGACAAAAACATTTTCGCAAAAAATGTTCTATCCGGCGTCCATCCCGTCCTGGAAGCTCTCAAGAGCGGCCGGCAGATGGATCGCATCCTGATTACCGAAGGGGCGGGTGGCGCCCGCATTCAACCGCTCATTGACCTGGCGCGCGAGCGCCACGTCCCACTGCGGTTCGAATCGCGATCCGTCCTGGACCGTACCGCAGGTACGGCCACGCACCAAGGCGTCGTCGCCATTACGGCCGCCCACCGATATGCCAAGCTCAACGAAGTGAAGCTGGGGCCGCTGGTCGTTGCCGCCGATGGTGTGGAGGATCCGCACAACTTAGGTGCAATCGTCCGCTCTGCCTACGCAGCCGGCGCTTCCTGTATCCTGATCCCCGAACGGCGTGCCGTCGGGCTTACGGATACTGTGGCGAAAGCGGCGGCCGGAGCCTTGGAGTATTTTCCCGTCGTTCGCGTCACCAATCTGAATCGAGCCCTTGAGGATCTCAAGCAAGACGGCTATTGGATCTACGGTCTCGACGAACGCGCGGCCCAGGACTACTCGGAAGTCGAGTACGTCACGCCGACGGTCCTGGTGCTCGGTGGCGAAGGCGCGGGCCTCCATCAGCACACGCGCGTAAAATGCGACTTCCTGGTGAAGATCCCCATGCATGGCGAGATCTCTTCCTTGAACGTCTCGGTCGCCGCTGGAATCGCAATGTTTGAATGGCGGAAACAGCAAAAAGGCTAAACTGGAAGCTGATGAGAAAACACGTGGCGTTGGCCCTGGTTCTGGGCGTATCCGCGCAGTCAATCGGATGGGCGCGGCAACCAGTTCGCACCGCCCACGCTATGGTTGTCGCGCAGGAGCCGATCGCGGCCGATGTCGGCGTCGCGGTACTCAAGAACGGCGGCAACGCGGTCGATGCCGCAATCGCCGTCGCCACCACCTTGGCGGTTACATACCCATATGCCGGCAACCTGGGCGGCGGGGGCTTCCTGCTCGTGCGCATGGCCGATGGCCGCACCGCCTTCTTCGATTTCCGCGAGCGGGCTCCAGCCGCCGCAGCCCCGAAGATGTATCTCGATCAGAACGGCAAGCCGACACGCGAGAGCGTCGTTGGATGGCGAGCTTCTGGCGTGCCGGGCACCGTGCGCGGTCTGGAACTCGCCCACCGCAAGTTCGGCCAGCAGCCCTGGTCGGGCTTACTCACGCCAGCCATCAAACTGGCTAGCGAAGGCTTCCCCGTCTCCTACGCCTTCTCCCAGTCGATGAAATCGGCCGGGCGCGCTCGCACCACCGCACCCGATAGCTCCGTTCTCACAGCCGGCGGCATCCTCACGCATGACCCCGAGTCACGCCGCATCTTCCTCCGCAACAACCGTTACTACGAACCGGGTGAAACGCTCGTCCAGCCGGAGTTGGCCGCCACGCTCCAGCGCATTCAGAAGTCTGGTGCCGCCGACTTCTATGAGGGAGAAACCGCTCGCCGCTTTGCCAAAGAGATGGCCGCCCATGGCGGACTGATTACCCTTGAGGACCTCAAAACTTATCAGGCGGTGGAACGCAAACCGCTTCAAGGCACTTTCCGCGACATTACGGTACTGAGTGCCCCGCCCCCGTCCACTGGCGGTATCGGCCTGTTGCAGATGTTAAACATGCTCGAAGGCAGCGGCTACGAGAAAAACGGTCTGGGCTCGGCCGCCGCTACGCACTACGTGGCCGAAACCATGCGCCGATATTATGCCGATCGCGGCGAATTCCTGGGCGACGCCGACTTCGTCAAGGTGCCGGTCCCGGCGTTGATCAGTAAGACCTACGCCCACGAACGCCGGCGCTCGATTGACCCACAGAAGGCGACGCCTTCCACCATCATTCGGCAAGGCCAACCCGGTGCGATCGAGAAGGACGAAACAACGCACGTCTCCATCGTCGATGCCGCCGGCAACGCGGTGGCGATGACTTTTACCATCAATGGCGGTTACGGTTCCGGAGTTACGGTGCCCGGCCTGGGATTTCTGCTGAACAACGAGATGGACGACTTTACCGTCAAGCCCGGCTCGCCGAATATGTTTGGCCTCATCGAAGGCGAGGCAAATGCCATTCGCCCCGGCAAGCGGCCGAACTCCTCAATGACGCCCACCATCGTCCTAAAGAAGGACGAACTCTTCCTGGTGATGGGCGCACCGGGCGGCTCGCGCATCCCCACCGGCGTCTTGCAGGTATTGCTGAATGTGACGGTCTTCAACCTGAATATCCAAGACGCCATCGATCAACCACGCTTTCATCACCAATGGCAGCCCGATAAGCTATTCCTCGAACGCGGATTCTCGCCCGACACGATCGAGCTCCTTCGCGCCAAGGGACACACCGTCGAGCCCAACAGCTTCAGCGTCGCGCGTGTCGAGGCGATTCAGGTGGAAACGACGGCGGAGGGCAAGCGCTGGCTCGCCGGCGGCAATGACGGTCGCGGCGACGGCAAAGTGACGGGTTACTAAATGGATCACGTTCTTTCTACTCACTTGTTCGTCAAGCATCGCCTTTCCACCGCGCTCCTCGATCGGATCCTCGCCGCTGGGGTGCCCGCCGTCGAGATGTTTGTGAACCGCCAGCACCTCGATTACCTCAACAAGGCGCAGATTCATGAGCTCGCCAGTTGGTTTCGCGACGCGAAGCTGGAACTCTGGGCGCTGCATTCTCCCATGTACTCCGATGACCAGAACGGGCGCTCCGGGCCGAATGCCGTCATCGCCATCAACGAACCGGTGAAGAACAAACGCGTGGTGATGGTCGACGAGATCAAACGGGCCCTCGAGATCGCCGAGGTCATTCCCTGCCGCTATCTCATCCAGCACCTCGGCGTGCCAAACGAAGAGTTCGACGAGCGCAAGCTGGACGCCGCGTTTTCTTCCCTTGAGGAATTGAACTCTTTCGCTCGTCAGCGTGGCGTAGAAATTCTGCTCGAAAACATCCCGAACGGATTTTCGAACGCCGCCAAGCTCAACTACTTCACCAATGTCACGCACCTGAGCAATGGTTACTGCTTTGATTCGGGACACGCTCATATCTACGCGACATCCATGAACGGAAGCCTCGAAAGCGAGTTCGACCTCATGCGTTCACGCATCCGGTCGACCCACATTCACGACAACAACGGCACGCTCGACAACCACCGCTTCCCCTTCCTGCACACTGACGGCACCATCGACTGGCGCCGCATGATGGAGTTGCTCCGTTCCTGCCCCGGCCAGTTTCCGCTCAACCTCGAATTGAAGGAAGCCGAAGAGATCCCCCAGCCGCTCGAAAGCATCCGTACCGTCTTTGAGAAATTGGAAAAAGCATGATCCCACGCATCCGTATCGTTGAAGCTGGCGCCCACGTGGGCCAGGAAGTTCGCATCGCCGGTTGGCTCTATAACTTGCGCAAGTCAGGCAAGATCGCCTTCCCGCAGTTGCGCGACGGCTCGGGCATCATCCAGGGTGTGGCGGTGAAAGCTGAGGTGCCTGAAGAACTGTTCGAATCTCTGCGCAGCCTCACTCAAGAATCATCGATCATCCTGCAGGGCAAGATTCGCGCCGAAGAGCGCGCCGCCGGCGGCTACGAGATGGACGTCACCGGGCTGGAAATCATCCAGCGCGTGTCCGAGGAAGATCCGTACCCCATCACTCCCAAGGAACACGGTCCGGACTTCCTGCTCAATCACCGCCACCTCTGGCTGCGTAGCCGGCGTCAGCACGCCATCGCCCGGGTTCGGCACGAAGTCATCCGCGCCACCCGCGACTTCTTCGATAGTAACGGCTTCATCCTGATGGATACGCCCATCTTCACGCCTGCGGCGTGTGAAGGCACCAGCACGCTCTTCGAGGTCGACTACTTCGAGGATCAGAAAGTCTATCTCAGCCAAAGCGGCCAGCTCTATAACGAAGCGAATGCCATGGCGCAAGGCAAGGTCTATTGCTTTGGCCCGACATTCCGCGCGGAAAAATCGAAGACGCGCCGCCACCTCACCGAGTTCTGGATGGTGGAACCGGAAATGGCCTACGCGACCCTCGACGAAGTCAAGGTGCTCGCCGAGGACATGCTCTGTTTCATCGTCGACCGGGTGCTGAACAACCGGCAGGCCGAACTCAAGGTACTGGAGCGCGATGTCAGCAAACTGGAGCGCATTCGCAAGCCGTTTGCCCGCATGCACTACGACGAAGCCGTCACGCTTCTGCAAGGCAAAGGTTCCGAGATTGTGTGGGGCGGCGACTTCGGCGGCACGGACGAGACGCTACTCACTGAGGACCAGCCCGGCCCGTTGATCGTCGACAACTTCCCAACCGAAATCAAGGCCTTCTACTTTCAGCCCGTCGACGGCCGTCCTGAGTGTGCACTCGGCATGGACGTCCTCGCCCCCGAGGGCTACGGCGAAATCATCGGCGGCGGTCAACGCATCCACGACCTCGACTTACTCCTGAAACGCCTGGATGAGCACAACCTGCCTCGCGAAGCCTTCGATTGGTATACCGATTTGCGTAAGTACGGTAGCGTCCCACACGCCGGCTTCGGCATGGGCATTGAGCGTTGCGTCACCTGGATGTGCGGCCTGGAACATCTTCGCGAGACCATCGCCTATCCGCGCATGATCTACCGGACGAGGCCGTAAGTGCAGGCGTTAGCCATCATCGGCGTGCCGCAGGACTATGGCGCCGGACGGCGTGGCGTCGACATGGGGCCCTCCGCCATGCGAGTCGCCAATCTCAACACCAGCCTGGCCGCCCTGGGCTTTGCCGTCGAAGACTATGGCAATGTCTCGGTGGACCAACCCGAAAGCCTCCCGCCGTCCAACAGCACAGCGCGCCACCTGCCACAGATCGCTCATAACTGCCTTCGCCTCTCGAAGATGGTAGAAAAGGCAGCCGACGATTCGCGATTTCCGCTGGTGCTCGGCGGGGATCACTCCATCGCGGTTGGCTCCGTCGCGGGCATTGCCAAGCACTATCGGAAAAAGAAACAAGACATCGGCGTCGTCTGGATCGACGCGCATGGTGACTTCAACACGCCCGAATCGAGCCCCTCCGGCAACGTACACGGGATGCCACTCTCCAGCATCATCGGACAAGGTCCGCGCGAACTCACCCACCTCCGTGGCCAGTCGCCGATGGTGGCCGCGAAGAACGTAGCGCTGGTCGGCATTCGTGACATCGATGCAGGAGAAGCGGCCAATATTCGAGCGTCGGGCATTCATGCCTACACCATGCGCGAGATCGACGAACGGGGAATGCGCGCGGTGATACAGGACGCCATTCGCGTGGCCAGTGAAGGCACCGTTGGAGTGCACCTTTCTCTCGACATGGACGCGCTGGACCCGGTGGAAGCGCCCGGCGTAGGTACGCCCGTGCGCGGTGGCCTGAACTATCGGGAAGCGCATCTCGCAATGGAATTGCTGCACGACAGCAAGAAACTGGTTTCAATGGAAGTGGTGGAGGTTAACCCGGTTTTGGATATTGCCAACAAGACGGCGTCCCTGGCGGTAGAGTTAGTGCTGTCAGCCATGGGGAAACGAATTTTATGAAGACTCGTGTCGCGGTTTTAGCCGGCGGCCGCAGCGGAGAGCACGACGTATCGTTGCGTTCCGCCGAAGCGATCGCGCAGGCGTTGGCGACTTGGCCAAATAAGTACGAGGTGGTTCCTTACCTGATCGACCGGGATGGAAAGTGGCGCCCCGGGCCGATTCTGCCGGAGCCCGGCTCGAACCCCGGCATCGATGTTGTGTTTCCCGTCCTGCACGGTACGTTCGGCGAAGACGGCACTGTGCAAGGCCTCCTGGAACTCGCTGACCTGCCCTACGTCGGCCCAGGTGTGCTTGCCTCATCGCTCTGCATGGACAAGGAAGCGATGAAGCGCGTCTGCCGCGAACGATCCTTGCCGGTGGTCGATTGGGTTACCGTCTATCGCGATCAGATCAATGCCGAGGCCATTGCCTCGCGCTTTGACTTTCCCCTCTTCGTCAAACCCGCCAATCTCGGCTCGTCGGTTGGCATTTCGAAGGCCAACGACCTCAGTGAACTGCGGCATGCACTGCACTTGGCCGCCCAGTACGATCACAAGATCATCGTTGAGCGAACCATCGTCGGTCAGGAATTGGAATGCTCCGTCCTGGGCAACGAAAAGCCCATTGCCAGCACGCCTTGCGAAATCGTGCCCTCGCGCGACTTCTACGACTACGAAGACAAGTACGTTCTGGACCAAGCCAAGACCCTGCTGCCCGCCAACCTGACCCGCGAGGAGATCGCCGACGTGCGCCGAATCGCCGTCGAGGCCTATCAGGCGTTGGGCTGCGAAGGAATGTCCCGGGTCGACTTCCTCCTCGACCGCGGCTCCGGCCAACTCTACATCAACGAAGTGAACACCATTCCAGGGTTCACCTCCATCAGCATGTTTCCCCGCATGCTGGAGCACGACGGCATCGCATTCCGTGATCTCGTCGACCGGCTCATTCAACTGGCGCTCTCTCGCCAGGAACGCAAACGCCAAACCAAGTTCACCCGCTGATATGCGCTCGCTCCTCGCCATCCTCGCGTTGACCTTGTCTCTCCAGGCTGGGGCCGCTCAGACCGTGCCAACCAACAGCGAGGACCGCGCCGCACTCCTCGAACCGCATGTCCGCAAATTCGCGGATATCCTGGCGATCCTGCAAGAGAATTTGGCCGACCCGCCGGCTCTCGACGCCGCCATCAACCTGGGGGCACTGCCAGGCATGCTGAAGCCTCTCGATCCGCACAGCATCTTCTTCGACCCGGACAATTTCAAGCAGTTGCAGCAGATGGAAACATCTGTGCGCCAGGGCTTCGGCACCATCGTCAGCATCCTGCCAGGACGCGTGATCGTCCTTCAGACTCAACCCGGCAGCCCCTCCGCGCGCGCCGGACTCCAGGCCGGCGACGCCATCGTCGCCATCAACGGCTACGCCCTCGCCCAACTCGATACTGACCAACTTGTGGGCCTGCTGGGCCAGG
>JALHNI010000091.1 GCA_022843605.1 Bryobacter sp.
GAATGTCATTCGCCCGCACTTCCAGACGAATCAGTTCGTCGCTGTCCCGATCGACATAGAAACTACCGCCGTAGCCGACATTGGCTTCCATGTTGCCGTGCCGCAAAGCGAAGCGGCTGCGGGCGCGGGGCACGTTGTAGCGGTACTCCATCGCCTTTCGTCCGAGCAGCACCGTCTCACCGACGCGTTCCACTTCCGCCGACCGGCCATCGAAGACGCTCTTGGCATGCAGCGCGAAGCTGCCATTGCCGATCGCTCCACCGGACACCAGATCACGCAGCCGGCGGCTTTGAAACTCGCGCGAACCCGGCCAGGCGAACATCTCGGCATTGCCCACCAGGGCCACTTCCAATCGCACCCGATCCACTAACTGGAAGCGCCTCTCGCCCGGCAACTGTTCCGATCGCTCGATCGTCTGGAGGCAGGTGTAATTCGGCAGCCGGTTCAGATCCTCCGACACGCGTACGCGGATCCGGCGCATCGCCGCACCGACGTCTTCCTCCGCGGGAGTTTGCGCCCCAACGGAAACCGCCACCAGCCATAGGATCAACCGGCGAAGCATTCTTCAATTCTAGCCGGTGCCATCATCTGTCATCCTAAGAAGAATATGGCAGTCAAAGTTTCGGTCTTTAACAACGGTCCCTTACGCATCGAAGGCGACTTTACAATGCATGACGCAGAGGGCAAAGAGTTCGGCCTCGGCGGTCGCACCACCATCGGCCTGTGCCGCTGCGGACTCAGTGAGAACAAGCCGTTCTGCGACGGCAGCCACGCCAAGCAGGGCTGGCAGTCCCTTTGCCCAGCCCGCGACCTGCCCGCCCCCAAACCCAAAGTCTAGTGGACCTTTCCGCACTTCCTTCCGTCGATCAACTGCTGGGGCGGCTGGCCTTGCCCCCCGGCAGATTTCCCCATCGGATCGTGGTGCAGGAGATTCGTCGCGCGCTTGACTTGGCGCGCACGGCGATCCGGGCCGGGGAGCACGCGGCACCACTGGAGGAAACGATCCTCCAATCATTGGAGAAGCTGGAAAGGCCGTCCCTTCAACGTGTGATCAACGCCACCGGCGTGGTGCTCCATACCAATCTGGGCCGGGCTCCGATCGCGCCGTTTACCGCGATCGATGGCTACTCCAACCTCGAATACGACCTTCAGTCGGGCCGCCGCGGCAAGCGCGATTCGCACTACACCAGCTTGCTTTCGCAATTACTCAACGCCCCGGCAATCGCCGTCAACAACAACGCCGCTGCCACTTACCTGGTATTGAACGAACTCGCCGCGGGCCAGGAAGTCATCGTCTCGCGCGGCGAACTGATTGAGATCGGGGATGGCTTTCGGATCCCCGACATCATGGAGCGTTCCGGCGCCATCCTGCGTGAGGTCGGCACGACGAACCGCACCACTTTGTCGGACTATCAGAGGGCCATCAACGAACGCACTCGCCTGATCCTCCGCGTTCATCCGAGTAACTTTCACATCAGCGGCTTCACCCAAAAGCCTACGTTGGCGGAACTCGTGACGCTGGGCGTGCCCGTCTATGAGGACCTGGGCAGCGGCTGCCTGGTGGATCTGCGCCCTTACGGCATCACCGAACCGCTTGTGACGGAAAGCCTCACCGCCGGGATTGCCCTGGTCTCCTTCTCCTGCGACAAACTCCTCGGTGGACCGCAAACCGGCATCATCGCCGGTGACGCGAACCTGGTGGAGCGCATCCGCCGCAACCCGATGTATCGCGCCTTCCGGCCGGACAAATTGATTGTGCAAGCCCTCGAGACCACGTTGCGACTACTGCTACTGGAACGCTATGACGAGATCCCCGCCCTGCGCATGATCCGGCTGGGTGCCTCCGCATTGAAGCAGCGGGCAGAAGCATTGGCCGCGCAGATTCCCGGAGCAACGGTAGCGGAGGGCACCTCCGTGGCGGGAGGCGGCTCCACGCCGGACCAGACTCTGGCCGCCTGGCTGGTCCGCTTGCCCGGCGCGCCGAATCCGCTCGAACGCAAATTGCGCGCGTGTTCGCCGCCCATCGTGGCGCGCATTGAGCAGGGCGCGGTGGTCGTCGACCTGCGGACGGTGGCGCCTTCCGACGAGGCCGCCATCGTCGCGGCCGTCGTGTGATAATCACGATAGGAGTTTCTCTCGAGCCATGAAGACTTTCGCCGCTTTCGCGCTCTCCGCTTCTCTGGTCCTCGCCGCTGGACCCAGCACCAAGAACCTGAACACCGTTGAGGGCACGTATGTCGAAGCCCGCAACGCAGACATCTACACCGGCCCCTGCTACGCCAATTCCGAAGTGAACATGCTCGGCAATATGGCCGTCATGGGCTGGCGCATTGAGAAAGGCGCCTTCGAAGGCGTTGACCTTTCCGGCCTCGGCGTGGTGGGCGTCGTGCGCGCCAACTCGACGCTCGGCGACGTGATTGTCTCAGCGTACCCCGTACAGTCCGTGCTGATCGTTGACCAGAAGGCGTCCGCGCCGCAGCGCGTGGCGCTGCAAGCATTCGCCAAGCGTATGGGCGGTGACTTGTTCGGCAACGTCGTGCGCGTCGAAGTGGCACCGGTCACCCTCGAATTCGACAAGAACAACCTGCACTCGGTGAAAGCCAATCTGAAGGCTGGCGAACTCGCCAGCATCGAAACCCGGCCCATCGGGGATGGCGACCACCATTGCTCAAACGAAGAAGTCTGGTACTCGCCTCTGACCAAAGTGGATCATGCCATGGCCGGCTACGCGCTCGCCCACGACTTTAAGGGCAAAGGCCTCGACGCCACGTGGTCCTCACCGCTGAAGCGTTCCGCATTTGTCGGCAGCTTCCACTTGAACGACTAAGCCGCGGCCAGGAAAAACAGAGGGGCAGGTCCAAAGGGGCCCGCCCCTCTTTATTTTTGCTTTCGGAGAAAATCCAGCATCAGCCGATTCACCTCTTCCGGCTTCTCCATCATCAGGAAGTGCCCCGTTCCCGGAACGCGATGGTATTCCAGTAACGGAAACAGTTGGCGCAGATAACCAGGAGCCAGCGATGAGCTCGCTTGATAGATGGCCAGCGTGGGCACCCGCACCGGACTCTGATCGTTCCAGATTCTCATCTCGTACAAGCCCCTGATCGCCCCGACTGCCGTCGCCTCGGGAGCGGCGAGCATGACGCGGAGGATCTGAGCATTGACGGCGCCGGCGCCTGCCGGCTTCAAATACGCCCGGATCACGCGCTCTCGGATAGCGAGACCCGCGGCGCCCCGGTAGCCTTCCCAACGGCCCTGCGCCGCACGGGCGTTCGCCGGCGGATAGATTGAACCATCCATCAGGATGAGCCCTTCCGTGCGCTGCGGAAACAGCCGCGCAAACTGCCGTACCACCGGCGTCCCCATACTGTGCCCCGCCAGAGTGGCGCGCTCGACTTTGGCCTCGTCCATCACGGCGGCGATCGCCCGCGCGAAGTTGTCCATGGTCATCGAGGCTTCGGGCGGCACGCCACTGCGGCCGTGGCCCGGCAGGTCAATCGCCAGCACCCGGTAGATTTTGCTCAGCGCCGGCACCTGGGCATCCCAGAAGGTGTGATCACAGGTCCAGCCGTGAATCAGAACTACGGTCCGCTCGCCTTCGCCTGAGGCACGATAAAAGACCTCCAGTCCCTCGAACGATGCCGCGGACAGCAGGGCGGGCGCCAGCAAAAGCAGCAGACGGATCACGGCTTCAGGTACCGGCGTAGGAAAGCATAGATCTCCGCACGCGAATCGCGCGCCAGCTTCGTGTCCAGCCGGTTGAAGACGTGCCCACCGGGCGCGTTCTCGTAAACCTTGTACTCGAACTTCTTGCCTTCGGCCTTCAGCGCCGCGGCCAGACGCTCCACTTCGAGGTAGTTGACGTCCTCATCGTTGGTATTCGTATGCACCAGCAAGGGCGTGCGCAGTTTGGCGGCGTGGGTCACCGGCGAGCGTTTCAGATACTCTTGGACGTTCTCGCGCGCCGTCTTGCCGATGTGATAATCAGCCGCAAAGAGTTGCTCGTAGGCCGCACCCTTGTAGCCCATGCGGGCCACCAGATCGCTCACTGGCACGCCGGCATAGCCGCAGGCGAAACTCTCGCCATGCTCGAACAGATTCATCAACGTGATCATGCCGCCATGGCTCCAGCCGATGATGCCCACGCGTTGCGGATCGAGAAACGCGTAGGTCTCGAGCATCCAGTTGCGCGCCGCCCAGACGTCGTCGTTCTCCCGCCCACCGTAATCGATGGCGCGCCAAAAAGCGGCTCCATAGCCGGTGCTGCCGCGATAGTCAGGAGAGACGATCGTATAGCCTTCGCTCACTAACTCGCGAATGATATGCGCACTGCTGCTCGACATGAAGTTCGAATGGACGCCGCCATGCACGAAGACGAGCAGCGGTTGTTTCTTTGTCCGATCAAGCTTCTTCGGGATGAAGGTGTAGGCATAAAAAATCAGCGGATTGCCCGCGCCTTGACCGGTCGGGTTGGCTTCCTTCGCCAACGGCGGACCGGTGATCGCGATCTTGTCGACATCCGCAATGTCACTCAGCTTCTGGTGCCAAGCCACATCGTCAATCGCCTTCAGCAGTTGATCCTGGCCGTGATTCGGGCTGTCGGAGGGAACTGCTGCGCGGGGTGGCGGCATCGTCACCTGCGCCCAGAGCCCAGCACTGAAGATCCCAGTACTGAACAGGATTGTCAGGATTCGCATTCCGCTAACGTAGCACGCCGAGCTTATCAAGCGGCCAGTAAACGAACACAGCCTTGCCATAGATGTAGCGGCGGGGCACAGCGCCCCAGGCGCGCGAATCATTGGAAGAGCTGCGATGGTCGCCCATCACGAAGTACTGGCCGGGCGGCACCCGCTGCGGCGTCATGGAATTCCGGTCCCGATACTCTTCCGGGACATAGTTCTCCGGCAGCACTTCGCCATTCACCGAGACCACGCCCTGCTGCACTTCCACCAGGTCACCCGGCATGCCGATCACCCGCTTGATGTAGCTCTTCGTCGGATCGCCCGGATACCAGAAGACCACCATGTCATAGCGCTGAACGTCCTTCAGACCAAACATGTAAACGAATTGGTTGATGAAGATGCGCTCCTGATCTTTCAGGGCGGGCATCATGCTGGTGCCCTCCACCTTCACTGGCCGATAGAGAAACAGGATCACGACGACGGCGATAATGACGGCCAGCAGCAGATCGCGCAGCCAATAAAGGGTGCGGGCAAGCGCGGCTCGTGTGGGGGACTCCGGCGCGTGGTGAGGCTGGGCAGCGGTGTCTTCCATTTCAATCTTCCCGCTCTATCATACCCGGCTACTTCGCTAAGGTTGCGGCCGGGACGTTCAGCAGACGCTCGACGGCGGGCACGGGCAGGGCACCGATGCCCAGCACCTGATCGTGAAACTTGCGCAGATTGAACCCCGGCAGCTTTTCCTGCCGAGCCCGCAGCTTCACAAGGGCTCGCCAACCGGCGAAGTAAGTCGGCAGTTGGACGCTGGAAAGTTTCGCCCGCTGCAGCTTGGCGGTCGCCTCTTCTTTCTCCTGGAAGGTATCTTCCAGCATCAGCTTCATCGCCTGCTCGTCGGTCATGTTCATCGTGTGCAACCGCACGTCCAGAATGGCGTTGGCGATCATGCGCAACTGCTGCTTCAGGAAGGTCATCTTCAACTCTGGTGAATTGTTGCGGTAACCCTGTTCCAGCAGCATTTGCGTGGCGTAGACGGCCCAACCCTCGATGTACGGGCCATTGCCCCAGATGCTACGCAGCACGCGGCGCGGGCGCGGATCCACGCGGTTGGCAAACTCGAACTGCACATAGTGGCCCGGCATCGCTTCATGAATCGTCAGCAGGGCCAGTCCCTCGGTGTTGTACTCGCGCAGCTTCGACTCCACGCGATCCGCCGGCCAATCGGCAGGAATTGGCGTCAGCCAGTAAGAGGCGCGCAACTCCGGGTGCAGCACCGGCGCGGGATTAAAGCCACCGACGCTGTAGATGCCATGCATAAACTCCGGCGTCTCAATCACCTTCAAATTGCCGGTGTCGCCCAACGTGAGCAGTTGGCGATCGCGCACGAACTTCGTGGTGTCGGCGAGGTCAGCCTCGGCTGTGGAGAAGTAAGCCTCACGAGCCGGGTGCCGTTGTGCGATGCGGTTCAGCATGGCGCGCACGCCCTCCTTGCCGGCAATCGTCTCCATCTCGGCCCGAACCCGAATCAGTTCTGCCTCAGCGTCCGCCAGCAGGGCGGACGGAGTGTCGCCATTCGCGAGAACCAGCGGAAACTTCCTTGCGTAATGGTCAGCGCCAAGGCGCCAATCAGAGGTGCGCGGGCCGAGGTCCTTTTCGAGCCACTCGTTGAAAGCCTTCAGTTCCTTGATGGCTACGGCGGCCGCTTTGTCGTAAGCCTCACGCAGCTTTTTGGGGCAGCCGTTCCGAATCGGGCCATCAATCAGGGCGATGTTGCCCTCGTTCTCCTGGCGCGCCACACGGTTCCAAAGCTCCGGCGAATCCACTAAGTTGCGGCGGGCCACCACCAGATACTTCGGTACCAACTCCAGCCGCCGGATGATCGAGTAAAAGCGCAGATCCTCCTTGGAATAAGTGAGCGAGTACGGAGTAAACAGCGCATTGCCAAGCGACTCGACATAAATCGTCGGGTTATGCTGGTAGCTCTTGATGACGTCCAGTTCGAGCAGCGACAGCTTGATCTGATCGAGAATCAAGTCGTAGTCCGCTTGATCCTGGGGCGACAGACGGTCACGTGGAATCTTGCGAAAGCCATGATCGAAGTCGCGATAGAACTTCCGTTGTTTGTTCAACGCCGCTTCGCTGAAGTCATCCAGCATCTCGTCGAGGAAGTCGCCGGCAAAGCGGTGAAATCCGGCAGCGTTGGCGTTGACCGGAGAGAGCGACAGGGCGGTGTAGACGAACTCGCTGGTGTGGGACTCCAGGTTGTAGAAGCCGCGTTTACAGGCGGGCAAAGTCAACAGCAGGGCACAACACAGGGCTCGACGCAGGAACATACTTCAATTTCACCATTTGTTCGGCGCTATCCGCGCAGTTTCTCGCGAATCAGAATCGAAACCTTCTCCCAGGTGGTGAGCGCGATGCGACGGTTCAGGACATCAAAGTCCGAGGCGACAATGCGATCGAGCAGTTGGGAATAGATCTCGATCAGCGCCCGCAAGGAAGCGCGGCTACCGCGGTCCACCATCTCGACCAACGGCTTCGACTCGTCGTAGTAACGCCGCGCACGATCCGCCTCAAAGCGCATCAGGTTGCGGAAGGCGTCGTCCCGCGAGCCATGCTCCAGTTGCGCCACCGAGACTCCGAACCGGCTCAGATCCTCAGCCGGCAGGTAAACGCGGCCGTTCTGTGCATCCTCGCGCACATCGCGCAGGATGTTGGTGAGTTGAAAAGCGATGCCGCACTTCTCGGCCAGGGGCAGGGCGGCCTCGCCCTTGAATCCGAAGATGTGGATGACGGTAAGCCCGACAACGGAAGCCACCTGGTAGCAATAGCGGTAAAGCTGATCGAAGGTTTCGACGGGACGGAACTCGAGGTCCGAGGTAACGCCATCGATCATCTGGTGCAGATACTCGGGCGGGATCTTGTACTTGAGAACGGCGTCGTAGAGCGCCAGCCACACCGGATGAAGCGGCATGGTCTTCAAGCCACCCAGGGCCAGATCCAGATCGCGCCGCCAATTCGCCAAGGCCGCCTGGCGCTGCTCCAGACTCATCCCCGGATCGTCTGACAGGTCGTCGCAAACGCGCATAAAGGCGTATACGGCACAGATAGCGTCGTGCTGACGCCTGGAGAGCAGCCGGAAAGAGTAGTAGAAATTCTTGGCTCGCGCACGCGCCAGATTTCGGCACCACTCGTAAGAGAGCGCGACCGGATCGCCTAAGCCGCCCGGAAAGCCCATCGAGCTAAACTCCCCATCAGGATGCGCACCCGCGCCACTTTCGAGATACGCGGACGGGCTTTCAAGACGTCGAAACCTTCGCGCTCGATGCGGTCCAGAATGGCCAGACCACCGCGATTGAACAAGTCCAGGTCAAGCGACAGTTGACGGTTCACCGTGCCCACCAGCGGCAAGCCCTCGGCAAAGTGACGCCGCGCTTCGGACACCGCTTCGCGCATGGCTCCGCGGAAGGCGTCATTAAACTGGCGTGCCGCAATCTGTTCGACGGTGGCGCCCTTATTGGCGAGTAAGTCGAGCGGCAGATAGACGCGATCCTTCTCCCAATCGACAGTCACGTCCTGCCAGAAGTTCGCGAGTTGCAGGCCCGTGCAGGTGGCATCGGACAAGCGAAAGCGTTCCTCGTCACGATAGCCGCACAGCATCAGCACCAGGCGTCCAACGGGGTTCGCTGAGTTGACGCAATAGGCTTCGAGCTCGGCCCAGTTCCGATATCGGCTGACAGTCTGATCCTGAATGAAGGCCGTGATCAGGTTGTCGAAGGGTTCGAGCGGCAGATCGTGCTTCTGCACCGTGCCGCGCAAAGCGACAAACACAGGATGTCGGGTTTCGCCCGCGTACATCGCGTGTAACTCGGTGCGCCACCAGGCGAGTAAGTTGAGACTGCGGGCCGGGTCGCCGAATTCGTCGCCTAAGTCATCGGCCCAGCGGCAGAAAGCATAGACATTGTAAAAGTCCTGATGCAGTGCCTTCGGCAAAAGGAAGCTCACGACGTGAAAATTTTCGTAGTGGGCGGTGGCCAGCCAGCGAGTGTAACTCTCGGCTTCGGCCACCGTATAGACGCGATTCGACGCTTCTTCGCTCTCGACGAATTGGCGCGGGAACAGATGTGGCACTTACTTCACCACGATATTGACCAATTTATCCGGCACCACGATGATCTTGGCCACCTGCTTGCCTTCCAGCCAGGGAATGACCTTCTCATCGGCGAGGGCCAGACGCTCTAACTCGTCCTTCGCGGTACCCAACGCCACCGTGACGCGACCACGAAGCTTGCCGTTCACCTGCACCGGCACCTCGATCGCGTCTTCCTTCGCTAATTCCGGATCGGCCACCGGCCAGGACTGCCGGAACACCGGTCCCGTGCGGCCTAACTCCTCCCAGAGCTCTTCGCACGTGTAAGGAGCAAAAGGCGCCAGCATCTGCACCAGCACCGGCAGCAACTGCTGCATCGCCGCGCCGGACATCGCCGATTCCAGCAGGTACAGCTCGTTGGTCAATTCCATCAGACCGGCGATCGAAGTATTGAAGTGCCAGCGCGAGTCGAAGTCGTTGGTGATCTTCGCGAGCGTCTGGTGCAGCTTACGCAGCGCTTTGCGGTCAGCGTCGGTCGGCTCACCACCGGAACGGTCCGCATTGCGGGTGACGAAGCGATAGACTCGCGCGATGAAGCGATGGAGGCCCTCCACGCTGCTTTCGCGCCAATCGAGATCCTTTTCGGGAGGAGCGGCAAAGAGGATGTACATGCGGCAGGTGTCAGCGCCGAACTTGGCGATCATCTCGTCGGGGTCCACCACGTTGCCCACGCTCTTCGACATCTTCGAGCCGTCCTTGATCACCATGCCTTGGGTGAACAGGTTGCGAACAGGCTCATCGTTCACGATCAGACCGATGTCGCGCATCATCTTCGTCCAGAAGCGCGAGTAGATCAAATGCAAAATGGCGTGCTCCACGCCGCCAATGTATTGGTTGATCGGGAACCACTGGGCGACCTTAGCCGGATCGAACGGCAAGTCCGTGTTGTGCGGATCCGTGTAGCGGTAGAAGTACCAGCTCGAATCGACGAACGTATCCATCGTGTCCGTCTCGCGCCGCGCCGCTTCGCCGCACTTGGGACAAGCGACATTCACAAACTCCGGCACCCGCTTCAGCGGCGATTCGCCCGCGCCCGTAATGTCAACATCGAGCGGCAGCACCACCGGCAACTGTTCCAATGGCACTGGGACCAATCCGCAGGTCGGACAATGCACCATCGGAATGGGCGTGCCCCAGTAACGTTGACGAGAGATGCCCCAGTCCTTCAAACGATAGGTGATCGCCGCGTTGCCGAAACCTTTGGCCTCGGCGTGGGCGTTCATCTTCGTGCGAGCATCCGCGGAGGCCAGTCCGCTGAACTCGCCCGAGTTTTCCACGACGCCATACTCGCCGAACGGTTCGGCTACGGGGTCCGGCAGTTCGCCATCCACTGGGCGCACCACCGCCCGGATCGGGATTCCGTACTTCGTGCAGAACTCGAAGTCGCGTTCGTCGTGCGCTGGCACCGCCATGATGGCGCCCGTGCCATAGCCCATCAAAACGAAGTTTCCCACCCAGATGGGCACCTGCGCGCCGCTGAACGGGTTCACGGCGTAGTGGCCGGTGAAGAAGCCATTCTTCTCGACATCGGCCGGATCTTTCCTGGCCTGCTCGTCGATCATCGCCTTCAACTGTGCCTGATCCGCCGCGGAAACCAGACTCGCCGTCAGCGGATGCTCCGGCGCCAGAATGACGCAGGTCGCGCCATAGATAGTATCCACTCGCGTCGTGAAGACGCGAATCTTGCTCTCACCAAAGCCGAAGTCGACCTCGGAGCCCACCGACCTGCCGATCCAGTTACGCTGCATCGTTAGCACGCGCTCCGGCCAGCCGGCCTCAATCTGCTTCATGTCATCGAGCAGTTCGTCGGAATAGGCCGTGGTCTTCACGAACCACTGCTCCAGTTCCTTCAGCAGTACCTTGGTGGTTTCGTGACGCCAGCAGCAACCATCCACCACTTGCTCATTCGCCAGCACCGTGGCGCACTCCGGGCACCAGTTCACCTTGCTCTGCTTGCGGTACACAAGACCGCGCTCGAACATCTTCAGGAAGAACCACTGGTTCCAGCGATAGTATTCTGGCGTGCAGGTGGCGATCTCGCGTTCCCAGTCGTAGCTGAAGCCCATGCGTTTCATCTGGGCCCGCATCGCGGCGATGTTCGAGAACGTCCACTCGGCCGGCGGACGCTTGAACTTCAGGGCCGCGTTCTCGGCCGGCATGCCGAATGAATCCCAGCCCATCGGATGCAGCACGTCGTAGCCGCGCATCCACATGTAGCGCGCCAGCGCGTCGCCAATGGAGTAGTTCCGCACATGACCCATATGCAGCTTACCGCTCGGATACGGCAGCATCTCAAGGACGTAATACTTCGGGCGCTCGACGCCACTCTCAGCGCGATAGAGCTCTGGCGACGCGTCCCAGCGCGACTGCCACTTTACTTCGATGTCTTGCGGACTGTAGGACTTTTCCGGCATAGTTCTTTCAGTTTGTTGATGTCGCGGCTTTGGTCTTCCGGCGAATCAACCGGCGTTTCCAGAATGAAGGCTTTGGTCATCATCTTCGGATGATTCAGCAACCGCCCAAACGCAGCGTCGCCGATCAGACCTTCGCCAATGTGTTCGTGACGATCGAGCCGAGACCCCAAACCACCCTTCGAATCATTCGCGTGAATCACGGGAACCCGCTCCAGCCTCAACAAAGCATCAGCTTTCTGGATGAACAACTCCAGGCCTGCCTCGCTGGCCAGATCGTAACCGGCCGCGAAACTGTGACAGGTATCGAGACAGTAACCGACCTCAAAGTCGAGTCCGGCTTGCGCTTGGCTCCTGATTTCCGCTAGTTCTTCCAGTGTACTCCCCAGCACCGAACCTTGGCCGGCCGTGTTCTCGATCAATAGCTTGAGTGAACCGCTTAGGCCCTGCGCGGCTTCACGCATGCCGTCGGCCACGGCGGTAACAATCTGTTCCCGGGAATAATCCTTGGCGCTGCCGGGATGGAACACTAGATGCTCCGCACCGATGGACAACGCCCGCTCGATCTCGCCACGAAAGGCCGCAATGGACTTCGCCCGGATCGATCAGGTAGCTATCGTGGATGACGAGCGGCCACAGGTCATTCTGTTCGCGGAGCCGACGCAGGGCCACCGTTGAAGCCGGCGAAACCGTTGCGGCCCGCCACATTCGCGGCGAGGCGGAAAAAATCTGAAACGTGCTTGCCCCCAGCCTCATCGCTTCAAGGGCAGAGTTTTCCAGGGCGCCTGCCGAGGAGGTATGAATTCCGATGCGCAACGCTTTAGTGTACTGTTTACTCGCCAGCGCGCTCTTCGGCGCCGACATGCGTAACCTGCGGGTGGGTCCGGCGGTCGGCACGCGCTTCGCGCTGGAAGTGGAAAAAACCGGCCTGATGAACGGCAAAAAGCACTTGTTCCTCTTCGAGCGCTACAGCGGCATTCTGCAACTGGATCAGGCTCATCCCGAGAGGTCCTCCATCCAACTCGACATTGAGGCCCGCAGCGCCGTGCTGAAAGACGACTGGGTGAGTGCCAAGGACGCGAAAAAGATCGCGGAAACCGCTCAAATGGAGATGATGGATTCCGCCAAGTACCCGTCGCTGAAGTTCATCTCCACGAACATTGTCTTTAAGGGCAATGGCGCCTACGAGGTCCGAGGCGACCTCACCATCCGCAACGTTACGCGACAGGTGTTGGTGCTGGTGAACGAAAAAGACGGCGTTTGCGAAGGCACGGCGAAAGTGAAGCTGACCGACTTCAAACTCAAGCCGCCGTCCGCCCTGTTGGGCGCGATCGGCACGAAGGACGAAATGACGGTGAGCTTTTTACTCCGCCCCGGGGCTTAACTCACGACGTGCCAGTCTGACCACGTATTGCACTTCACCTTCCAGGTTGGTCCTCGACAGCCGCGCTTCCTTGATCAGCAGGATGCTCGCGATGAACTGGCAGACGGCGCCCGAAATACCCAGCACCAGCGGCAGCCAACTCCAGTTCTCCATCGCCACGCTCGCCAGCGCAATCGCCACGCTGGTCGCCATAAAGATGCCGGAAGCGAAGTAGAGGAGATTCAGCACTCGCGCCAGGATGCGCGCGCGCTGTGTCATCACATCGATTTGCGACATCAGGAAGCTCTTACGTTCGTCGGAGAGATGATGAGCATCCGTACCTTCGCGATCCTCTTCGAGGATCACGGTAATGCCCCGCATCCGGTCGACACAGCGGCCGAGACGATTCGAGGTGGACAGGATGAACGTACCGGTGGCCGAAATCAACAGCGCCGGGGTAATCATCGCGGTCAGCACCGCCAACGCGGCCGAGAGTGAAATGAAGCGGGAGTTGGTCAGAATATCGGCGAAGTTCAAGTTTCTATTTTAGCCTGCTCTCATTTAGTGCTCGAATAGTAAGAGTCATGAAACTGGGGATTGATTTTGGCACCACGCGCATCGTTGTCGCCGCCGCCGATCGCGGCAACTATCCGGTGGTTTCTTTTGACGCCAGCGATGGCGAAACCCGGGACTGGTTTCCGCCGACCATCGCCTTCAGTTTGAACCAGATCCTCTACGGCTGGGAAGCCCTGGCCCACCAGGGCGACCCCGGCTGGACCCTCATTCGTTCCCTGAAGCGCGAACTCCACGGCGGCGGCCCGCACACGCAACTCGAAGCCGGTGGGCGCTCGGTGCTCGTCCTCGATCTGCTTACCGGACTGGCCCAAGCCCTGGCTCGCGCCTTGCGTGAACACTCGAACGCCAGCATCAAACCCGGCGAGCCGCTCGAAGCCGTCCTGGGGATTCCCGCCAATTCGAACTCCAATCAGCGCTACCTCACCGCCGAAGCCTTTCGACGCGGAGGCTTCGCGCTGCTGGGCATGTTGAATGAACCCTCGGCCGCCAGCGTCGAATTCGCGCACCGCCATCGCAAAGAATCCGCTGGCGGCCAGGAAGAGACGATCCTCGTTTATGACCTCGGCGGTGGCACCTTCGATGCCTCGATTCTGCGCACCGCCGAGAAAGAAAACATCGTGGTCGCGACGGCTGGCCTGCCCCACTTTGGCGGCGACGACTTCGACGAAATGATCGCTGAACTCGCTCTCGACGAAGAGCGGCGAGTCCTGCTCGATGCGGCGGAGTCCTTCCGCCTGCTGGAAGAGTGCCGGGAACGCAAAGAGGCCATCAAGCCCACGACGAAGCGCGTCACCGTGGACCTCGAGTCCGTCCGCGCCGGTTGGGGCAGTGTCAACATTACGGTGGGCCTGTTCGAGTCTCTCGCGCGTCCGCGCATTCAGCAGTCAGTCGATGTTGTGGAAGGCCTAATCAAGTCGTTGGGCCCGATTGCCAGCCTTGACGCGCTCTACGTCACCGGCGGCGGCAGCGAACTGCCCCTGGTCTCTCGCATGTTGCGCGAGAGCTTTGGCCGCTCCGTGAAGCGCTCAGCCTACACGCGTGCGGCCACCGCCATCGGCCTGGCGATCCACGCCGATGACCAGCCGGGAGCCCAGGTGCGTGAACGCTTTGGCCGCGCGTTCGGCGTCTGGCGCGAGGCCGACCACGGCCGGCGAGCCTGGCTCGACGTCATCTTCGAACGCGGCACCGTACTGCCCTTCGCCAAACAGCCACCCCTGGTGCGGGAGCGCCGCTATTACCCGGTCCACAACATCGGGCACTTCCGCTATCTTGAGGCCGGCGACGTCACGCGCGACGGCGAACCCGCCGGCGATCTTGCCTTCTGGGACGAAATTCGCTTTCCGTTCGATCCGGCACTGGCCGAGGTGCTGGACTTGAGCCAGGTGCCAGTGGAGCACAACGAAGCCGCCCAGGGCCAGGAGATTCACGAGCGGTTCATTTGCGATGCCAATGGTGCGGTGCGAGTCGAACTCTCAAACGCTACCGCCCACTACACGCGCACGTTCGATCTGGCCCGGTGGGCCCAGAATCATGAAACAGTAAAACCCGGCGCTAAGAGGCGCCGAGGACCGAAGGAGATCCGATGACTCAGTTGGAAGGACCTCAGGGTCCATTAGAAAGCGCCCTGATTACAGGAGCCTCGCGCGGCATTGGCGCCGCCACCGCCGTCACTCTGGCGCAGGCGGGCGTCCGGAAGTTTCTGCTGCAGTTCAACTCCTACCCGGAAGGCGCCGCCGAAGTGCAAGCCGCCCTGGCGAAGTTGGGAGCGGAGTCGACGCTGGTGCAAGCCAATTTGGCCACCGTCGATGGGATTGAGCGATTCTGCGCCGAACTGAAGCCCGAATGGGACATTCTGGTAAACAACGCGGGCTCGCTCGTAAAGCGCGCCAAGCTGCTCGAGTACACGCCCGAGCTCTTCGACGAAGTAATGAACCTGAACGTCAAAAGCGTTTACTTCATCACCAAGGCGATCGCCCCCGGAATGATTGAACGCAAGAACGGCGTGGTCATCAACCTCAGTTCCATCGCCGCTCGCAATGGCGGAGGTCCGGGTGCGACAGTTTATGCCGCCGCCAAAGCCGCCGTCGCCGCCATCACTAAGGGCTTGGCCAAAGAGCTCGCACCGCAGGGCCTTCGGGTGAACGCCGTCAGTCCCGGCACCGTGGACAATCATTTTCACGAGGTCTTCTCGAATCGCCAGATCCTCGATTCGGTGGTCGCCCAAACTCCCGCCGGCCGCCTCAGCACCAACGAAGACGTCTCCGATGTGGTGCTCTTCCTTTGCTCACCGGCCGCCCGCTATATTCAAGGCCAAACCATCGAGATCAATGGCGGCATGTACATGGTTTAGGTGACTGCGGTCACCTTGGCGTGCAGGCGACCCTTCGCTAAACGGACCCTCAATTCCGCGCCGGCTTCTACGGCCGCGGCATCCTTCACGATGCCGCGGCCGTCTTCGACGATGGCGTAGCCGCGATCCAAGATGGCCAACGGACTCAGGTGCTGCAACTGACCCGTCAGCGACGTCCGGCGGTGCTCGAGCCGCGCCACGCGCGCTGAAGTCAGTTCACCCAGGCGGCTGGTTGCTGCGTCCAGCCGCCGGTGCGCTTCGGCGAAACGCAATCGTAAATCCGTGCGCGCCAAGCGCGCTTCCACCTTCTGATGCCGGTCCCGCCTCGCCGAGATCTCGCGCCGCAGACGGTCCCGCAGGCTGATCTCCAACTCGTCCACGCGTTGACCATGCCTGCGCAAACGCCGCTCGATCACAGCCCGCGCCTTGTCGATGCCCTGCCGGTTCAAACGGTCGCTGGCCTGAGCCAGGCGAAAGCGCATCCAACGTTCGAGCCGGCGAAAGTCGCCCTCAATGCGGTCGAGCAGGTCCTGCCGGGGCGCGATCACCAGTTCCGCGGCCGCCGATGGCGTGGGCGCGCGTAGGTCCGCGACAAAGTCGGCGATGGTGAAGTCGGTCTCATGGCCCACCGCCGAGATCACCGGCACGCTACAGTTGGCAATCGCCCGAGCCACGGCCTCTTCGTTGAAGGTCCACAGATCTTCAAGCGACCCGCCGCCGCGGCCCACAATCACCACGTCCGCCCAGCCCGATTCGCTGAAGTAATTGAGGCCGGCTGTCACCTGTTCCGCCGCACCGATGCCCTGCACCAGTGCCGGATAAAGGCGAATGTGCAGGCCCGGAAAACGGCGGATCAGGACGTTCAGCATGTCCTCGATCACCGCGCCATCGGGCGAAGTCACCAAGCCGATGCGGCGAGGATGCTTCGGCAAGGGCCGCTTGCGCGCGGGATCGAAAAGCCCTTCGGCGTCCAGTTTTTGCTTCAGCCGCTCGAAGGCGAGTTGCAACGCCCCCAGGCCTTGCGGTTCGATCGCTTCGACAATGAACTGGTAGACGCCGCGTGGCTCGTAGACGTCGATCGACCCGCGCGCCTGCACAGCCAAGCCATCCTGCGGCTTCACCTTCAAGCGGAAGGCCGAGCCACGATAGCAGACACAGGAGAGTTTGGCGCCGGCATCCTTCAGCGAAAAATACCAGTGGCCACTGCTGGCCAACTTACACTCGGTCACCTCGCCAGAGATCCAAATCCCCGAAAAGCTACCCTGCAACTGCTCGCGGATTTCCTGCGTGACTTCGGTAACGGTGCGCGTGGTGGGCGCCCAATTGATCAGCATCTGCCCCATCGGCTTAGTCGTCCCGGTGCCCCTCATCCCGGTGCACGGTGCTCGGTGAGAAAGCGGGCAGGCAAATCGCAATGTACTCGGCGCCCTCCGGCGTTGAGTACCGAATCCATTCGCCGCCCCGGGTGAGCACGGCCTGTCCGGCAGCCACGTCCAGCACCCCGCCCAGATGCTCCACGCGCATGAAGCCTTTGAGGACGAGCGTGTACTCATCAAACTCCGGCGTCTGCCCCGGCTCGCTCCAGCCGGCCGGCGAACGCATGTGCGCCACGCTGATGCGTGTGTCGCCCGTGTTCACGCCGCCGACGTATTCGTCAATCAGCTTGCCTCCGGGCACGGGAATGCGGGTGGGTTGAGCGATCAGTTCAGGCATGGGTCTCCGTCAGTAAGGCACCCCAATTAAATCCAGCCCCGAAAGCCGCGAAAACCACCGGGGTGAGGGGTGGGGAGTCATCGGCGGCAAACCACTCCGAAGCGGCGATCAGCATGGATGCCGAAGAGGTATTGCCGTAGCGGCGAATGTTCGAGAAAAAGCGCGTCGAGTCGATGCCGAGCGTCTGCGCCACACGGTCAATCAGATTCTGGTTCGCCTGATGCATGAGGAAGACGGGAACGTCGGTCGCTGATAGCTCATTACGCGTAAGCACGGCCGAAATCACCGCGGGAATCTTGCGCGACGCCTGCAGAATGACGGAGCGGCCGTTCATCAGTAACGGCTGGCCTTGCTCCAGCTTCAGGTCTTCGGCGAAGGCGCCATCGGAACAAATCTCCGAATCGATCACTCGCAAACGGCCACGGCTGGGATGAACTACGCAGGCCCCGGCACCATCGCCAAAGAGAATCGCCACGCCCTTCTCCAGCGGTTCGCGCTCCACCACCCCAGACATCTTCTCGGCCCCGATCACCAGGATCGGCCCGCGAGCCAAACGGGCCGCAAGCGCGAGGCCGAACAGGCTACCGGCGCTCGCCATCGGCAAATCGATCGCCGCCGCGGGCGTCGCGCCGAGTCGTTCCGCTACCGAGACGGCCGGGCCGGGGAAATTGCGCGGCGAGGTGCCCGTGGCCACCATCACCATCTCCAGTTCGGCTGCCACCACACCGGCCGAGGCCAACGCCGCTTCCCCCGCTTTCACCGCCAGATCCACCAGGGATTCGTCCGCCGCGAAGCGCCGTTCCTCAATGCCGGAAACACTCAAGATCCAGGCCGGATCGCTATCGACACGAGCCCCGATCTCGGCGTTCGTCACGACACGCGCCGGCAAATAGTGGCCGAAACCGGCAAGATACGCCAATGGCTTTATCCCTGGTTCTCGAGGTACTCGACAATGCGGTTGATCGAATCGAATTTGCGAGGATTCAGATCGCGATCAGGAATGGTGATGCCAAACTCGGCCTCCAGCCCGCTCACCAGGTCGGTGAGCGCAAAGGAATCCAGTAAGCCGGAGTCAAATAAGCTTTCGTCCGGATCAGGGGAGACGTTGCGCTTGGCCACCGTCTGCACGAGTTTTAGAATTCTCTTCTGTTTTTCCATTTTCAGTTGCCGTTAAGACCCGGTCGCGTACGCGCACAAACGTAGCGTATTGGTCCATCAAGTCATTAAATAGAGTAGCGCCGATTAAACGGTAACCGGCAGCGGTGAAGTGGACGTAATCGCCCTGTGCCGCGCCGGCCGTCACCCAGCGCCGCATCGCGCCCGAACCGCCCATGCGCTCACGCAGATCCCAAAAGGCGCAGCCATTTTCCAGGGCCGCTTCTCTTTGCGCCTGCGCGATCATCTCCAGCCGCGGAAACGGAGCCATCGTGTAACGCGAACGGTACATACGATCCGGCGGACCCAGCACCAGAATACTCGCCGCCGGCGACGCCTGCCTCAACTTGGCCAATACCCCAGCAAACATTGCTTTGTACGAAACCAACGTGTAGTCGCGGTTTCCAGCATCGTTCGTGCCATAAGCCAGCACAATCAATGCCGGCGATCTCCGCGCCAGCTGTGGCATCCACAGCTTCGCGTCCCAGCCGTCGAAAATGTTCGCCTGCGCCCCATTGATGCCCAACTGCTCATAGGTCACGCCGCGGCCCTTCTCCGAAACAAAGCCAAAGAGACGCACCGGAGCGTCATCGCTCGTTTCGACGTCCACGCGGCTCGCCTCGTTCACCGGCTGCTCGACAAAGGCCCAGCCGTCGGGACCGTCAGTGGAAATCGTTTGCAGCGGCTGACCATCCGCAAAAAGCGTCAGCGCGCCACCGCCGGGCTGACGCAGAAACTGCACTTCGAATTGCTTTGACGCGGGCGACAACGTCACCACTTCGCCCGGCCGCTGCGCTGTCAGGCTGGCACCCGCAATCCCGTGCCGGCCGTCGCTCGATTGCGACATATTGCCTTGCAAATGCCAGCCCGCGGTATTGGTGGTGCGGAGGTCAAGCCGGCGGTAGGTCGCACGGCCCGCGCTCACAAACCCCGCGCCACCGTCGCCAAAGCGCATTTGAAAGGCGCCGCGCAGGGTATTCGTCCATTCGTCGGCCGCCGTATGCGAATCGCCGAAATGGATGATGCGCAGCGGCCCTTCGGCCTGCTGCAGTTCCAGCCGGCGCAGCTGTTCGAAAAACGGCACCAGCGCGGTCGCGCCCTCCACCACCGACGCGGGCCGATTCTCAAGTTGGCCCGAGATCTCTTCATGCGCCACAGTGCGCGCCCTGGCCATTTGCACAAGCTGGGCGGCGGTGGGTCGCCGCACCGTGCGCTTTGCCACGGGCCGGCGGGCAGTGGGCCGGCGAGAAGATGAAACCTTCTTCTTCGTGGCCGGCGGTTTACTTGGAGGAGCGGCGGCAATCACCCAGGCACCGAAACCCAAGGTCAGCAGCCCTAACATCGAGAGCCGGGCGAAGCTTTGGGGCGTCAACCGCATCAATTCGCTTTCATGGTCTCAGATTTGGCCGCCGGTTTCCCGATGCGCTGCGCCAGGCCCTGGGTCAGGCGCTGATTCTTGTACTTGTTGTAGCTATCGAGCAAGGCCCGGTAGAAAAGATTTCCGACAATCTTGGCGCCCCCGGGCATGGGATGGATAAAGTCCGCGCCCACCAGACGGGGCTCAGCCGCGTACCATTCGCCCATCGTTCCGTTGCCACCCATGGCCATGAAAGTATTGAAGAAAGCCAACTTCTGCTCCGCCGCTACCCGCTGCTGGATCGCTACCACGCGGCTTAGCGCCGGCACCGTGCCGATCGTTCCATTCGGTAATCGCTGGCCGCGGTCCATCGGACTCATGATCAAAATACTGCTCTTCGGCAGGGCCGCCCGCACGCGCCGCAAAGCTTCGCGCAGTTCCTTTTCATAGGACGTATCGACGAACTTCTCGTAGACGCTCTCGTTGGTGCCGTAATTGATCACCACTAGATGCGGCCGCGCATGCTCCAACAGCCGAGCCCAGTGCGCCTCGTTGATCATCTTCGAGACCACCGAAATATAGGCCCCATTGACGCCCAAGCTCGAATAGATCACGCCCGGCGTCGTGCGGCGCAAGTCGATGCCGAACGCGCGGACCGGCCCGTCCTCCACCTCAATCTGCAGTTCGCGCGTATTCGCCGGCAACTCGAAGTTGGCGAAAAGTTCCTCGGCAGCGCCGCTCCCGGTGGGCAGTTTGCCGATCAACACGCGATCAGCCAGCACCGACATCGTGCCGCCGCCCGGCTGGCGCAGCGCGCTCACTTCCACCTGCTGTTGCGGACTCTTGCTGAGCCCGAAACGGGCGTAGGCGCCCGGGGCGCCATCAAACGATACCGCGCCCAGCCCGTAGCGGCCCGCCATCGGCCCCCCGCCCTTGGGACCCATATTCGCCGGGGTAATCTGCCAGCCATCGGCCGACACACTAATGCCCCGATGCTCGTACCAGGCCCACGGCTTCGCCATCAGGTGATAGCCGTGACCACCGTCGCCGAATTGCTTCTGTAGGAGTTGCCGCACGTCCGCGGTAATCATGTCCGCGGTGGTGGGCGAGTCGCCGTAGTGCAGGACGCGCACCTGTGCGTCTGGCGTTCCCAATTCCGCCTGCCGCAGGGCCTCGAAGAAAACATCCAGGCTCCCCGCCGGCGCGATCACCGGATAAACGCCCAGCTTTCCCATCTTGGTGTCCGGCCGTAAACGGTCGAATTCATCCTCCACTGGCGTCGCGGAGCTTTTCCGCTCCACGAAGTCCAGCACCGACGGCACGGTTTTCCAGTCAAAGACCTTGTAATCCTTGAAGGCCGGCAAATAGTCCGGCACGGTCACCAGGACCAGTAAGCAACCGAGCGTCAGGAAAATCTTCGGCATCAGAACTTCGTATAGATAAAGGGCGCGGCACCCGTTGCCGCGACATACTGAATGCTAATCATGAGTAACATCAACACGGCTGCCTGCGCATAAAATGGCGCTGCCGCGAATTTCTCCTGGGTCCATTGCCACCAGTGCGCGGGCAAGTAGTGTCCAGCGATCGCGATCGCCAGAATCATCTGGATCGGTGCGGATATATTGGTGAAGCCGATAGTCCCCGAGGCAATGCGGTCAATGATCTTCATGGCACTCTCCAGGGTGGCGGCGCGAAAGAAGATCCAGGCAAGGCAAACGAACTGGACCGTGAAGAAGGTCGCGGCCACCGACGCCCAGCGCGCCTTAAGGCCCACTGGGCCGCGAAGCGCCTGCCAGCCGCGCACCACCGCCTGGCCCACGCCATGCAGCGCACCCCAAATCACAAAGTTCCAACTCGGCCCGTGCCACAAGCCGCCAACCAGCATCGTCACGATGATGGCGATATAGGGCATCCATTTCGTCCGCATCGCAGGAAACGAGAAATAGAGGTAATCCCGTAACCAGTTCGAAAGCGAGATATGCCAACGACGCCAGAAGTCCGACAGATTCTTTGCCGAGTAAGGCTGATTGAAATTCTCAGGTAGCTTCAAGCCAAGTAACATCGCCGAACCAATGGCAATATCGGTATACCCCGAAAAGTCGAAATACAACTGCAGCGCATAGCCGTAAACTCCCACCAGAACTTCGGCGCCGCTGTAAAGGTTCGGGAAGTCGAAGACGCGATTCACCAGATTATCGGCCAGATAGTCCGCAATGAGGAACTTCTTCACCAAGCCGTGGGCGATGCGAAAAAGAGCTTTGCCGCCATCGACATCGGACAGGATCTTCGGCTTCTCCAATTGGGGTAACAGCGTCGCCACTCGCGTAATGGGACCGGCCAAGGTGGTGGGGAAGAAACTCACTCCCGCGAGATAGGCCAGCAAGCTGCCTGTTGGCTTCGCGTCCCGGCGGTAAACGTCAATGGTGTAGGTCAGCGACTGGAAGGTGTAGAAAGAAATCCCCAGCGGAAAGGTCCACGTCCACTTGGGCATCACCTGACCCGAAAATGCCGTGTAGTTCTCCAGCAGAAATGGCATGTACTTGAAGCTCACCAGGATGCCGACGTTCATCGCGATGCTCAGCATCAGCAGCCCCCACCGCAGCCACCCGGCCTTGAAGCGGCCCAACGCGAGCCCCAAACAATAGTCCACTGTGGCCGCCGCAGGAATCATCCACAGGTAGAACAAGTCCCACTTGGCGTAGAAAAAGAGGTTGGCCAGCAGGATCACCGCCAGCGCCAGCGCGCGCGACTTCGCCACGGGCCAGTAGAGCAGGAAGATGCCGGCGAGAAAGATGAAATATGCCGACGACGTCAGAACCATTCGGAATGCCGCAAACTCTCTAGTATACCGGCGGCTGGCGATTCAGGTAAATCTCGATCCACTGTCGCCCCCCCTCAAATCCGGCAGTTCCCGGCCGCTCCCAGCGTACCAGGGCCGGCGCACCGAAAAGCTTGGTGGCAGACGTCGACTCCATGTCCCGTTCGTAGCCGTAGAAGCGCTCCCAAAGCCGGCGCACCACCGGGATGTTCAACAGATTGGTATCGGGAGTGAGCGTGCGCGTATAGAGCACGAAAACGTCAGGACGGGGTAAGGCCAGCACCGAGGCGACGCGAAAATCAGGGCACTCGATGATCTGGCGCGCTCGTGTGACATAGCCGAACTCCGGCCGGCGCAAGGCGTCGGACAGCGGCCAGGCGGTTGCCACGCGCGTCTCCGGCTTCATCCCGTTCACCACGCCCGCCGCGAGTTGGTAAAGGCGAATCTGATCCACCATCGCCAGGCTGTTCTCCAGCGGATAAGGATACGGCGGCTGCACGTAAAGGCCGGAAACCAGGCCCGCGGCCATCGCACCTTGCGCCGCCCATCGTGGCCATTTCGGCCAACGGCTCCAGGCCGCCGCCACCGCCATGTAGAACAGCGGGATCACCGGCAACAGATACCGTTCCAGAACCGCCCCCCCGAGAACGCTCACCGTCAGCACCTGCGCGCCAGTCAGGGCCGCGACCACAGCCCAGGCCCGCCCGGCGAACACCTCTCTCCGCCACCAGGCCATGAGGAGCGCCACCGTCCCGATCCAGTGGAAATCGGCCACAAACAGTGTATAGAGCCGCCGCAGCAGCGCGACCCCCAGCCGCACCGGATGCAGGTTGTAGCCCAGATTATAGGCGGAGAATTCCTGGTTGCCCAGCGGATGCCCCGTCGCCAGCGCCAGCACCAGCAGCCAGCCCCCCAACAGCAGCGCGGGCAAGGCGAACCAAGCCATCTCTTTCCGGCGGCCCTCCCGCCAGAGGAACACGGCGAACACCAGAGGAAAGACGATCGCCGTCTCTTTCAGCAGGACGGCCGCCGCGCACGCCAGCGCGGCCGGAGGCACACGATCCTTCAGAAAGTAGTACAGCGCCAGGAGCCCGGCCGCCGCCGCCGGCAGGTCCAGATGCGCCATGGCCGCCTGCATGTAGAAGATCGGCGAAGCCAGCAGCAGAATGACAGCGGCAAAGGCCGGCATCCCCGCCAAGCCTTGCGCCAGTTCGATCGTCAGCATGAAGGTCAGCATGACGAGCATACTGGCCATCAGCAGCATCACCACGCGTGTGGCTTCGATCGACGGCCCTCCCGTCAACGACCACACACCCGCCAACAGGGCCATCAGCCCCGGCGGATGCACATTCGGCCGCGTGCTTTGGGGGATCCAGGCCCCGAGCTGGTAAATGTCGAGCGAAGCCGGAATGAACTGACCCAGCTCGTCCCAGAAGTACGGCAGATCCAGAAACTGAATGTGGGTGGCGAAAACCAACGCCGTGAAGACGAAACAGAAGAATCCGAACGCTTCCCAGCGAACGCGCGCACTCATCGGCTACTGCACGACGCCAGCGGGTCCCGCCTGCGGTTCCAGATGGATCTCGCCAAAGGCCGCCTCATACTGCTCAATGTTCTGGCGCAGGACGTTGCTCAGCGCCTTCGCCTGCTGCGGGCTCAAATAGACGCCCTGGAAGTTGTGCACGTTGACGACATCGGGCGCGGTCTGGCTCAGCGTGCCGAACATCAGGAAGATGTCCCACAGATTCACGCGCACCTGCACGCTATTGGCGTAGCCCTCGCGATACTCGGTCGTATTGATCAGATTAATTCGGGGCTGAATTTGGTTAGGAGCCATGCCTTCTACCTTAGCGGGAAGCCGGACGGCCAACAACCCAAGTCGCCAAGCACGCGTTGTGAAACGGTCGAGTAAAATGGGAGAGGGCAAGGTTCTGACCGGACCCGGGACTGGTGAGTCCAATGCTGCAGGGCGCGCCAACTGGACGTGCTCGTCGGTTCGCCCGACGTTGTCGTTAGACTGGGTGGTAGATACGGATACAGCAAGTGGGCATTAACGGTCGAAAATTCGATGCGCATCCTCAATCAGCGCCCGGCGACTTCTATGTTGTCAACAATGAGTGCGTTTCTTGCGGTGCTCCGCATGCCGTCACTCCGGACCTAATCGGATGGGCAGACAGTACCGAAGGGTCTCACTGTATTTGGAAGCGGCAACCGGTAACGTCGCAGGAGGAGGACCAAGCGATCGAAGCCGTCTTAGTTTCTGAGGTTGCCTGCCACCGCTACGCCGGCGAGGATCCACGAATTCTCGACCGTCTAGATTCGATTTACTGTGACAGTCCCCAAGCGGCCCGACACAATCAGTTTGGCGAGTCGAGCAACAAAGTATTCGTCCCGAACTTCAGCGTGCTCGTCAGCCAAGCTTCTGCCCTCAATAGGTTTCTTGCCGCAGTGAAGGCAATCTTCCGCGACTGAGCCAACGGGTCGCGTCGACATGATGTCGTGCACCACGGTTGATCCGCCCCCGCTATACTCGAACTAGGAGCAAGGCCATGTATAGCGAATACATCGAACGGCGCCACGGAGGCTACTACCTAGCTGGGACGCGCGTTTCTTTGGATTCCGTTGTGTACTCCTTCAACGAGGGACAGTCGCCTGAAGCCATTCAGGGAGATTTCCCGTCTCTAAAGCGCGCGCAGATCTACGGCGCGATCGCCTTTTACCTGGATCACCAAGCCGAGATCGACAAGTACCTGGTGGACACCGAACGTGACTTCGAGGGAAACGCCATCCCGCTGGAGCAGGCCAACCCGACGCTTTGGGCTAAGATCCAACGCGCTAAAGCCGAGGCCGCCCAAGGCGAGCAGCGTGCTTGAGCATCCGGTTCCAGGCTGACAACGACCTCAAGTTCGGAATCGTCAAGGCCGTCCGCCGGCGGGAGCCGACCGTTGATTTCCTGTCTGCCCAAGAGGCTGGCCTGGACAGTGTTCCCGATCCGGTGTTGCTGGACCGTGCAGCAGCAGAAGGCCGGGTCCTGGTGTCTCATGATCGGCGAACGATGATCGACCATTTTCGCGACCACCTAGTGGCAGGCAAGTCCAGTCCTGGGTTACTGATCGTTTCGCAAGGCTCGGCCATCGGCGACGTCGTCGAGGCACTGGTTTATGTCTGGTCGCTATGCGATTCGGCCGAACTTCGAGATCAGGCCCATTATCTGCCGTCCATTTCCCGGCATTCCTTTATTCGCTGAGTCTGTCAGAAGGCGGTGAACGGGGATCGAAACCGTATGGCGGATATTTGAGGTGGGAAGGAAATGGTCGGGGCGAGAGGATTCGAACCTCCGGCCTCCTGGTCCCGAACCAGGCGCTCTACCAGGCTGAGCCACGCCCCGACGAACAACTGACTTCTCATGGTAGCCCTTCCGTCCCCCTGGTGCAAGTCAGCTTTCGGTTGCGCCGTACTAGAGCGCAAGATACGGTATGGGAAAGTCCCCAGCGCCTACATCTAGTAGTCTACATGCAGCCGTAAGTTCTTGATTCTGAAAGCTCAAGTTTCTCCGTACGAACTCTTGACGCAATGCCGAATTTGCCGGATATTGGGATGGCTCCACATCGCCGAGGTGTGGTGTTTCAAACAAGAACGGCCCCCGATGTTCAAAACAAAAAAGACCAAAGCTGATCCCCCCGCGACCCTCAAAGCGCCCATTAAGGCTTACTCGTCCAGCGAGGTCAGCAAGATCGGCGGCGTCAGTCTGCGGCAGTTGCAGTGGTGGGACGAGAAGAAGGTCGTCAGCCCCCGTCATGAGGGACATCGCCGCGTCTATAGCCCCGACGAAGTCGTAGAAATCACGGTGATCGCCGAACTCCGGCGCAAAGGATTTTCGCTCCAGAAGATCCGCCGGGTGCTCCGCTTCCTCCAGCGCGAAATGGGCAAGAAACTGAGCGACGTCCTCGCCGGCGACTCGCACCTGCACCTCGTCACCGACGGCAAGAACATCTATCTTGAGCAGAACGCCGAAAAGATCATCGACATTCTGAAGAACGCCCGTCAGCCCATGTTCCTGGTCTGCGTCACCGATCAGGTACGGCGCCTGGAAGCCTCGGCCCGCAAGCCTGCCAAGACCGAAGCCGCCTCCACCAGCCGCCGCGCTCGCGCCGTCTAGCCCTAAACTAGAAGGTGCATGGAAGCTCTCTTTTCGCTCGCCCGCACGCTCATTGATCTCGAGTCCATCACGGGCAACGAAGCCCCCGTCGGCCACGTCGTCTACAACCTGCTGGCCGAACGTACGGCCAAGTACGGCGGCACCGTAGAACGCATCGAAGTGGAGCCCAATCGCTTCAATGTCCTGGCGATCTTTGGCACTACGCCGACCGTCACGTTGACCACGCATCTCGACACCGTTCCGCCCTATTTTCCCTCTCGCGAAGACGCCGATTTCATCTGGGGCCGTGGTGCCTGCGACGTGAAGGGCATCATCGCCGCTATGATCACCGCGGCTGACCAGTTGCTCGCGGAAGGCGTTCGCGAGTTCGGCCTGTTGTTCGTCGTGGGCGAAGAGCGCAACAGCGCCGGAGCCTACTTTGCCGGCAAGCACCCGCGCGGCTCCAAGTTCCTCATCAACGGCGAACCGACGGAGAATCAGTTGGCCGTCGGGTCAAAAGGCGCGCATCGTTTTGAGATCGTCGCCAGCGGCCGCATGGCGCATTCCGCCTATCCCGAACTGGGTGACTCAGCGATCAACAAGCTGCTCGATGCCCTCGAACGGATCCGCCGGATCGATCTCGAAACCGACGAACTGCTCGGCCCCAGCACCATCAACATCGGCACCATCGAGGGCGGGCGCGCACCCAACGTAATCTCCGACTCGGCGAAGGCCGAGATCCTTATCCGCCTCGTCGACCAGGGCGACAGCACCTATGCGCGCGTCCTCGCCGCCGCCGCCAACGAAGTGCAGGCCAACGAAGTTCTCCGTATTCCGGCCATGCACTTTGGCCGCTTGCCTGGATTTGCGACAATGGTAGCGGCCTACACCACGGACATCCCCGCCTTCGGGGGTGTGTGGGGACAGCCCTACCTGCTGGGCCCCGGTACGATTCACGTCGCGCATACCAGCGAGGAGCGAGTCCCCAAGGCGCAATTGGTGGAAGCGGTGGCCATCTATCGTTCGATGGTGCGGCAACTGCTGGGTCAGTAATCAGTCACAAAAAGGAAGAGGTTTGTTTTGAGCTTGCAGATGGAAGTTGGTGTCCTCGGAGCCACCGGCATGGTCGGTCAGCACTTTGTGCGTTTTCTGGAAGGGCACCCCTGGTTCAAGTTGACTTGGCTCGGGGCGAGCGGACGCTCGGCCGGTAAGAAATACGCTGAAGCCACCGATTGGCGCCTGGAGGGCACGATGCCCGAGGGCATCGCCAACCTCACCGTCTCGGATAGCGTGCCCAGCGCCAGCGCACCGAAGCTTGTCTTCTCCGCGATGGATGCCAGTGTCGCGACCGAGATCGAGCAGGCTTTTGCCTCCGCCGGGCACTATGTGGTATCGAACTCCAGAAACCATCGCATGGAA
>JALHNI010000092.1 GCA_022843605.1 Bryobacter sp.
AACCCCGGAAACCGAGAGTGCTGGACCCTCCAATTTTGTTCGCGACATCATTCGGGAGGACATTAAAGCCGGGAAGCATGGCGGCCGGGTGCATACGCGATTTCCTCCGGAGCCGAACGGGTATCTGCATATCGGCCACGCGAAATCGATCTGCCTGAATTTTGGGCTGGCGGAGGAGTTTGGCGGCAAGTGCAATTTGCGGTTCGACGATACGAATCCTTCGAAGGAAGAGACGGAGTACGTCGATTCGATTATTGAGGACGTGCGGTGGCTCGGGTTCGATTGGGAGGACCGGCTTTTCTACGCCTCAGACTATTTCGAGCAGTTGCATGACTGGGCGGTGCAGTTGATCAAGGCGGGCAAGGCCTACGTCTGTGACCTGACGCCGGAGCAGGTTCGCGAGTCGCGCGGAACGACGACGGAGGCGGGCAAAGAGAGCCCTTACCGCAACCGGACAGTGGAAGAAAACCTGGACCTGTTTGCGCGGATGCGGGCGGGCGAGTTTCCGGATGGGTCGCGGACGCTGCGGACGAAGATCGACATGGCGTCGCCGAACTTCAATATGCGGGACCCGGTGATGTACCGGATTCTGCACGCTGAGCATCATCGGACGGGGAACAAGTGGTGCATCTACCCGATGTACGACTACACGCATGGCGAGAGCGATTCGATTGAGGGAATTACGCATTCGATCTGCACGTTGGAGTTTGAGGATCACCGGCCGCTGTACGACTGGTACGTGGAGAACCTCGGGATTCATCATCCTCAGCAGATTGAGTTCGACCGGCTGAACCTGACGAATACGATGCTGAGCAAGCGCAAGCTGCTGACGCTGGTGCAGAAGGGGCTGGTGTCGGGCTGGAACGATCCGCGCATGCCTACGCTGTCGGGGATGCGGCGGCGCGGCTATACGCCGGAGGCGATCCGCGCGTTCTGCGGCAGCATCGGCGTGTCGAAGACGAACGGGATTATTGAGTTCGCTTTGCTGGAACACCATTTGCGCGAGGATCTGAACCAGCGCGCGGCGCGGGTGATGGCGGTGGTGGACCCGATCAAGGTGGTGATCGACAACTATCCGGAGGGGCAGAGCGAGGAACTGGAAGCGGTGAATCACCCGGACAAGCCGGAGATGGGGAACCGGACGGTGCCATTCTCCAAGGTGATTTATATCGAGCGGGATGACTTCCGCGAGGATCCGCCGAAGCAGTATTACCGGTTATCGCCGGGGCGCGAGGTGCGGCTGCGCTATGCGTACTTCGTGACGTGTACGAGTGTGGTGAAGGATCCGGCGACGGGCGAGGTGACGGAGGTGCATTGCACTTACGATCCGGCGACGCGGGGCGGGAATGCACCGGACGGGCGCAAGGTGAAGTCGACGATTCACTGGGTGTCGGCGGAGCATGCGCTGGATATGGAAGCGCGACTGTACGAGAATCTGTTTCTGGCCGAGGCCGGTGAGGATCAGGACTTTCTGGATTCGCTGAATCCGAAGAGCCTGGTGCCGATGGCGGGCAAGGTGGAGCCGAGCGTGAAGAATACGCCGGCGGGGACGCTGTATCAGTTCGAGCGCGTGGGGTATTTTTGCGTGGACCCGGACACGACGGCGGAGAAGCCGGTGTTCAACCGGACGGTGCCGTTGCGGGATACGTGGGCGAAGATCGATAAGTCGCAGAAGAAGTAGGTTGGTGCACCGCAGCCGAGGGAGTGGTGGATATCCACCGGTGCGGCGGCGGGTGGCCGGCCAGGTCGCTTGCCTTTTCAAATGTTTACGATTTGGCCTCTGACTTGCAGGTTGTCAGGGTGAGATGGAGGCCTTATGAATCTGACATTGAGCGGGAAATGGACGAGAACTGTTGCCTTCGGTACAGTTCTGCTTTTGGCCGGAGCGACTTCAGCGTTTGGGCAACGGGGTGGCGGCGGGGATCGGGGCGGTCGCGGGGGCGGCGGGTTTAGCGGCGGTCGCGGTTATTCGGGTGGCGGCGGTGGCTACTCTTCGGGCCGGGGCTTCTCGGGGGGACGTGGATATTCGCAGGGGCCGGCGTTCCGGGGCGGCCGGGGCGGCGGGTATTCTTATGGGCGCGGGTATGCGCCGCGGGGCGGGTACGGTTACGGTCGTGGGTATGCGCCAGGACGGGGATATGGCGGCTTCGCTCCGGGCCGTTTCTATGCGGGGCGAGGCTACTTCTACGGCGGAAACTTCTGGGCGCGCCCGTACTGGGGCTTCGGCGTGGGGATTCCGTTTGGTTGGGGCTACGCCGGCCCGGGCGGCTGCGGTTACTACGACGGTTGGGGATATTGGCAGCCGGCGCCATGTTATCCGTACTAGGTGAGCAGTTCTTTGACGACGCGGGCGTGTTCCACGCCCGTGAGGCGGAAGTCGAGGCCCTGGAAGCGGTAAGTGAAGCGGGCATGGTCAATGCCCATGAGGTGCATGACGGTGGCGTGTAAGTCGCGGACGTGGACGGGGTTCTCGGCGACGTTGTAACTGAAGTCGTCGGTGCTGCCATAAGTGAGGCCGGGCTTGATGCCGGCTCCGGCCATCCAGATGGTGAAACAGCGCGGATGATGATCGCGGCCGGCTTCGATGCTGTCCCACTGGCCTTGGCCGGCGACGCCGCGCCCGAACTCGCCACCCCAGATGACGAGGGTGTCGTCGAGCATGCCACGGCGTTTGAGGTCTTGAATGAGTGCGGCGCTGGGCTGGTCGGTATCGCGGCAACGGGCGGTGCACCAGGAGGGCAGGCGGCTGTGGTGGTCCCAGTCGGGATGGAAGAGTTGGATGAAGCGAACACCCCGTTCGGCGAGGCGGCGGGCCATGATGCAGTTGGCGGCGTAACTACCGGGGCGGCGCGAATCAGGACCGTAGAGTTCGAAGACTTCTTCGGGTTCGTCGTGAAAGTCAGTGAGCTCAGGCACGCTGGTTTGCATGCGGTAGGCCATTTCGTACTGGCGAATGCGCGTGGTGATTTCGGGGTCGCCGGTTTGGGTGAGGCGGCGCTGATTGAGTTCAGCGAGGCCATCGAGCATGCCGCGGCGGAGAGGGCGGGGAAGGCCTTCGGGGTCGCGTAAGTAGAGCACCGGATCCTTGGCATTGCGCAATTTTACGCCCTGGTAGCGGGAGGGTAAGAAGCCGCTGCCCCAGTAATGGTCATAGAGCGGCTGATCGCTGGGGCGCTGCATCTTGGAGAGCATGACTAAGTAGTCGGGTAGGTTGCGATTGGTGCTGCCGAGGCCGTAACTGAACCAGGAACCCATGCTGGGACGGCCGGGTAACTGATTGCCGGTGAGGAACTGGGTCATGGCGGGGGCGTGGTTGATCTGGTCGGTCCACATGGACTTGACGAAGCAGACGTCGTCGACGACTTTGGAGAGATGCGGGAGCCACTCGCCGAGTTCGGCGCCGCTCTGGCCGTGGCGGGTGAACTTGGTGACGCCGGGCATGACGAGTTGCTTTTGATTGGCGGTCATGGTGGTGAGGCGCTGGCCCTGGCGGATGGAGTCCGGCAGTTCCTTGCCGGCCCACTGGCGCAGGCCGGGTTTGTGATCGAAGAGTTCGAGTTGTGAAGGTCCGCCGGACTGGGTGAGAAAGATGACGCGCTTGGCGCGAGGGGCGAAGTGGGGGAGTCCGGGCAGACCGAGAGCGGGTGGGTTGTCGGCGGCGCCGAGCATCGAGTTGAGGGCGAGCGCGCCGAGGGAGACGCCTCCAGAGAGAAACGCGCGGCGGGCGGGAACGAAGTTACTCATGGGTGATGGCCTCATCGAGGTTCAGGATCATGCTGGCGACTAACATGGAGGCGGCCAGCTCGGGCTGTTGACTGCCAGCGAGGGCGGCGGCGTCTTTCGGATTTTTCCGGTAGTGGGTGAAGGCACGAAGATACTCACGATCGAGCACGGCGCTTTCGGCGGCGTCCGGTGTGCGAGAGAGAATGCGGGCGAACATGGAGCGGACGCGGGCCGTGGGCGGTTGCGAGATGGCGGCGGAGGCGATGGTGCGCGAGGCTTCAAGGTAAGTCTGGTCGTTGAGCAAGGTGAGCGCCTGCAGCGGGGTGTTGGTGCGCGAGGTGCGGACCTCGCAGGAACGGCGTTGAGCGGAATCGAAGAGGAAGGTGGGGGCAATGGTGCGGCGCCAGAAGGCGTAGAGCGTGCGCCGGTATTGGGCGGGGCCTTCGCTGGGCTCGTAGCGGAAGCGGCCCATGAAGAGCTCTTCCCAGACGCCTTCGGGTTGGTAGGGTTTCACGGGCGGCCCGCCGAGCGCGGGATTGAGTAAGCCGGCATAGCCGAGGGCGGCATCGCGCAGCATCCAACTGGGTAAGCGGAAGCGGGCGCCGCGGGCGAGAAGGCGGTTCTGCGGGTCGCGGGCGAGTAACTCGGGGCTGACGGCTGAGTCACGGCGATAGGCGGCGCTGTTGGCCATGAGGCGCAGGATGTGTTTGACGTCCCAGCCGCTTTCGACAAACTCGACGGCAAGCCAATCGAGTAACTCGGGATGGGTGGGCTGTTCGCCTTGTAAGCCGAAGTCTTCGGTGGTGCGGACGAGGCCGTCGCCGAACATGAGTTGCCAAAGTTGATTGACGATGACGCGGGCGGTGAGGGGGTTGTCTTTAGAAACGAGCCATTGGGCGAGACCGAGGCGGTTCTTGGGTTCGCCGGCCGGCCAGGGAGCGATGGCGGGAAGGATTTCGGGGGTGACGACTTCGCCTTTCTTGTCCCAGACGCCGCGGAGGAGGATGTGGCTGGTGCGCGGCTGGGGACGCTCGGCGAGAACCATGACATCGACTTGGCCGGAGTTCTTCACTTCGTCGAGTTGGCGCTGGGCGCGGTCGAGCGCTTCCTTGGCGTTGACGTAGGGTTCATGGTCGGTGAGGAACTGGGCGAAGAGGCGTTCGCGGAGAGCGGGCGTGAGACCGGAGGCGAGTTGCTCGAGCGGAGCGACATCGAGACTTTGGACGGCAGGGCCGCGCTGGTCAGTTACGGAAAGGCGGAAGCGGCCGATGTTGGCGTCGCCGAGCGTGGAGCGGTGGCGCATTTCGAAGACGATCTCTTCGTTGGCGGCGAGCACGAGAGGATCGGCGAGTTCGAAGAGGGCGGTGTGGGTTTTACGGGGATCGTTGCCTTTGGTGGTCCAGCCGTTGCGGGGATCGTCGTCGAGGGTGTCGCGGATTTCGCCGTAGTTATCGTTGGTCTTTTTGTCGGCGGAGTAATCGGCGATGGCGGTGCGCATGGCGATGTCGCGCAACTGGGTGTTACCGGCTTGCTTGACTTGTAACTTGATGTCGGTGAGTAAGAACTCGCCGGATGCGCCGCGGGAGAGCCGTCCCTGCGAGTTGGTGGCATGGGGGAAGACTTCGAGCTTGATGCCGGTGATGCGGGAGAGGCGGACGGGTGCGCCGATGCGGTAGTCGTCCTGGCGGGGATTCGGGCCGCTGGTCTGGATGGTGCCGTCGGCTTCCTGGGTGAGCACGGTGCCTTCGGCGGAGTTGAGCGAGGAGGCGGCGAGGGGCCGCCAAGCCTGGAAGCCGTCGCGAACTTCGTTGGTGCGTTGAGCGAGCCACTGAGCGAACGGCGCTTCGGCGTTCTTCTTAGCGAGCACTTCCTGCGGCTTGCGCGTGTCGACCAGGGACTGAGCTTCGGCGACGGCGCGGGCGGCGTAGGGCGAGCGATAGCTGACGTAGGGCATCGCTTTGCGGCCGGCCGCGCCATCTTCGTCGATGCTGTTGAAGAAGGCGGAGAGCGAGTAATAGTCGCGATGGGCGATGGGATCGAACTTATGGGAATGGCATTGGGTGCAGCCGAGGGTGAGGCCGAGCCAGACGGTCCCGGTGGTGTTGACACGGTCCAGGACGTAGTCGATGCGGGACTCTTCTTTGTCGCGGCCGCCTTCACCGTTGGTCATGTGGTTGCGGTGGAAGGCGGTGGCGATTTTCTGTTCGGGCGTGGCGTTGGGGAGTAAGTCGCCGGCGAATTGTTCGATGGTGAAGCGATTGAAGGGCAGGTTTTGGTTGAAGGAGGAGACGACCCAATCGCGCCAGGGCCAATTGGTGCGGCTTTCGTCGGCCTGGAAGCCATCGGTGTCGGCGTAGCGGGCACCGTCGAGCCACCACATGGCCATGCGTTCGCCGAAGTGCGGACTGGCGAGTAACTGGTTAACGAATTTGGTGTAAGCGGCGGGAGAGGGGTCGCTGACGAAGGCGGCGACGGCTTCGGGCGTGGGGGGCAGGCCGGTGAGGTCAAAGGAAAGGCGGCGAGCGAGGGTGTGCCGGGAGGCTTGCGCGGTGGCTTTGACGCCGGCGCGGTTGAGATTGGCGTCGATGAGGGAATCGATGGTGGCGGAGGCAGTGCGGACGGGCGGCTCAAAGGACCAATGCTTGCCCCATTTAGCGCCTTGCTCGATCCAAAGCTTGAAAGTGGCGACTTCGGCGGGGGTGAGGGGCGCCTTGTGGGAGGAAGCGGGCGGCATGAGCTGGCGCGGGTTAGCGGGGGCGATGCGGGCCATGAGGCGGCTGGCGGCGGGATCGCCGGGGACGAGGGCGGCCCCGGCGTTGGCGGTGCCGGCGCGGCGGACGGCGGTGGCGGAGTCCCGGAGATCGAGCCGGAGGCCGGCCATGCGTCCGCTGGGATCCTGTCCGTGGCAACTGAAGCACTTGTCGGAGAGGATGGGCAGGATTTGACGGCTGAAGTTCACCGGCTCCGCCGCCAGGGCGGGGAGACCAGCAAGGAGCCAAGCCATTCGATAGATCGCCATACTCCTTGAGGGTGACGGATTCTTCATCTCCATGCAATGGCTGAAGAAGCTTTGAAAGTTGTACGATGCCATCATGGCTGGCGCGCATCCCTTGACCCATTTTCCGATCTCGCTTTACGCGACGGCGAATCCGGTGCATCAGGACGTGTTTTATACGGTGCCGCGAGCGGGGCACATGGTGGGGGGGCCGGATCACCTGGTGCGGCGGGAGCATTTTCCTGGGCACGAATTAATTTACTGCCTTGCCGGTGCGGGCTACGTGCGGGTGGCGGGGGCGACGCACCGGGTGGGGGCGGGGGAATTGGTTTGGGTGAATTGCCACCATCCGCATGAGCATGGGGCGGTGGCGGAGGATCCGTGGGAGGTGTACTGGGTGCGGATTGAGGGGCCGCGGCTGGAGCAGATGTGTACTATGCTGTCGGCGGATACGTGGCCGGTGCTGGCGGGGATGGGGCGGGCAGAGGCGGAAGCGGTGTACCGGGAGATTTTCACGCAGATGCAGAGTGATGCGCCGGAATCGGCGCCGCGGTTGCATGCGGCTGTGGCGCAGTTGTTGGCGCTGGCGTGTTGTGCGCGGCAGCGGCATGAGCCGGAGGAGAATGTGCCGGCGCCGTTGCGGAAGGCGGTGGAGCGAATGAGGCTCTTTTACTTTGAGCCGCATACGGTGGGGGAGTTGGCGGAGTTGGTGGGGATGAGTGCGTCGCACTTTGCGCGGGTGTTTAAGGCGGCGTTCGGGACGAGTCCGATTGACTGGTTACGGCGCGAACGGATCAGCCAGGCGAAGCGGCGTTTGGGCGATACGGAGGATGCGATCCAGTGGATTGCGCAAGAGGTGGGCTATCGCGACCGCTTCTTCTTCAGCAAGGACTTCAAGAAGCTGACGGGCTTTACGCCGCGCGAGTACCGGCGGCGCGAGGCGACGAGGCTAAGGTGATAGGATTCGGGGCGAGATGTCATTGACCCGCCGTGAGTTTGTAGCCGCCAGCGCGGCTGGCGTTTCGGGAGAGGCGGCGGAAGCGCGCCGCCCGAACATTCTATTTCTTATGCCGGATCAGCATCGGTACCACGCGGTGGGTTGTTTGGGGAACCCGGACGTGCGGACGCCGCACCTGGACCGTTTGGCGGCGGAAGGGGTGATCCTGGATCACGTGTTTGCGAATACGCCGGTGTGTTGTCCGGCGAGGTCTGTGCTGTTGACGGGACAGTATTGCCATCGCAACGGGATGGTGGCGAATGATCTGCGGCTGCGGGAGGGCTCAGTGAGCTTTGCGCAGACGATGCGGGATGCGGGCTACCGGACGGGCTGTGTGGGGAAGTGGCATTTGGATGGCGGTCCGCGGGAGCCGGGATTTGTGCCACCGGGGCCGCGGCGGCAGGGCTTCGAGTTTTGGGCGGCGCATCAATGCAGCCATCGGCATTTCGACAATCACTACTTTCGCGATGAGGCCGAGCCGATCAAGCTGGGGAAGTTTGAGGCGGAGGGTTGGGCGGATTTGGGAGTGGAGTTTCTGGAGGCGACGAAGACGGACGCGCGGCCGTTCTATCTGACGGTGCAATGGGGTCCGCCGCACGATCCTTATAAAGCGCCGGCGAGCTATACGAAAGAGTACCAGCCGGCGAAGCTGGCGATGCGGGAGAACTACGCGGCGGGCGAGCGGGTGCCGACGCCGGAGTTGATTGCCGAGTACTACGGGATGGTGACGGCGATCGATGACCAGGTGGGACGCCTGATGGCGAAGCTGGACGAGTTGGGATTGCGCGAGAACACGATCGTGCTGTATTCGAGCGATCACGGGGATATGTTGGGATCGCAGGGCGCGCGGCTGAAGCGGAAGCCGTGGGAGGAGTCAATTCGCGTGCCGGGGATTCTGCGTTGGCCGGGGAAGGTGGCGGCAAAGACGCGGAGCGACGTCTTCTTTACGCATGTCGACTTTGCGCCGACTTTGCTGGGGATGGCGGGGGTTCCGGTGCCGAAGGCGATGCAGGGCCAGGACCTGTCGGGGCCAATCGTGAAGGGTAAGGGGCGAGGGCCGGATTCGGCGTTCTTCCAGATCTTCGGGCCCTTTGCGGGGGACGGTACGGGGGCGGGATGGCGGGGCGTACGGACGGCGACGCACATGTATGCGCGGTATGAGGATCGGCCTTGGGTGCTTTACGATTTGCGGAAGGATCCGTATCAGCGGACGAATCTGGTGGGCCAGGCGGGTTCGGCTGGCGTTCAGCGGAAGCTCGAGCGTCGGTTGGAACAGTGGATGAAAGGGACCGGGGATTCGTGGAGCTTCAACTGGACGCATCCGGTGGAGGACGGAGGACGATTGTACAAGCATCGGACGTTCTACACGGTAGGCGAGTACCTGGAGTGGGCGAAGCAGAACCCGAAACTCGACGCAGGCGGGTGATAAAATCGGGAGCGATGTCTACCCGTCGCTCGCTCCTCCAAGGAAGCCTTGCTGCTTCCGCCGCGTTTGCCGCTACCCCTGCCGACACTCCCCGTGCCGGCGCACCCGAGTTGAAGCTGGGCGTCGCCAGCTATTCATTCCGCGAGTTTCAGCGCGGCGCGATGGTTCGCGGCATCAAGCAATTGGGTATTAAGTATCTCAGCGTGAAAGAGATGCACCTGCCGTTTAAGAGCACGCTGGAAGAGCGGGAGAAGGCGAGCCAACAGTTCAAAACAGCCGGACTGGAAGTAACCAGCGGGGGCGTGATTTACCTGTTGAAGGAAGATGAGGCGGACATTCGCTACCACTTCCAGTACGCCAAGGAAGCGGGGATGCCGATGATTATCATCGGGCCGTCGATGAAGACCTTGCCGATGGTGGAGCGGTTCGTGAAGGAGTACAACATCAAGGCGGCAATCCATAATCATGGACCGGAGGATAAGCACTTTCCGAGTTGCCGCGATGCGCTGAAGGCGATCAAGAACATGGATCCGCGGATCGGGGTCTGTATTGACATTGGGCACGAGGTGCGGACGGGCAACGACTTAGTGGAATCGGTGGCGCTATCCGGCTCCCGGCTGCTCGACTTCCACATTAAGGACCTGAAGGTGGCGACGGATCGGGGGAGCCAGTGCGCGGTGGGCGACGGCATTCTGCCGATTGCGGGGATGCTACGCCAGATGAAGAAGATGAATTATCAGGGCAACGTGATGTTGGAGTACGAGATCAATGCCGATGATCCGCTGCCGGGGATGCAGAAGTCATTTGCGTTTCTGAGAGGCGTGCTGGCGGGATTGAACGCATGAGGCTGGCGGTTCTTCTGACGAGTGTTTGCGGGCTGCTGGCGCAGGAAGCGACGGTGGCCGAGGCGGGACGTATTCTGCAGAAGAACTGCCTGGGTTGTCATGGGCAGGCGGCGATGTCCGGGTTGGATTTGCGTTCGCGAGAGACGTTGCTTAAGGGTGGAACTCGCGGCGCGGCAATTACTCCGGGCAATGCGTCGTCGAGTGTGTTGTTTGGCTTCGTTTCGGGAGCGCGGAAACCGGTGATGCCGCCTTCGGGCGCGCTGAAGCCGGACGAGATCGCGGCGATCAAGGGTTGGATTGAGGCGGGCGCGCCGGAGTTGGCTTTAGGCAAGACGCCGGAGCCGAAGTATTGGGCGTTTGTGCCGCCGGTGCATAAAGACTACGGCGGAAACGCGATTGACGTTTTCTATCCTTCGACGAAGGTGGCGGACAAGCGGACGTTGGTGCGGCGGGCCTATCTCGACTTACTCGGGCTGCCGCCGACGCCGGTGCAGGTTGATGCTTTTGTGAAGGACGAGAATCCTGGAGCTTGGCCCAGGCTGATCGACCAGTTACTGGCATCGCCGCACTATGGGGAGCGTTGGGCGAGGCATTGGCTGGATCTGGTGCGGTATGCCGATTCGGCGGGCTATGAGTTCGACCGCGACCGGCCGACGGCGTGGCGTTTCCGGGATTACGTGGTGAATTCGCTGAATGCGGATAAGCCGTATGACCAGTTGATTCGCGAGCACTTGGCGGGGGATGAGTCGCCGAAGCCGACGCCGGATGAGCTGATTGCCACCGGCTATCTGCGGCACGGTCCGGAGGCGAATATTCGCACGGAGCAGACGCGCTTGGATGAGTTGGACGATTTGATCTCGACGACGGGCGGGGCGTTTATGGGGTTGACGATCGGGTGCGCGCGCTGTCATGACCATAAGTTCGATCCGATTCCGCAGAAGGATTACTTCAAGTTACAAGCGGTTTTCTATAACACCGAGTACGCGAATCATCCGCTGGCAGATGCGGAGACGATCGCGCGGAATGTGGCGGAGAACAAGCGGATTGACGCACTGCAGAAACCGGCGAAACAGGCGGTGCTGGATTTCCTGAAGCCGACGCGGGATCGAATGACGGAGGCGAAGCGGGCGAGTCTGCCGGAGTATATGCAACTGGCGCTGCGGACGCCGCCGGAGAAGCGCACCGAGGGGCAGGTGCTGAATGCCAAGCAAGTGGAAGTGACGCTGAAGATCTCCGATGAGGATGTGCTGAAGCAACTGTCCGCGTCGGAAAAAGCCCGGCACAAAGAGCTGGTGGCCGCGGTGGAGGCGTTCGACAAGCAGCGTCCGCCGGAGTATGCGGCGGCGTTGGGGATCAAGAACGGCAAGAAGTATTCGCCGGAACATCAGCCGGGAGTGGTGAGCGCGGCGGCGTTGAAGCCGGTGTCGTTTGGGCCGCAGAACCTGCGGAGTACGCTGGCGAGCTGGATCGCGTCGCCGGAGAATCCGTTGACGGCGCGGGTGTTTGTGAATCGCATTTTTCTCCAACATTTCGGCGAGGCCTTTGTCGATACGCCGAGTAACTTCGGCAAGAGCGGCAGCGGCGTGAAAAAGCAGGAGTTACTCGACTGGCTGGCGACGGAATTTGTGGAGAACGGCTGGAGCGTCAAGAAGCTGCATCGGCTGATGATGACTTCGAAGTACTACCAAAGCCATTTGCGGCCGCGCCGGATGGAAGCGGAGATTGTGCGCGACTCGGTGCTGGCGGCGGCGGGCACGCTGGACTTGAAGATGGGCGGACCTGGGATTTATCCGTATATCGATCCGGCGCTGTGGCAGGGGAGTTCGGGGCGTAAGTGGCCGGGGAAGTCCGATGAAGACCCCTCTACTTGGCGACGGGGGATTTACGTCTTTACGAAGAGGACGATCCCGGTGCCGATGCTGGATGTTTATGACAAGCCGGACACGGTGGCTTCGTGTTCCAGGCGGAATCGTTCGACGACGTCGATTCAAGCGCTGATTATGATGAACGGTTCGTTTGTCGAGGTGCAGTCGAAGAAGTTTGCGGAGCGCTTGCTGCGTGAGGCGGGCGCGGAGCCGCGGGCACAGGTAGATCACGGCTTTCGGCTGGCGTTAGGCCGCGAACCTACGCCTTCCGAGCGGGATAAGGCCTTGAGTTTCCTGCGAGGAAACGAGACCGGGCTGGTGGATTTCTGCCAGACGCTTTTCAATTTGAACGAGTTCGCTTACATTCCATAATTTATGTCACGCTACTGGTCACGACGGGAATTATTCAATCGGTGCGGCGGGGGAATCGGATCGCTGGCGCTGGCGAACTTACTCCAGGCCAACGAGAATCCTTTGGCGCTGAAGCAGCCGCATTTTCCGGCCAAGATCAAGAGCGTGATTTCGATCTTTTGCTATGGCGGGGTGAGCCATATCGACACGTTTGACCCGAAGCCGTTGCTGCTGGAGCGTCAGGGTGAGGCGCTGCCGGAGAAGGACTTGAAGCCGTCGCAAGGGACGCCGGGTGCGATTATGGCGTCGCCTTGGACGTTCAAGAAGTACGGGCAATCGGGGATGGACGTGTCGACGCTGTTTCCGCATGTGGCGCAGCATGTGGATAGCCTGGCCTTTATTCGCTCGATGCATACGCTGTCGAATGACCATGCGCCGGCGTTGTTCCAGATGAATACGGGATCGATTTTGCTGGGGCATCCATCAATGGGTTCGTGGCTGACCTATGGGCTGGGGACCGAGAATCAGAACCTGCCGGCGTTTATTGTGTTTACGGATCATCGCGGCGGGCCGATTGGGGGAGCGCCGAACTGGAACAACGGTTATATGCCGGCGGCGTTTCAGGGAACGCAGTTCCGGTCAACGGGCGATCCGATTGTCGACTTGAAGCCGCGCGGAGATACGAGCCGTGAGCGGCAGCGCCGCTGGCTGGACTTACTCGGCAAGCTGAACCAGGAGCATCTGGCGCAGTATCCCGAGGAGAGTGAGTTATCGGCGCGGATCAATAGCTACGAGTTGGCTTATCGGATGCAGGTGAGCGCGCCGGAGGCCGTGGATCTGGGGCGGGAGTCTGCTGCGACGCGTCAGTTATATGGCGTCGACGAAGATCCTACGCAGTATTTCGGGAAGCAGTGCCTGATGGCGCGGCGGTTGGTGGAGCGGGGCGTGCGTTTCGTCCAGTTGTACTCGGGCGGAGGCAATTTTCAGGATAGTTGGGATGCGCACTGGGACATCAAGGCGAACCATGAAATGCATTGCGGCGAGACGGACAAGCCGATTGCCGCTTTGATTACGGACCTGAAGTCGCGGGGGCTTTGGGATTCGACGCTGTTGATCTGGCACGGCGAGTTCGGCAGATTGCCGATCTCCCAGCGGCTAGACGGGCGGGACCACAATCCTTACGGGTTTACGGTTTGGCTGGGCGGGGGCGGCATCAAGGGCGGTACGGTGGTGGGTGCGACTGATGAGTTCGGCCTGCGCGCCACTGAGAGTAAGAAGTCGGTGAACGACTTACATGCGACGATCCTGCACCTGTTTGGGCTGGATCACACGAAGCTGACTTACTACTACAACGGTCGGAATATGCGCCTGACCGATGTCTCCGGCGAGTTGATTCGCGAGGTGTTGGCTTAGGCCTACGATCGAGATATGGCGACCAGGACCATGATGACGATCGATGAGTATCTACGCACCTCGTACGAAGGTACGGACCGCGAGTACGTCGATGGTGAGGTGGTGGAGCGCAGTATGCCGAGTTTGGACCACAGTGAAATTCAGGTGCGTTGGATCGAAATTTTCTAAGACCTGAAGCGTGCGGGGCTTCCTTTTCGCGCGTACTCAGAGTTGCGCCATCGCTTAACCTTGGATCGGGTTCGCATTCCCGATGTAGCCGTATTTGCAGGCCCTAGACCGGAAGCGCAGGTTCCGACGATCGCGCCGCTCGTGGCAATCGAGATCCTTTCCCCTGATGACAGAATGGTCTTGATTCTGGAGAAGCTTCGGGAGTACGACAGCTTGGCTGTGCCCCATATCTGACTGGTGGACGCGGAGAAGAAGGCGCTCTACGTCTACTCCCAAGGAACGCTAAGCGTAGTTCAGGAGTTTACGATTCCCGAATATATTCGGTGACGATTAGTCAGGCGACGATCTTCGAAGTTTAGCGCTTGCCGATCTGGACGGCTTCGGTGCCGAGGGGGTCGAGGGGCCAAGCGTGGCGAGGGTAGCGGCGAGAGAGTTCGCGGCGGATTTCGGGGTAGTGGCGGACCCAGAATCCGGCTAAGTCCTGGGTGACTTGGACAGGACGCTGGTTCGGGGCGAGTAAGTGGACGACTAAGTTTGTTTGACCGATGCGCGGAGTTTCGCGGAGTCCGAAGAAGTCTTGCAGGCGGGAGGCGACCCATGGGGTTTGGCCTTGAATGTAGCGGATACGGGCTTGGCGTCCGGTGGGGAGTTGAATCTTTTGCGGCGCCAGACGATTGAGTTGGGAGAGGTCGCCGACTAAGGTGCGTTCCAGTCCGCCGTTGCGGGTGGCGGCTTCGAGTTCGGTAAAGCTGACCAGGCCCTCGGCGAGTTGGGCGATCGCGGTTTCGACGTTCACTTCGCCCAGACCGGCAAAGATGAGGCGGGCTTGTAACTCGGTTAATTCGTCAGGATCAATGAAGCGGTGGAGCTGTTCGTGCGCTTTGGCGGCGAGTAACTTAGCGGCGGCGGTTAGGTCAGTGGGGCGGCCGCGGGTTTCGTCGATGACGAGTGCGCCGTAGCGGAGTTGGTTGACGGCCTCGATGCGGTTGGCGTCGCGGTGCCAGGAGAGGTCCGAGCGCTCTTCAACTTCGGGGAGATCGAGTAGCCAGTCGGGTTCGATGGGGATGAAGTCTCGAACGATGGGCAGGCCTTGCTCGCGACGTTCTTCGATGTCGATGCAGACGAGCCATTTAGGAACGACTTGGCCGCGAGCGACGCGGGCGGAGCCGCCGCCGGCGAGGCGCACTTCGTCGTCGCGATGGTGCTTGGCGACGCGATCGGGGAAGGCGGCGAGCAGGGCTTTGTCGAGGCCATGGGGGTCGGGCTTGCCGGAAGGGGCATTGAGCGCACGATCAATCTGGCGGCTGACTTGGCGAGCCATGCCAGAGAGGTCGCCGGATTCGCCGAGGCTGAGTTGCGCGGCGGCATCGCAGGCGGCACGGCGAACGCCGGTGGATGCGCCTTCGAGGACGAGGCGGGAGAGGCGGGGGTGCAGCGGCAGTTGGGCCATTTGATTGGCGCGTTGACCGTGAGCGCCGAGGCGGTGCAGGAGTTTGCGAGCTGCGGTGACGGCGGGGGCGGGCGGGGCGTCGAGCCAAGGCAAGATACTGGGTTCGTCGATGCCCATGGCGAATAAGTCGAGGACTAATTGACTGAGTTCGCGGCGAAGTAACTCGGGGGAATCCTGCGCTGGGCGGCGGTGTAAGTCGTCGGGAGTGTAAAGGCGGACGACGGTGCCGGGGCCAGTACGAGATGCGCGGCCGGCGCGCTGGGTGGCGGAGGCTTGGCTGATGCGCTTCACCGTGAGCGAAGGGAGGCCGGTCCACGGCGAATCTTCGGCGACGCGGGCGAGGCCGGAGTCGATGACAACGCGGACGCCTTCGATGGTGACGGAGCTTTCGGCGATGTTGGTGGAGAAGATGACTTTGCGCTGTGGGCCGGGTTCAACGGCGCGATCCTGCTCTTCGGGGGTGAGGTCGCCGAAGAGGGGGAGGGCCAGAATGCCTTTGGTTTTGAGCCAATCGGCGCAGGCATCGAGGGTGCGGCGGATCTCGCGGGTGCCGGGGAGGAAGACGAGGACGTCGCCGGGGAGTCCTTCGGCGACGAGGCGTTCGAGTGTGCCGCGGACTTGTTGTTCGAGCGGGGCGCTGGAGGTGGGCGTATAGCGCAGTTCGGTTTCGAAGAGCTTGCCGGGCGAGCGGACGATGGGGCAGTTGCCGAGGTGTTGCGCGATGGCGGTGGCGTCGAGGGTGGCCGACATGACGAGTAAGCGGAGATCAGGCCGCTTGGTGCGTTGTAAGTCGAGCAACAGGGCAAGGGCTAAGTCGCCATCTAAGTGGCGTTCGTGGAATTCGTCGAGGACGACGGTGCTGACTCCTTTGAGCAGCGGGTCAGTGAGGAGACGGCGGGTGAGGATGCCTTCGGTGAGGAAGCGGAGGCGGGTGCGGGGGCCAGCGGCTTCGTCGAAGCGGACCTGGTAGCCGACGGTTTCGCCGAGGGTCTCTCCCATTTCCTGAGCAACGCGCTTGGCTGCGAGGCGGGCAGCGAGACGGCGGGGTTCGAGGACCAGGACTTGGCCGAACTCCAGCAGCGCCGGCGGGACGCGGGTGGTTTTGCCGGCACCGGGGGGAGCTTCGAGGACTAAGTTGGTGGTGGTGCGTAGAGAACTTACGATTTCGGAGACTACGGCGTCGACGGGAAGGCTGAGCATGATCCAGAGAGGAGAGGACAGGCCAGGAGGCCTGTCCCACGGTAGGCGAGTTAGTCGTCGAGGAGCTTCATGTCCTTGAGGGCCGAGGCGGGGAGGAGGCCGGCTTTGGCGTAGACGAAGAGTTTATCGCGGGAGTCGGTGATGTCGAGATTGCGCATGGTGAGTTGGCCGATGCGGTCGAGCGGGCCGAAAGCGCCTTCGCCTTTTTCCATGGTGAGGCGTTCAGGGTGATAGGTGAGGTTGGGGCTTTCGGTGTTGAGCAGCGAATAGTCGTTGCCGCGGCGCAGTTCGAGGGTGACTTCGCCGGTGATGGCTTTGGCGACCCAGCGCTGGAGGGTTTCGCGGAGCATGAGGGCTTGGGGATCGAACCAGCGGCCTTCGTAAAGAAGGCGGCCGAGGCGGCGGCCCATGTCGCGGTATTGCTCCATGGTGCCTTCGTTGTGGATGCCGGTGACGAGGCGTTCGTAGCCGATGTGGAGGAGGGCCATGGCGGGGGCTTCGTAGATGCCGCGGCTCTTGGCTTCGATGATGCGGTTCTCGATCTGGTCGGACATGCCGAGGCCGTGGCGGCCGCCGATGCGGTTGGCTTCCATGACGAGTTCGACGGGGTCGGCGTAGTTGGTACCGTTGATGGCGACGGGGAGGCCGCGGTCAAAGGTGAGGGTGACGGTTTCGGGCTCGACGTCGACTTCCTTCTTCCAGAAGGCGACACCCATGATGGGTTCGACGATTTTGATGCCGGTGTTGAGCTGTTCGAGGTCCTTGGCTTCGTGGGTGGCGCCCCAGATATTCGAGTCAGTAGAGTAAGCCTTTTCCTTCGACATTTTGAAGGGGAGGTTGGCTTTTTCGAGTAACTCGGACATCTCTTTGCGGCCGCCGAGTTCGGCGATGAACTGCTCGTCGAGCCAGGGCTTGTAGATGCGCAGGTCCGGGTTGACCATCAGGCCATAGCGGTAGAAGCGCTCGATGTCGTTGCCTTTGTAAGTACTGCCGTCGCCCCAGATGTCGACGCCGTCTTCGCGCATGGCGGCGACGAGTTTGGTGCCGGTGACGGCGCGGCCGAGGGGAGTGGTGTTGAAGTAGGGGACGCCGGCGGTGGTGATGTGGAAGGCGCCGCACTGGAGGGCGTTCAAGCCTTCACGAACGAGTTCCTGGCGGCAATCGATGAGGCGGGCCTTTTCTGAGCCATAGACGAGGGCTTTGCGGGGGATCTCGTCGTAGTCGGGCTCATCGGGTTGACCGAGGTGAGCGGTGTAGGAGTAGGGGAGGGCGCCTTTTTGGCGCATCCAGTAGATGGCGGCGCTGGTGTCGAGTCCGCCGGAGAAGGCGATGCCGACGCGTTGGCCGACGGGAAGGGAAGTGAGAATGTTGCCCATGCGTGAATCTTTAGTTTAGCTTTGTCTGATGAATGCTTTCTTGCGGCATACGGTAGCGACGTTGGCGTTTCGTTTTCGAAAGGCGATTCAGGATGCGCCTGAGGGTTTTGGTGAGGTATCGGCGGGGGCCGATTCACGGACGGCGGTGCAGATCCTGGCGCACATGGGCGATTTATTCGATTGGGGGATTCGGTTGGCAGACGGGGTACATGAGTGGCACGACTCGACGCCGCTGGAGTGGGATGCGGAGGTGGAGCGGTTTCTGCGGACCCTGGCTGAGTTTGACCGAAGGCTGGAGAGTGCGCTGCTGTGTCCGGCGGAGCGGTTGTTTCAGGGGCCGGTGGCCGATGCGTTGACGCATGTGGGCCAGTTGGCGATGTTGCGGCGGATTTCAGGATCGCCAGCGAAGCCGAAGAATTACTTTAAGGCGGAGATTGGAGCAGGGACGATCTAGGAGCGGCGAGCGAGAAGACGTCGCTCAAAGGCGTACCAGCAGAGGGTGCCGTAGAGGATGGTGAAGACGACAGCCAAGGCGAATTTGGGTAGGCGGCCGGGGAAAAGTTGGGCCGCCAGGAGAATCGCGGTCTGGTGGATGAGGTACATGGAGTAGCTGATCTTGCCGAGGTAGCGGAGCGCAGGCAGGCGGAGGAGGCGGCAGATGAAGCCTTGGCCGACGAGGGCAATCGTGACGAGCGCGGTGGCCAGCAGGTTGGTGCAGGCAAAGATGAGGACGTTGCCGCGGACGGAGTTGGCGCTGGTGCGGAAACCAGGGTCAAGGACGGTGAGCGAGACGAGAATGGCGGCGACAGCGACGAAGGCGAATTGGGGACGGAAGCCAAGTGCGGCGATCCGGGGGCGTTGCCAGTGATGGAGTGCGGCGAGGAGGGCTCCAGAGGCGAGGAGATCCATGCGGAAGGGAGTGAGGTAGTAGATGGGAAAGAAGGTATCGAACCAGGGGGTGGCGAGGGCGCGCAGGAGCGGGGCGGTGAGGAGGAGCGCGACGGCAACGGCGAAGAGCGCTTGGCGGCGGACGTGAAGGACGACGAGTGGCCAGACGAGATAGAACTGCTCTTCGACGGCGAGGGACCAAAGCGGGAGGAGATTGGGATAGCTGAGTTGATGGAGAGCGGCGCCGATGTTGGTAGCGAAGAAGGCGAACCAATACCAGTGCTGGAGCCAGCCGGTGCCGAAGGCGACGGTGGTGATGCAGAGCAAAAGCAGGTACGGGGGCAGGATGCGAAGGGCGCGGCGACGGTAGAAATGGCCGAGGCCGGTGTGGCCGGCTTCGCGCTGGCGAATCAGGATGCCGGTGATGAGGAAACCGCTGAGGACGAAGAACAGGTCGACGCCGGCCCAGAGGAGGGGAACGCCGAGTCCATTGGCGAGCAGGACGGCGAGGATGGCGAGACCGCGAACGCCATCGAGTTCAAGAATGCGGGGTGTTTCGAGGTTAGCCTGCATAAGCGCGACGGCCGCCAACTGCGAGGCCAACCTCTATGAAAACACAGGTTCGGGGCGAGTTTACACGACGTAAGGCTTGCGGTAGTCCCGGGTGAGAAGCTTGTTGGCTTCGGGATCGTTGAGGAATTTCGGGCCGGCTTGAAGGGTGAGCTTGCGGCCGACGCGGTAGCTGATGTTGGCCAGGTGGCACATGGAGGCGCTGAGGTAGGCGATGTTCAGTTCGTCGTGGAGGTCCTTGGCGTTGCGCGATTTGACGGCGGCGAGGAAGTTCTGCATGTGGAGGCCGGTGGGGTCGTTGCCGGGGCCGCGGGGCGCGCGCTCTTCCATGATGAGTTCGTTGCTTTCGCCTTTGAAGGCCTGGAAGCCTTCGTCGCTCATGGCGGCCCAGCCTTCGGTGCCGTAGAAGAGATTGCCGACCATGACGTTCAGGGGGGCGCCGTTTTTGGGTGCGGTGGCGTCAGTGGGCGGGGTGGTGCCGGGGGTGACGGGACGGCGTCCGCGAGGGACGGCGCCTTCGGCATTGGTGAGGAGACCGCGGACTTCGAAGGTGAGTTCACGGCCGCCCATATCGAAGGCGGCGGTGAGGGTGTTGGGCGTTTCCTGGTCGTCGTCGTAGGCGAATTTGCCGCCGTGGGCGTAGGCGGTGAGGGGCCATTGGGGGTCGCCCATGCCCCAGCGAGCGATGCCCAATTCGTGGACGCCCTGGTTGCCGATGTCGCCGTTGCCGGTGTCCCAGAACCAGTGCCAGTTATAGCGGAAACGGAGTTCGTTGAAGGGGCGGAGGGGGGCAGGCCCGAGGAACATATCCCAGTCGATGCCGGGAGGCGTCGCAATGTCAGGCTTGCGGCCGATGGAGGCGCGACGCTTGTAGCAGAGGCCTTTGGCCTGGTAGATCTTGCCGATGAGGCCGCCCTGGATGGCGGCGATGGCGCGCATTTTGAAGGGATTGCTGCGGTGCTGCGAGCCGATTTGCACCATGCGCTTGGTTTCGCGGGCGACTTGCACCATCTTTTGGCCTTCGTAGATGTTGTAGCAGGCGGGCTTTTCGCCGTAGACGTCCTTACCGGCTTTCATGGCCCAGATGGCGGAGAGGGCGTGCCAGTGGTTGGGGGTGGCGATGGAGACGGCGTCGACGGAGGAGTCGGCGAAGACTTCGCGCATGTCGGCGTACTCTTTGGCTTTCTCGCTGGTGTTTTTGAGGAGGGTGGCCTGGGAGCGCTCACGGGCGGCCTGGTTGACGTCGCAAAGGCCGGTGACGCGCGCTTCGGGAAGGCGGGAGTAGATATTGAGATGGTTGGTACCGCGGCCGCCGAGTCCGACGATGGCGACGCTGACGCGTTCGTTTGCGCCAGAGACGCGCATCGCGCTGGCGGCGGCGGCAGCGCCCATGAAGAAGCGTCGCGTGGAGGTGGATTCGTTGCTCATCGAAGGCGAGCTTATCAGAAAAACGGCGTTGGAGTGGTTCCCGCTATAATCGGGGAACGCGCATGGCGGCCTGATTCCGCAGTGCATCGCGCGGTTTCCGCATGAACTATATTTCCACCCGAGGCCGTGCCCCGGCCCAGAGTTTCACCGAGATTTTGTTGGCGGGGCTGGCTCCGGATGGCGGCCTGTATCTGCCGGAGAGCTATCCGCAGGTGAGCCGGGCCGAACTCGACCAATGGCGCGAGTTGGCCTATCCGGACCTGGCTTTAGCGGTTCTGTCCAAGCTGGCGGCCGATATTCCGGCAGCGGATTTGGAGCGGATGGTCCGCAAGACGTACCGGGCTGAGGTTTACGGGAATGTGCGGGAGGGGAGCGCGGCGGAGGAGATTACGCCGCTGCGGACGCTGGAGCCGGGTCTGCATTTGCTGGAGCTTTCAAACGGGCCGACGCTGGCGTTCAAAGACATCGCGATGCAGTTGCTGGGGCATCTGTTCGAGTACGCGCTGGAGCGGCAGCAGTCGGAGATGAACATACTGGGGGCGACTTCGGGCGATACGGGGTCGGCGGCGGAGTATGCGATGCGGGGCAAGCGCGGGATTCGCGTCTTTATGCTGTCGCCTTATGGCAAGATGAGCGTGTTTCAGCGGGCGCAGATGTACTCGCTGATGGACGAGAACATCTTCAATATTGCCATTCGCGGCATGTTCGACGATTGCCAGGATCTGGTGAAGGCGGTCTCGAACGATCATGAGTTCAAGGCGAAGTATCGGATCGGGACGGTGAACTCGATCAACTGGGCGCGGGTGTCGGCGCAGGTGGTGTATTACTTCAAGGGCTACTTTGCGGCGACGCGATCGAACGATGAGCAGGTGGCGTTTTCGGTGCCTTCGGGCAATTTCGGCAACATTTGCGCGGGGCACATTGCGCGGATGATGGGGCTGCCGATCGGGCAGTTGATTTTGGCGACGAATGAGAACGATGTGCTGGACGAGTTCTTCCGGACGGGCGTGTACCGGCCGCGCGGAACGTCGCAGACTTACCCGACGAGCAGCCCGTCGATGGATATCTCGAAGGCATCGAACTTTGAGCGGTTCGTGTACGATCTGGTGGGGCGCGATGGGGCGCGGGTGGCGGAGTTGTGGAAGACGGTGGAGTCCGGCGGGGCGATCGATCTGCGGGAGTTCGATATTGCGCGGTTTGGATTCGCGTCGGGCCGGAGTTCGCATGCGGATCGGTTGCGGACGATCCGTCAGGTGTACGAGCAGTATGGGGTGATGATCGATACGCATACGGCGGATGGGGTGAAGGTGGGGCTGGAGGAGCGGCGCGCAGGTCTGCCGCTGATTTGCCTGGAGACGGCGCTGCCGATCAAGTTCGCGGAATCGATCCGGGAGGCGCTGGGCGTGGAACCGGAGCGTCCGCGGGGCTTACCGGATCTCGAGGGGTTGCCGCAGCGCTGCGAGGTGATGGACGCGGATGTGGCGGGGTTGAAGGCGTTTATCGAGGGGCATGTGGGGACGCCTAATTCCTGATTCCTGATTAGGGAAACGGGAATTTGACTTCGACGTAGGCCCCTGGGGCATAGTCGTCGAGAGCAGCCATGAGGAGTGGACGCCATTTACGAATTCGCGTCCAGTTGTTCGTGTCGAGGACGATGAGCGCTAGGCGTCGACCGGCGAGGTTCTGCTGATACCGGATTCCTTGATCCGTCGTAATCATGATTTCGAACCCGGCAGCTTCGGCGGCGGCGAGAAGCTCACCATTGATGAGTTCTGCCCACCCTCGCTCGTAGGCCGTCTCCACGGCGTGGCCGATGAGCCAATAGCGAACGGGCGCTGGTGTGTTGTGGTCCAGAATGATGCGCATGCTAGGCGGGAATGCGCTCATCGAGACTGCGGGCGGCATGCTCGAGCACGAGGTTGACTTGCTCAGGTGACACGCCGGGGAACCACTCGATGAATTCGGTGACGGTTGCGCCACCCTCCAGATTGGCGAAGAGAGCAGTGACGGGAACGCGGGTCCCGCGGAACAGCCAGGCGCCGCTCACTTTCTGGGGATTTCGTTCAACGGCCGGGCAGGTTGACCAATCGAGCATAGGGGCACCAGCTTTCATTATGGACCGGAGGAAGCGGGTCCAGTTGAGGTGGTGGTAGTGGTTGAGGACGAACTCGGATGGTTTGTGTTGGGGTACTTCGCCGAGGTGCCGGAGCGTATCGAACGGGGTGAACCGGGCTTCCTTCCGCCCACAGGCTTCAATGAGCGCGCGAGGTGGTCGGCCAACTTGGACTCTTGAGTGGAGAGTTTTGAGGGGGAGGGCGTGAGATTGACCGGGACCGAGCTACCCCCAACGCGGTACTCCCCTCGGCCATTTCCGTACTTGGCGGAAAAAAGTACTTGACCCAGTAAAGATATTGCTATAGCATTATCAATATTGAGCGAGGGCGCAAGATAAATCATTGGACCTGATGCCGGAGGCCAGTGAATGTTCTCGGCCGCTTCTATGGGAAAAGTCATTGAAAAGGAAAATGTCATGATTTATGAAATGTTCAGAAGCCAATTCGTTCCGAAGGAAGAATTGCCATACCTGCGGGGTGGCCAAATCAAAGGCCCCGACTACTTCGTTGTGACTGAGATCGATGATGTGATGCTCGGAAAATTACGAGTGCAGTCAGCGACACAAGTGTTTCCCGCGTTCCCTCATGGTTTTGAACCATTCGTTTTTTCGCACGGCGAGGAAAAGTTTTGCAACGAAAAGCAGACAATCTCAATTCCGCGCCTCGCTTTTTTGGGCAATCAAAAGTTTGGCGGGATTTTTAAAAGTGAGATTCGCATCAACGCGGGAATTCTTTGCCCAGGTGCCGAAACAGAAGAATGGTTTTTTCTCAATCGACATGCGCTGCGCTTCGATTGGCAGTGCCACATTCGTCGCTACGTTTGGAACAATAAGCGTGACTTCGAGATTGTGCTCGATCTCCTGCGGGAAGGTGGACCCGATTCGGCGGTCAGGTCTCTCAAGGGGACGACGGACCTCTTTGAGCGACGTTTAGCCATGGCTTCGGACGCAAGACTTGAAAGCCTTTCCAGTCTGCTCACGGTTCCTGGCCTGTTGCATAGCCCACAGAATCAATTGGCGGCCTAAAATAGCACCCGAGAAACGCACCGAGGGCCGGCTGCGCCTTGCGGCGGGCCGGCCCTTGGTGGACTGCGTGATGGAGGCTTACGAGAACATGTAGAGCGGAAGGCCTTCGGCGGCGACGGCGGTGCCGCCGGCTCCGACGGTGGCTTCTTCGCCCTCAGCAGGTACTTCAGGATCGATTTGACGGCAGTAGATGCCGGCGTCGCCCAGGTAGACTTCGAGGTTGCTCGGACGGGGCAGGGAACCCTGGATGACCATGTCCGAGAGGGGATCTTCGATGTACTTCTGGAGGGCGCGGCGGAGGGGGCGCGCGCCATAGGCACGGTCGGCGGCCGTCTTCTCCAGGATGTAGCGGGCGGCGTCTTCGTTGAGGCGGATCTTGATCTGTTTGATGGCCAGGTTGGCGTTGATGTGCTCGACCTGGAGACCGATGATCTTGATGAGGTCTTCGTCCACGAGCGAGGTGAAGAGGATCACTTCGTCGAGGCGATTAAGGAATTCGGGGTTAAAGGCGCGTTTCACTTCGCCCATCACCTGATCTTCCACCTTGGCGGCGATGCCGTTGGGTGACGGAGCGTCGAAGCCGATGCCCTTCTTCTTATCGAGGAAGCGGGCGCCGAGGTTGGACGTCATGATGATCATGCTGTTCTTGAAGTCAACCGTGTTGCCGAGACCGTCGGTCAACTGGCCGTCTTCGAAGACTTGCAGCAGGATGTTGTAGACGTCCGGGTGCGCCTTTTCGATTTCGTCGAGCAGGATGATGGAGTAGGGATTGCGCTTGACGCGTTCGGTCAATTGGCCGCCCTCCTCATAGCCGACGTAGCCGGGAGGCGAACCGATCAACTTGGCGACCGAATGCTTCTCCATGAACTCGGACATGTCGAAGCGAATGAGGTTCTTTTCGCTGCCGAAGAGGAACTCGGCGAGGGCGCGGGCGACTTCGGTTTTACCGACGCCGGTGGGCCCGAGGAACAGGAAGGAGCCGGAGGGGCGCTTGGGCGACTTGAGGCCGGCGCGCGACCGGCGGATGGCGCGGGCCAGAGCCGAGATCGCTTTCTCCTGGCTGATGACGCGTTTGTGGAGCTCTTCCTCGACGCGCAGGAGCTTGGAGATTTCCTCTTCCTTGATCGACGTCATGGGGACGCCGGTCCAGCGGGCGACGACGTCTTCAATGTCGTCCTTGGTGACGACGCCGGTGGAGGTGTCGTCGAGGTTGTACTTCTCCCGTAACTGGCGGAGGTTGTCGCGCTCTTTGCGCTCTTCGTCCGAATAGAAGCGGGCCTTCTCGAACTCATGATTGGCGATCGCGTTCTCCATGCGGTGCACGATGAACTTGATGCGCTTCTGAATTTCGGCGACGTCAGAAGGCAGGGTGGTCTGCTTCAGCTTGACGCGGGCGCCGGCTTCGTCGATGAGGTCGATGGCTTTGTCCGGCAGGTAGCGATCGGGGATGAAGCGGCTGGACGAGTAGACCGAGCTCTCGATGGCCTCATTGGTGTAGGCGACGGCGTGGAACTTCTCGTAGCGTTCCTTGATGCCGTACATGATTTTGATGGCGTCGGCTTCGTTGGGCGGGGGGACTTTGACGGCCTGGAAGCGGCGCTCGAGGGAACGGTCCTTCTCGATCGACTTGCGATACTCGGCCGGCGTGGTGGCGCCGATGCACTGGATTTCGCCGCGCGAGAGGGCGGGTTTGAGGATATTGGCGGCGTCGAGGGAGCCTTCAGCGGAACCGGCGCCGACGAGGGTGTGCAACTCGTCGATGAAGATGACCGCGTTCTGGTTTTCCATCAGCTCTTTCATGATGGTTTTGAGGCGCTCTTCGAACTGGCCGCGGTATTTAGTGCCGGCGACGATGAGAGACAGGTCGAGGGCGAGGATGCGTTTGTCGGCGAGGAAGGAGGGGACGTCGCCGTCGGCGATCTTCTGGGCGAGGCCTTCGACGATGGCCGTCTTGCCGACGCCGGGTTCGCCAATGAGCACCGGATTGTTCTTGGTGCGGCGGCAGAGGATCTGGATGACGCGCTCGAGTTCGAAGTCGCGGCCGATGAGGGGATCGACCTGGCCGTCGATGGCGGCCTGGGTGAGGTCGCGGCTGAACTCGGCGAGCAGGCTACTCTCTTTGGAGCGGCTGGAAGAGGACTTCTCCGAACTGGCGCGGGCGATCTCTTCGCGGACCTGGGAGAGGCGCAGACCGCGTTCGTGCAGGATCTCGGCGGCGAAGCACTTCTCTTCGCGCAGCAGGCCGAGCAGCAGATGTTCGGTGCCGATGTGCTTGTGATTCAAGCGTTCGGCTTCTTCGGCGGCGTAGGCGAGAACGCGCTTACACTCGTGGCTGAGCGGCAAGTCGACCGAGGTCGAGACTTTTTCGCGGATCGTGGTGTGGGCCTCGATTTGCTTGCGGATCGATTCGATCGCCGCATGCGAACGGAGGAACCGGTTCGCCAAGGCTTTGTCCTCACGGAGCAGGCCCAGGAGCAGATGCTCCGTTTCAATGTACGGGCTGCCAAACTGGCTCGCCTCATACCGGGCAAAGAAGATTACCCGGCGCGCCTTCTCAGTATATCGTTCGAACATAGGATCTAGCCTTATTCTACTCTTTACGGTTCTGGACGGTATCCGCCGTTTGGGGGAAGACCTTGGTACCAGACTGGCCGTTCGGCCGATGCCGGCTGGCTGGGGTCTGGACTTTCGATCAATCTCCCTTGCTCTAATTCCAACACACGATCGCACCGGGCGGCAAAGGTGCGGCTATGGGTGACAAAAACGGAAGTCAACTGATGACGGACGTGTAAGCTCTCGAGCAATTCCACGATCTTATCGGCCGTTTGGTAATCAAGATTGCCGGTTGGCTCGTCGGCGAGCAAAAAAAGTGGGTCGGTGACGAGGGCGCGGGCGAGAACGACACGCTGCTGCTCGCCGCCTGAGAGTTCGCCGGAGAGGTGGGACTGGCGGTCGAGGAGGCCTACTTCGGCGAGCCGGGCGCGGGCTTTCTCCGTCGCCGCGGCCGGGGATGTTCCGCGGACCAGGAGGGGCATCATGACGTTTTCGAGGGCGGTGAACTCGGGGAGGAGGGACTGGATCTGCCAGACGAAGCCGATGTGGCGGTTGCGGAAGTCGGCGAGGTTGCGGTCAGAGAGGGTGGCGAGGTCGGTGCCGTCGAGGAGGACCCGGCCGGCGGTAGCGCGGTCGAGGCCGCCGAGGAGGTGGAGGAGGGTGGATTTGCCTGCACCGGAGGCGCCGACAAGGGCGACACGTTCGCCGCGGCGGACGGTGAGGTGGAGATGGCGGAAGACGGTGACGGGGCCGCTGGAGGGCTGATAAGTTTTTTCAAGACTTTCGACGCGGATGACGGCATCGGATGGGGAAGGTTCCACCAAGAAATGAAGCTCCTCTCCCCCTAGTGTGGCATAGCCCATGAATCTTCACCGACCGACTCAGTTTTCGCTTGACCCTGCCGATGGATGCGGCATAATAACGCAATCCCCGTTGCATTCAGCAGTGGGACGTTATATAAATCGGAGGTCTGTGGGGAACGCAACACCAAAATGTTCGGCCCGATTCGGGCGGTACGGTTTCCGGCTACGCGGGTTCCGGCCATACGGACGAGCCCTTCTCTGTCTGGTCACCCTGTCGGCGAATGCCCAGATCTTCCTGAACCAAACGGGCAAGAACGCGCGTCTGGTGGGGACCGACGAAGCGGTGCTGGAGGCGGGGGACCCTCGGACCGATTTACCTTGCGCGGTGGTGCATCCCAAACCGATTTTGGGTTTCGATCTGCGATTCCACGCACGCTACGAAGTGACGGTGCCGATGCGTGAGTTGGCGGGTAACGAGAACCTGCTGAGCATTCTGTTCCGGGTGACTCCGCTGGACGCGAACGGGAAGAGTTCCGATTCCGCGACCTACTTTGTGCAGAAGCTGCGGGTGCCGAGCATTGAAGAGGAGGCCAAGGGCGACGCCTTTATTGAAGGCTCCTTCGACGTGGGCGAGGGCAAGTTCAAAGTGGAGTGGCTGATGCGAGACCGGGCGGAGCGGGTTTGCTCCGATTACTGGGAAGCCGAAGCGGTCTTGCCGACCAAAGACAAAGAGATGAGCCTGATGATTCCGCCGGCGCGGATTGCGATTACCGAGCCGGAGCAGTTTCGGGATGAGCCGCCCATTGAACGGCAGGCGGCCCCGGGTTTGCAGGTGAAGGTGCTGGTGAACTTCGCGCCGCAGAATTCGA
>JALHNI010000093.1 GCA_022843605.1 Bryobacter sp.
ACCACCGGATCGCCATGGCCTTCTGTGTGGCGGCGCTGGCGGCCGACGGCGACTGCCTGATCGACAATGCCGAGGCGGCTAGCGTATCGTTTCCCGAGTTTTATCAGTTCCTCAGTGAAATTACACGCTAAACCTTAGGGGCGATCAGCCGATCTCCCTAGGGAGATGCGAAACGTCCTTTTGCGCCGGATCATCACGAGTTTCATTACGCTCGCGCTTACCGGCTTCGCCGCCGCCACGCTGCTGCGCGTCGCGCCGGGCTTCGATGTGGACGCGCGGGAACTCGATAGCCGGGCAAGCGCCGAGACGCAGCAGCAGATCCGCGCCGAGCGGGCCGGCGAGAGCGACATCCTCGCGTTTTACGGACGCTATCTGCGGGGCGCCTTACAGGGAGACCTGGGACAGTCGCGCACTTACGAGGTTCCGGTGGCTGGATTGATCGGCGAGCGTTTGCCGGTGACGTTGCGGCTGATCGGGCTGGGATTGACGGGAGCCTGGACGTTCGCGCTCGCCTTGGCGCTGGCCAGTGTGGTGTGGCCGGCGGTGGGGACCGGCCTGAATTTATTGACGGCGGGGATGCTGGCCATTCCGGCCGGGCTAGTGGCCTTGTTGATACTGTTGAGCCAGGGTCCGGTGGCACTGGGGCTGGCATTGGCTTTGTTTCCGCGCCTCTTCTCCTACGCGCGGGGCTTGTTTCAGCAGAACGCGGATGCCGGCTTCGCTTTGGCGGCCCGGACTCGCGGTTTGGCATCGGCGCGGTTTCTGGGACGGTATGTGATCTGGCCCGCGGGCCCTTCGTTGCTCGCGATCCTCGGCCTTTCGGTGAACGGCGCTTTCGGCGGCGCGATCCTGCTGGAGACGATTTGTGACCTGCCCGGCGTCGGCCAGTTGGCTTTGCAGGCCGCGTTGGCCCGCGATTTGCCCTTGCTGGTGGGGATGACCCTTTTCGTCGGGGCGTTGACGGTGTCGACAAATGCGCTTGCCGAACTTTCCGCGCAGTTCATCCTGCGGACCCGGAGTGGCCATTGAAGAGGCTAGCGGCGGGCTTGCTGATCGCGTTGGCCTTGGCGGCTTTGGCTGGCGAGTTCCTACTTCCCGCGCGCTACGATCAGCAGTTTCGCGAAGAGACCGATGCATTGCCGGGTGCCAAGCATCCGCTGGGCACGGATGAACTAGGCCGGGACCGGGCGGCTCGTCTGCTGGCGGGGGCGCGTGTCTCCCTGCTGTTGGCACCCGCGGCCAGCGTCCTGGCGATTGCCCTGGGCGCAACCCTGGGACTGACGGCCGGGTGGTTCGGCGGGTGGTGGGATCGCGCGGTGTCGACGGTGATCGACCTGATGATCTCGGTACCCATCTTTCTGGTGCTCATCACGGTGCGGGCGGTGCTGCCGCTGAATGTCTCGCCGGTGTCGAGCGTGATGATTACGTTTTTGCTGCTGGGTCTGCTGGGCTGGGCCGGATCAGCGCGCGTGATCCGCGGCGCCTGCCAGACGCAGTTGAACTCGGATTATGTGCTGCGGGCGCTCGCGGCGGGATGCTCCCGGACACGCGTGCTGTTGGTCCATTTGCTACCGAATCTATGGCCGGTGTTGCGGACGCAGTTTATCGTCGCGGTGCCTGGCTTCATCCTGGATGAAGCCAACTTGAGCCTGTTGGGACTGGGAGTGGCGGAGCCGTTGCCCTCGCTCGGCAGTCTGTTGAAGGAATTGACGAACCTGCCCACGTCGCCCAATTGGCTGGGTTTGGCGGCACCGGCGGTGCTGCTCGCCACGGCAGTGGGCGCCTGCGAATTTCTGTTGCCCCCGAAAGAAGGAGCCTCCTAGTGTCCTGGTTGTTGTCCATTCGCCACGCTGTCACGGCGCTGATCCTGCTCGCGTTGCCGCTGTTGGCGGCTGAGCCGGTGGTGCTTAAGTTCTGTCTGCGCTCGGAGCCCAAGACGTTTCATCCGCTAAAGGCCGGCGACGACGCCTCAGAGACGGTGCGATTTCTGACGGCGGGTACGTTGCTCAAGGTGAACCGGAAGACGCAGCTACCGGAGCCCTCGCTGGCCACGAAGTGGAAGGTACTCGACGGTGGGCAAGTGGTGCAGTTCAAGTTGCGCGAGGGAATCCGCTTTTCGGACGGTACGGCGTTTACGCCGGAAGATGTCGTGTACACATTCAAGCAGGTGGCCGAGATCCGCTCCGGGTTTACAGATTCGTTGCGGCAGGGTGATTTGGCGCCGACGGCCAGCGTCACGGGCAAGAACGAAGTGACCGTGCGGTTCGCGGGAGTGACCGCCGGGTGGGAACGGTTGCTGGACGGCCTGGGAATTCTCTCGGAGAAGTCGCCGGCCAAGGAGAAGGCGGTGCTGGGGCCGTTTATGGTGGCCGAGTATAAGACGGGGCAGTACGTGTTGCTGGGACGGAATCCGAACTACTGGATGCGGGATGCGCAAGGGCAAACGCTGCCCAAAGTGGATCAGATCCGGCTGGACATCACGACGAATCGCGACCTGGAGGCCTTGCGCTTCCGGCGCGGCGAGATCCACATGATCAACAAAGTGGAGCCGGACACCTACCAGACGCTGGCCGGACAGATGCCGGGGGCGGTGCGCAACGCAGGGGTGTCATTCGAGAGTGAACAGCTTTGGTTCAATCAGGTGACCAAGTCGCCGATTCCGGCCTACAAATTGGCTTGGTTTCGTTCCAGCGGATTCCGGCGCGCGGTGTCGGAATCGATTCGCCGGGACGACTTGGCCCGGATTGCGATGAAGGGTTTGGCTGTGCCCGGCGTAGGTCCGGTATCTCCCGGCAATACGGTTTGGTTCAACAGCAAACTCAAGCCCCATGCCTATGCGCCGGCGGTGGCCCTTGCCAAACTGCAGAAAGAAGGGTTCCGAAAGAAGGCCGATGGCTTGTACGACGCGGCCGGGAACCGGGTGGAGTTCTCGATTATCACCAATGCGGGGAACAAGACACGGGAGCGGTTGGCCACCATGATCCAGGCGGATCTGGCGGAGATCGGAATCCGGGTAAACGTGGTGACGCTCGACTTCCCAGCACTGTTGGAACGGATTACGCGTGGCTATAGCTATGAAGCCTGCCTGCTGGGGCTCACGAACGTTGACCAGGATCCGAACGGGCAGATGAACGTGTGGCTATCGAGTGCGGCCAACCACCAGTGGAATCCGTCGCAGGCGCGGCCCGAGACGGCCTGGGAGGCCGAGATCGACAAACTGATGCGGGCGCAGGCGCGGACGGTGGTGCTAGCGAAGCGCAAAGAGATGTTCGATCGTGTGCAGGCGATCGTGCATGAGCAAGCGCCGTTTCTGTATCTGGTGCATAAGAACGTGCTGACGGCGATTCACCCCTCGGTGCGCAACTCGCTGGTGACGGTGCTGTTTCCGCATGTATTCTCGAACGCCGAGCAGATTGAGTTGCAGTCGTCGGGCGTCTACCGGAGCGCTCGTTGAGCGAATTGCTGAAGACGAAGCTCAGCGTTCACTACGCGAACAAGCGGTCGGCCCTGCACGAAGTAGAACTGGCCATGGCGGAGGGCGAGATTCTGTCGCTGATCGGGCCTTCGGGTTCGGGCAAGAGCACGCTTGGTTTGGCTTTGCTCGGTTTGATCGGGCTGAAGGGGGGCCGGGCGGAGGGCGAGGTCTGGTGGCGGGGCCGGAATTTGCTCACGCTGCCGGAACGCGAATGGCGGCAGGTGCGCGGGCGGGAGATGGCGCTTGTGCCACAGAGTCCGGTGGCGTCGCTGAATCCGGCGTTGACCTTGGGCGGTCATTTTGAGGACGCCTGGCGAGCGCACGCGAAGGGAGACTGGCGGATCAGGGCTCGGGAAGCGTTGGAAGCAGTCAGCCTACCGGCGGATGACGCCTTCTTGAAGCGCTACCCGGGTCAGTTGAGCGTCGGACAGGCGCAACGCCTGCTGGTGGGCCTGGCGTTGCTGCATCGTCCGGCGCTGTTGATCGCCGATGAGCCGACAAGCGCGCTAGATTCGGTGACGGTTGCCGAGGTTCTGGGTTTGCTGCGGCGGGTAAACCAGGAACATGGGACGGCTATCCTGTTCATTTCGCATGACTTGATCACGGTAGCCGCACTCGGCGGACGAGTTGCGATTCTGGAAGCCGGCCGACTGGTGGAGCAGGGCGAAACCGAACAGATGTTTGCCTCACCGCAGCACTCGGCGACGCAACGGCTGCTGCAAGCAATTGAGCATTATCGGCTACCGCCTAAAGCTTCGGTTCATTGGGAACGATAACCCTAGAGAGCCTGTGTCGTTTACCTTACCGCCCGCACCCACAGACACGACGCGCAGCCGGATCTTCCTGGGATTGATGGGGTTGTTGGGTATAGCGGTCGGTGTGGGCTTGGCTGGGTTGCGACAACCGTTTTGGGTACTGTTGATACTACCGTTGGTGTACGTGGTGCACGAGTTGCATCGGCGGGCGCAGGAACGGCTGGACGGGGCGCGGCGCGAAAGCGACGAGTCCTCGGCTTTGTACCTAAAGACGATCGAGGCATTGGCCCTGGCGATTGAGTCCAAGGACGATTGCGGAGACGAGCATCTGAGCCGTGTGCAGGTTTACTCGATGGAACTCGGTCGGGAACTGGGGCTGAACGAGGACGAACTGAAGGCACTGCACATGGCGGCAATTCTGCACGACATCGGCAATCTCGCGGTGCCGGACTACATCATTTCGAAGCCCGGAGAGCTAACGGCGGCCGAATTCGAGAAAGTCAAAATTCACCCGGCAGTGGGCGCCAACATTTTGGAGCGGGTGAACTTTCCCTACCCGGTGGCCCCACTGGTGCGTGCGCACCATGAGAAGTGGGATGGATCAGGATATCCGGCGGGGCAGCGGGGCGAGGAGATCCCACTGGGGGCGAGGATTCTGTCGGCGGTAGTCTGCCTGGATGCGCTCGCTTCCGATCGTCAGTACCGGCCGGCACTGCCGCTGGGACAGGCGCTGCAACGGGTGATCGAAGAAGCGGCGAAGGCATTCGATCCGCGGGTGGTGCAGTTGCTGGTGCGGCGCGCGTCTGACCTGGAAGTGAAGGCGAAGGCGGCGGCAAAATCCGCGGTGCGCATGGACCTGGACTTGAGAGCAGAGCCAGTCGAGCGCGATCCAGCAGTCGCGCCGCAGGGCGCTGGCTCTTCGTTCGTGGCGCGGATCGCGCAGGCACGGCACGAAGTGTCGTCGATTCACGAATTGACGCGAGAACTGGGGACCTCTTTGAGCCTGGAGGAGACGCTCTGTGTGCTCGGGATACGGCTACAGCCGGTGGTTCCGCATGATTGCATCGCCATCTACCTGCGGCAGGACGACCGGTTGCGGCCGGTTTTCGTGAGTGGCGAGAATGCGGCGTTCTTTTCGTCGCTGGAGATCCCGCTAGGCGAAGGCCTCGCGGGTTGGGCGATGGAGAAGCAGCAACCGGTAGTGAATGGCAACCCTTCTGTGGAGGCTGGCTATCTGAATGATCCCGCCAAGTTCAGCACACTGCGATCGGCATTGGCGATACCGCTCGACAGCGGCGACCACGTTCCCGCCGTACTGACGCTTTACCATGCCAGGCGCGAGGCCTTTGAGCTGGATCACGTGAGGATCCTTCAGGGCATTCAAGGGAAGTTGTCGCTGGCTCTGGCGAATGCCCTGAAGTACAAGAGCTCGCAGACCAGCGCGACCGAGGATGCCTTAACCGGAGTACTAAACGGCCGGGCGCTTTTCCTTTACCTCGACAGCGAACTGGGCCGGGCAAAGCGCCACGAGGAACCCCTGGCGCTCCTGGTTTGTGATCTGAACGGCTTTCGAGCGCTGAACGCGCAGTACGGACAGAACCGGAGCGACCGTTTACTGCGAAGGGTAGCCGAGCAACTGAAAGAGATGGTACGCGGGTACGACGGTGTTGGGCGTCTCGGCGGCAACGAATTCGTCGTGGTGATGCCGGGCCTGGAGCCCGGTCTGGTGCCAGGCAAAGCGACGGAAATTGAGGCTGCGGTGGCTGCGGCGGCTGAAGCCGAGGGAGTCACAGAAGTAGTACTTTGCTGCACAGGGTATGCGACCTATCCCCAGGACGGCCAGGATGCCGAGGATCTGCTGGCCGTGGCGGACCGGCGTTTGCATCAGGCGAAGGCGAGTCGCGGTCAGGCGACAGGCAGCTTGGCTGAACTCGATACGGCGGTGTCGGGACCCAGCGGTCCGTCAGTGACTTTGCCGGACGGATTTGGCCAGCATCGGTGAGCCGGATGACGATCCGGATGACGATCCGGAAACGCTGCCGACTTAGCGACGATCTCTTTCTCTTTCGGATGGGGGACACTCATGTCCGTGACGCCGCGAATCGAGAGATCCGTAATCTCCGAGTCACGCGGCATGGTGAGGACGTGCACCACGCTGCGCGCGACACGCTCGGGTTGCAGGAGCAATTCGGGACAATAGGCTCGCTTCTCATACTGGAAAATCTTCTCCTGCATCGGAGTAGCGGTGCGAGCCGGATAGACCGTGAGGACACGAATCCCTATGGGGCTCAGTTCCTGGCGCAAACTATCCGCTAGCGCCTTGAGGGCGTGCTTCGATGCGGCGTACTGACTGACCCCGGCCTTGGCGTTGAGGCCCGCGGTGGAGTTGACGAAAACGATCTGGCCGGTGTGTTTCAGGAACGGAAGCAGACGGTGAGTAAGTAGGTAAGGGGCGCGAAAATTGACACGATAGAGTTCGTCCATCACCTCGACCGGAGTCTCCGCGACGGTGCCCTGGGATATCATACCAGCGCAATGGATGAGGATATCGATGTGACCGAATTGGTCGACAAGGGCTTGGCTGGTTTTGAGAATGTCAGGTTCGGAGGCGAGTTCGGTCTGAAAAACGTGGGCCTCGGCACCGAGCGCGCGAACTTCTTCCGCGACGGACTCCAATTTGTCCAGTTGTCTACCTACCAAACAAAGCCGGGCATGTTGGGTAGCTACTTCCAAAGCGATACAGCGACCGATTCCGGTACTGGCACCGGTGACAATCGTTACTTGTCCAGCAAGAGCCAAAGTTGTCCTCCTACGAAGACCGAAGGAGATCAGTCCCGGCCAGAGCGTCAGCGGCCCGGCGGATTTCGGCAAAAGGAAGATCTGCCTTTTCCGCGATGTCCAACAGGGAATGCTGGCCATCCGACTGATTCAGAACCCACAAGAGAGCCACTTCCTGGCTTGAACCGCCGCCCACACCTCGGTAAAGGCCACGTTTCCCCAGGAGCGGCTCGCACTTGGGTTTCTGATTCACCATAGTTTCGTTGCCCTCGAGTATATCAATAACTGAAAGGGTCTTAATCAAAGTGTCGGCCAAGGCCCAGGGCTTGAGAAAACTAAGGTTATCACCGGAGGTGTGATACTCCGGATACTGGCTGTTCGGTGTGCGCAGCAGGCAGCCAACGGGCAGATTAAAGCCAGGCGAACAATACTGACGTTCGTCGTAACCCCACGCGGAAAACTCGAGGATTCGGTGAGGTTCGCCGGAGTGCCGAAGCACGTGGGCAAAGGCGCGATCGATCTCGGTGTCGCTACGGCGGCTCTTTTTGTAGGTGATGGACCCGCCGTCACCGGCGCAGGAGAGGATCAGGCCATGGCGGATGTTGGAAACGCGGTGTTCGTTGCGAGCCAGCCAGGTAATGGCGCCGATGGTGGTGGGGGCCATTACCCATCGGTAGGAATAGCGCCGTTGGGGCCTCGCCGAGAGGAGGTGCCCAAGCATCGCGGCGATCACTACGCCGGACAGATTGTCATTGGCCAGCGAGGGATGGCAGCAATGGGAAGAGAACAGCACCTCCTCTTCGGTTTCGCCGGGCAGAAGGAACTCCCCGTAGGTGAGATGTCCGTCTTCGAGTGATGAGTCAATGAAGACTTCATACTCGCCTTCGGGCAAGCGCTCGTACAGCGAGTGAGGAATGCAGAAGCCCCAATTGCGGTTGTAGTAGGAGGTGCGGTAGGGGATGAGGTCCGGCTGATCCGGAAGCGAGAACAGGTGGGGACGGAGTTCCTCCAGGGAGAAACGTCCATTCATCGGAATGCTGTAATTCAGGATGTGCAGATTGTGGTCGGCAAAATCGACGATCTTCTTGCCGGTGGGATCGCGCAGCCACCCTCCACGGATGTTCCATTCCTGAGGAACGGTCCAATCGAACACTTCGGTTCCGGTGGGAACCTCATGCAGGGTGAGCGGCAGATACTCCTGAAGGATCTTCAATGAAGTGCGAACGCCGTCTCCGGTGATGCTGCGCGGTATGGGGTAGAGTCGACTGGCAAGCTGGAACATCGCGTCTCCGCACTGTTCCACTCCGGCTTTAGTCGCAACATTCAGACACTCCGGAAGAACCGTTGAGCTCGTCATCAATCTACCTCCTGCAAACAACCGTTGGCGCACATCCAGAACGGATGCGAAGCCAAAAAAACAGTCCAACCTGAGCAACCTGGAGGATGACTCAAAATCGAACGCCGCTACCTCCTATCGTACGCCAGCAGCCAATTCATGCGAAAAGAATCATGCCCGCGGAATCGTTGACACAACTCCGCGGGACATCTCGAACGTAAGTCAGTTCCGGAAGAAACCTGGCAGCATACGGGATGTCCCCCGATCCAGAGGACGCCCTGGAATCGGGGGAAAGCCGTGAGCCGGCTCAGTCTGGCCCGCAGCTAACTCGAACTGGCGATCAATCGAAGACCTGAACCTCCGGAATCGGCACGACAAACTTGCCACCCCATTCGCGGATGTGGGCCATTTGACCCATGATTTCCTCACGGAGGTTCCAAGGCAGGATGAGCAGGTAGTCCGGCTTGGTCTCGGCGATGCGGTCAGGGCTGGAGATGGGAATGTGGGTTCCGGGCAGGAAGAGATTCTGCTTGTGCGGACTGCGATCCACAGTGTAGTCGATAAAGTCCGTACCTACGCCGCAGTAGTTGAGCAGGGTATTGCCCTTGGCGGGCGCCCCATAACCAACGACCGTCTTGCCCTGGTTCTTGGCTTCGATCAGGAAGCTGAGCAATTTGCGCTTTGTCTGACGAACCTGTTCGCCAAAGGTGAGATAGGTGGGGATTTCACCCAGGCCAGCGGCGAGTTCCTTGGCTTTCAGATCACCAATGCGGGGGCCCACGGGAAGTGCGTTGTTCTCCGCGTGGCGGCCGTAGATGCGGAGCGATCCCCCGTGCGAAGGCAACTCCTCGACGTCAAACAATGTAATGCCGTGCTTCGCGAAGACTTGCTCGACGGTGAGCATCGAGAAGTAAGAGAAATGCTCGTGGTAGATGGTGTCGAACTGATTGTGCTTCATCAATTGGAGTAAGTGCGGAAACTCCATGGTGATGACGCCCGTGGGCTTGAGGGCGATCTTCATGCCGGCAACGAAGTCGTTCAAATCCGGGACGTGGGCCAGAACGTTGTTGCCCAAAAGCAGGTCAGCTTGTTTGCCCTCGGCAACCAGCCATTTTGCCGTATCGACACCGAAAAAACGAACCTCAGTGGGGACGCCCTTTTCACGAGCGGCCTTGGCGCAGTTGCCCGCGGGCTCAATGCCGAGAACAGGGATGCCCTTCTCGACAAAGTACTGAAGCAGGTAGCCGTCGTTGCTGGCGAGTTCCACAACCTGGCTGGAGGCACCGAGGGCGAAACGCTCGCGCATCAGATCGGTGTAGGCCTTGGCGTGGCGCAGCCAGCTATCGCTGAAGGACGAGAAATAGGCATAGTCACCGTCGCCGAAGATATGGTCGGGCGACTCGACTTCGTCGAGGCCGACGAGCAGGCACTTCTCGCACACGAACGTGTGCAGGGGGTAGAACTTCTCACTCTTGTTGAGCTGATCAGCCTTCAGGTTGTCGTTGGCAATGGGCGAACCGCCCAGGTCCACGAACGTATGGTGCAGCGGATTTCCGCAGAAGCGGCATTTTCTTTCCATGGGTGTGTGCTTAGGCCTCGGTCCAGAAGAATTGCGGATCCAGTTGTTCGGTCTTGAGTAAGTGCTTCAACTGTTCGAGCCGGGTGAAGCCGCGGTAGCGGAAGACTTCGGGCGTCATGTCGATGCGCTTAAAGATGTCGTAGAGTTGCTTGGCGCCGCGGTCGGCGTTCCATTCGCAGCTGAACCCAGGCAACTTGGAGTTGATCTTCTCGAAGGACACGCGGTAGCTGCGATTGTCGGCGCCGTTCGAGCCGAAGCTGAGCGAGCAGCCGGGGAAGTTCGCGGCGACGATCTCGGCGATCTCTTTCACCTGGTAGTTCTGTTTGGTGTCGCCAACGTTGAAGATTTCGTTGTGAACGGCTTCGCGGGGCGCCTCCAGAGCGCAGATGATGCTCTTGGAGATGTCGAGGGCATGGACCAACGGACGCCAGGGGGTGCCGTCGCTGAGCATCTTGATCTCTTTGGTGGTCCAGGCCAGGCCGGCCAGGTTGTTCAGGACGATGTCGAAGCGCATGCGGGGCGAGGCGCCGAAGGCCGTAGCATTCCGCATGAAAGTGGGCGAAAAGTTATCGTCCGCCATGGGACGCACGTCGCGCTCGACGAGAGTTTTGCAGATGGCGTAGGCGGTCTGCGGGTTGACGGGCGAGTCTTCAGTGACGTCGACACCGGTGGCCACACCGTAGACGCTGCAGGAGGACATGTAGACAAAGCGCTCGACCCCAGCCGCCTTGGCCAGATTCGCAATGTGCAGTGAGCCCTTGTGGTTAATGTCGTAGGTGATGTTCGGAGCGAGATCGCCCGCCGGATCGTTCGACAGTTCGGCCATATGCACAACAGCATTGACACCGGCGAAGTCCTCAGCCGTCAGTTTGCGGATGTCCTTGTTCAAGGTCCGCGCGGTCTGTTCAGTACCGTTAAACAGCCAGCCTGACTTGTAATAACCCGTATCCACCGCCAACACGTCGTGCCCGCGCTTATAGAGCAGGGGCGGCAGAAGCGAACCGAGGTAGCCCTCGGTGCCCGTCACCATGATCTTCATGAAATTTCCTCCGAAAAAGTCTTTGCCAGTGGCCAGCGGTGAGGCCTACCAGATCTTCCAGGGCGCCTTGCCGGAGGCCCACAGGTCCTCGAGCACCTTCTGGTCGCGCAAGGTGTCCATCGGCTGCCAGAAGCCCTCATGACGGAAAGCCGAAAGCTCACTCGCTTGCGCGAGGTTCGATAGCGGTTCACGCTCAAAGCTTGTCGCGTCGCCATCAATGTAGTCAATAACCTTTGGCTCCAGGACGAAGAAACCGCCGTTCACCCAAGCCCCATCGCCGTCAGGTTTCTCACGGAAACTGGAGATCTTGGTCTCCTCAGCGGGCAGGTGGATGGCGCCGAAACGGCCAGGCGGTTGAGTGGCGGTGAGGGTGGCTAGGGTTCCTTGTTGGCGATGGAAGGCAATCGACTCGGTGACGTTGACGTCGCTGACGCCGTCGCCGTAGGTGAAGCAAAAAGTCTCATTGCCGACGTGTTCACGGGCGCGCTTCAAACGGCCGCCGGTCATGGTGTTGTCACCGGTGTCCACTAAGGTTACTTTCCATGGCTCCGCCCACTTTTGGTGGACGTACATCTGGTTTAGCTGCATGTCGAAGGTGACATCGGAGTTATTCAGGAAGTAATTAGCGAAGTATTCCTTGATGACAAGGCCCTTGTACCCGCAGCAGATTACAAAGTCATTGATGCCATGCGCTGAATAAATCTTAAGAATGTGCCAGAGGATCGGCCGGCCACCGACCTCCACCATCGGCTTCGGCCTGACGGCTGTTTCTTCACTCAACCGGGTGCCTAAACCACCCGCCAGTATCACTGCTTTCATGAAAACTCTCCGGCCTCCAACAACGATCTTCGGTCCGTTCAAGTATAAGCAATGTAACCGTTTCTTTGACAGGTACGTTTCCTCTAGTACCTCTGAGTTTCAGGGCACATTTTTCAGATTTTTTGTCTGCTACGCTGGCAGACAAAGATGGACTCTATATACGCGATTGCGGCGGCACTACGGGCCAAGCAGGTTTCCTGCGTCGAATTGATCACAGAGCGGCTGCGGCTGATTCAGCAGTTGGAACCACAGGTGAATGCGTTCCTTACCTTGACGGCCGATGCGGCCTTAGAGGCGGCACGAACGGCGGATGCCGAGCTCGCCGGGGGTGGTGACCGGGGTCCGCTGCACGGGATTCCCGTGGCGCACAAGGATCTGTTTGCCACCCGCGGCGTGAGAACCACCGCCGGCTCGCTGATCTACAAGGATTGGGTTCCTGACTTCGATGCGGCGGTGGTGAACCAAATGGCCCTCGCGGGCTGCATCTCGTTGGGCAAACTGAACCTGCACGAGTTGGCGTACGGCGTGACGTCGCAGAACGAGCACTTTGGCGGGGTGAAGAATCCGTGGAACCTGGGCCGAATTCCGGGCGGTTCGAGCGGTGGATCCGGTGCGGCGGTGGCTCTCGGAATGATCTCCTGCGGCACGGGCACCGATACCGGCGGCAGCATTCGCATCCCGGCTTCCTACTGCGGCGTCGCCGGCATCAAGCCCACCTATGGGCGGGTGAGCATGTTTGGCTGCCTGCCGCTGGCGCACTCGCTGGACCACATGGGTCCGTTGGCGCGCACGGTGCGGGATTGCGCCTTGATTCTCAACGCCATCGCCGGGTATGACGAGCGCGACTCCGCATCGCAGCCGATGCCGGCCGAGAACTTTGTGCCGCCGGCGGGTCCGCTTTCGCTGGCGGGTGTGCGCATCGGTATTCCGAAAGGCTTCTACTTTGACCGGGCTGACCCGGAAGTGGTCGCCGCCGTCCATGCGATGGCGCAAGTCGCGCAGAGCGCCGGGGGGACCTTGGTGGAAGTCGAGGTGCCCGACGTGCTGGAACTGAACCAAGCCACTCTGACGGTGCAGTTGGCCGAATCGACGCATTCGATCGATCCTTACAATACCCGTGGCCATCTGCTGGGCCAACTCGTCAAACCGAACGTCGAACGGGGCCGGACCGTGAACGCGTTGGACTATCTGAATGCCCGCACCACGCTGAATCGCTTCCGGAAGGAGTTTGCCGAGCTGTTCACGCACTGCGACGTGTTGTTTGCTCCCAGCACGCCGATCACTGCGCCGGCGATCGGTGCCGCCAATGTAGTGATCGATGGCGTGGAAGAAGATACCCGGATGGCGACAACGCGCCTGATGCGGGGGGCCAATGCTCTGGGCCTTCCGGCGGCGTCGATCCCGAGTGGCTTTGCCACGAACGGACTGCCAATGGGGCTGCAGATTATGGGCCCCGTCTGGAGCGAGGCCCGCGTGCTGTTGGTCGCCGCGGCGATTGAAGACCGCACGGATTTCCATTTGCGCCGTCCGCCCCTGCTGGGGTAGGAGTGCAGCTCCTCGGCTCCAGCGGCGCATGGTAAGTTAGCTGCCATGCGTATGCTGCTGCCCGTTGTGGCGATGATCCTGCTCTGCACATGCCAGAAGACAGAAGAAGAGTATGACCTGATCGTAGCCGGGGGCGCGGTATTGGATGGTGAGAACCATCCCGCCGTGAATACGGATATCGGCGTGCGAGCGGGCAAAATCGCCAAGATTGGTGACCTGGGGAGCGCGGTGGCCAAGGAGCGCATTGATGCGCGCGGCCTGACAGTAACACCGGGGTTCATCGACATCCACTCGCACTCGGACTTCTCAATGCTGCGCGAGCCGAAAGGCGAGAGCATGATCCGGCAAGGCGTGACGCTGCAGGTGTTGGGCGAGGGCCCTTCGGCGGGTCCGGTGCGTCCGGACAAGCGCGGGCTCGAGGTGGAAGGCGTCAAGGTGGATTGGACGACGCTGGGTGGCTATTTCGCGCGCCTGGAAAAGCAGGGGATCGCCACGAACATCGCTTCCTATGTGGGGCAAGGGCAGATCTGGACCTACGTGATGGGCGACACCTTCCGCAAGGCGACCAAAGACGACCTGGAGAAGATGAAGGCGTTGATTGCCGAAGCGATGAACGAAGGGGCGATGGGCCTTTCTTCGGCACTGATGCTGCCGCCGGCAAACATCGCGCACGCGCCGGAGTTGGGAGAGATGGCAAGCGCGGTGGCGGCGGGAAAGGGCATCTATTCGTCGCATATTCGCGATGAGGGCGAGACCGTACTGGACGCTGTGCGGGAAGCCATCGACGTCGGACGCCGGGCCAAGGTGCCAGTGGACGTGATTCACCTGAAGATCGCGCATCAAAAGCTTTGGGGACGCATGAATGAAGTCGTGGCCGAGATTGAGAAGGCACGGAAAGAAGGGATGACGGTGACGGCGAACGTCTATCCGTATACGGCCGGCCAGAACAGCCTAGTCTCGATTGTGCCACCGTGGGCTCACGAAGGCGGCCGCGAGAAGCTGTTGGCGCGCCTAAAGAATCCGGTGGATCGGGCGCGCATGCACAAGGAAGTGCTGAGCGGCTTGCCGGACTGGTACAACCACTATCTGGCGGTGGGTGGCGATTGGTCCCGGATGCTGTTGGTGTCACTGAAAAGCGAGCGCTTCAAGAAGTTTCAGGGCAAGCGCATGAGCGAGTTGATCGCGGCCGAGGGCAAGGATCCGGTGGAGACGATGTTCGAGGTGATTCTTGAGGAAAAAGGACAGACACCCACCGTATTCTTCCATCACTCGGAAGAGGATATGCGGCTGGCGATGAAGCAGCCCTACACCTCAATCGGTTCAGACGGCGCGGCCGTCAATCCGGAGGGCCCCACCGGCGTACCGCATCACCATCCGCGTTACTACGGAACATTCCCGCGGATTCTGGGCCGCTATGTGCGCGAGGAAAAGGTGCTGGAGTTGCCGGAGGCCGTCTACAAGATGACAGCGCTGAACGCCGACAAGCTCGGGATTCGGGACCGGGGCCGTTTGAAGGAAGGCATGTGGGCCGACATCACGCTCTTTAATGCCCGCATGGTGCTGGATCAGGCGACGTTCGAAAAGCCTAAGCAGTTTCCGATCGGCATACCCTATGTGATTGTGAACGGGAAGATCGTGCTGGACCGGGGCCGCCATACGGGGAACTTGCCCGGTAAGATTGTGCACGGCAACGGCAAGAAGCCCTAAAAAAGCGGGGATGAGCGGCCAGGAACAGGTCTCGTTGGAACAGGCGCCGCTCATCCCCTAGCCGGCGGACCAGATGGAAGGCTGGCGTCCGGGGAGGACTACGCATTACTACTGAATAGTCGTTTCAGCGCGCCATTCCTCTCACTTATTCTTCGATTATTTCTTAGCGGGTGGCGGTGAGCGGCAGGAAACTGTCGCCGACGGCCAGTTGAACGCCGAAATTCTCGGCAACCGTCTGCCCGATGTCGGCCAAGCTGGCCCGCGTGCCGAGTGCGCTAGCCGGCGCGGCGGGACTGTAGCAGAGCAAAGGGGTGTACTCCCGAGAATGGTCAGTCGAAGCGGTGGTGGGGTCGCAGCCGTGATCGGCGGTGAGGATCAGCAGGTCTTGAGGGCCGAGTTTCTCTAACAATTGAGGAAGCCAGGCATCGGTGGCTTCGAGCGCTCGGGCGTAGCCTTCCACATCGTTCCGATGACCGTATAGGGAGTCGAAATCGACGAGGTTGACGAAGATGAGGCCTTCGGCGTGGCGATCCAGCGAATCTAGCGTCTTGGCCATACCGTCGGCATTGGACTTGGTTTTTTCGCTGGAGCGAATGCCGCGTCCGAGAAAAATGTCCGCGATTTTGCCGATGCTGTGGACGGCGATATCCTGCGCGGCGAGCAGGTCGAGCAACATGCCGGCGGGAGGAGCCACGGCATAATCATGACGATTGGCGGTGCGGATGAAAGAGCCTGCCGCGCCGAGAAAGGGACGGGCAATCACGCGGCCCACTTCGTGTTCGCCGCGGAGGATTCCTCTTGCGATCTCGCAGTAGCGATAGAGTTCGGTGACCGGGATCACCTCTTCGTGAGCCGCGATCTGGAAGACGCTGTCGGCCGAAGTGTAGACAATCGGGCGGCCGGTGCGGACGTGTTCCTCGCCCAGTTCCTTCAGGATCTCAGTGCCGGAGGCGGCCACATTGCCCAGCGTTCCCCGGCCGATCGCCATTTCAAAAGCCTGCATCACCCCCGCCGGGAAGCCCTGCGGATAGAGCGGGAAAGGTTTGGCGAGATGAATACCAACCATCTCCCAGTGGCCGGTGGTCGTGTCCTTGCCGGGCGAGGCAAGCGCGCACTTGCCGTACGAGGCCAACGGCGAGTCGGCAGGCGGAAGCCCCGTCAGGGGGTGGATGTTGCCCAGACCGAGCCGACAAAGATTGGGTAAACTGAGCGGGCGCTGACGGGCTATGTTGCCGAGAGTATCGCTATCGAGAGGGCCGTCGTAGCTCTCGGAGTCCGGCATCTTGCCGATGCCGACACTATCGAGGACGATCCAGACGACGCGCCGGAAGGTCATTCGGCGAGCGCCTGGTCGATTCGTTCGGCCAGCATGTCGACGAAGCGGTCCGCGATGAAGCCATTCATGCGGCTGACCAATTCACCCTTGGGATTGAAAACCATCGTGGTAGGGATGGAACTCACCTTGAGCAGAGTGGAGAGTCCGTCGTCGAACCAGACAGTCTTGGCCCACTTATTGCTTTCGAGGAAGGGCTTCACGCCAGCGCGCTCTTCATCGGTGTTGAGGTTGAGAAAGACGACTTTCGAGTTCGCCTTGTAGCGCTCTTTCACCAGTTCGTAGAGCGGCTGCTGCGCACGGCAGGGACCGCACCAGGTAGCCCAGAAATCAAAGACCACAACCTTACCTTTGAGGCTCTTGAGGTTCAGCTTTTCGTTGGTGAGACCGGAGAGGGTGAACTCCAGCGGGTCATCGACGCCATAGTTGGGATCAATCTGACGAAGAGCAACACGACGGGATTCATCGAGTTGGGTCGCACGGTCGAAGGCCTTCAGCACTTCGTCGCCCAGACCAACCTGCGTGTTTTTCCACTTCTGATAGATCTCGCCCATCTCCTTACGGTCGCGTTCGCGTTCGTCGCCGTCGAGGGCGAAGGCGTCAGCGTAACGAGCGACGGCATCGCCAGGACGGTTCATCTTGGCGTAGGAGCGGCCCAGAAAGCGAGCCGCTTCGGGAGAGGGTTCCAACTGATAGCTCGCCTCGCCCTTCTCCACGGCGGCGGCGGTTTGGCCTTGCAAGTCCAGCGCGCGGGCCCAAATCAGGTTGGCTCGCCCGAGGCTTTCATCAAGCTCGGCGCGAAACTTGGCTTGGTCCCGAGGGGAGCCTTGCTTCTCTCGGGCAGCGATCTTCAGGTAATCGACCAATTGCTCGGCGTAGGTGGCAGCACGAGTGGCGCTGGCCTTGTCGCCCAACTCCACCAGATTCCCGGCCACCTCTTCCATCACTTGCGCATCGCTGCGCTCTTTCTTGAGGACCTTCTCGCCGTACTCAATGATTCGCTTGCGGTCTTCGGCCTGAATGGAACTCTTCAGAATGGCGCGCTCAATCTCCTCGCGACGGGCAGTTTGCGGATACTTTTTGAGGTGATTCTCAAGAGCCCTGACAAATTCAACAGGCGAATTGCCGGCTTCGCCCAGGGCTTGGCGCAGAACCTGCTGCTCTTCATCGGCGGCTTTGGAATCGGCCGGCGCGGGCTTGGGATCCTGAGCCTGCGCGACGGCGAGAAGGAGAGCAAGAAGGAACGTGATTTTCAAGGTTGCACCTGACCTGAATTCTTAGACGCATCGGGTGCGGCTTTGGGCGCGCGAAAAACCTCCGCCAGGGAGGCCGCCCGTTCACGGGCGACGTTCATGTAGCTGGAGTTCTTGGCGACGCGATCGAGCAGCGGCAAATACTGGGACCACGCGACGAGGCGTTTGCGGTCATAGGCCGCCTCCAGTTGCAATAGCGCCTTATAGACACCCAGCTTGTCGTACTTCACCGTCCGCTCGAGGAAGAAGAAAAGCTGTTCGCTTTCCGAGATGCGCTCAAACCAATCCTGGAGCTTGTTGGCGTCAAGGTCCTGCGAGTAGTTGAACTTCTGTTCTTGCGGGGGGGCATCGGAGACCCAGCGAAAGGTCTTTTCGCCCATAAAGGCGACTTTCAAGCCCGACTCCAGGGGACGTTTGAAGTGGTCCAATTTTTCGGCCAAAGCAAAGATCTCGTCGGCTTCGGCCGGTTCGATCTTCAGCTTGACGGGCTGCTCATCGTCGACCGCTTCCTTGTAGACGATGTCGCCGTTCTTCGAGAGCTCAATCGAGACGTAGGCAGGGGTAGAGTTCGGGAAACTCTTCGAGTAAAAGATGATGGGGTCGGCGGCGAAAGCGACGCCAAGGCAGAGCGTGATGAGGGAGAGTCGCATCAGGCTACGCCCATCTTGATCTGGCTGGTGAGCTGATTGGCGTGGCAGATGGCGACGGCCATGGCGTCAGCCGCATCTTCCTTGGCGGCGACGGCCAGCTCTTCCGGCGTCTTTAACTGCAGCAGGCTGCGCACCATCAATTGCACCTGACTTTTCTCGGCGCGGCCGTAGCCGACGACGCTCATCTTTACCTCGAGCGGTGAGTATTCGCCCAACGGTAAACCGGCTTCGGTGACCGTCAGCATGGCCACGCCACGGACGTGCGCCAGCTTCAGCGTACTCTTCACGTTCACCGCGTGGAAGACCTCTTCAATCGCCGCTTGACGCGGGTTGAACTCGGCGATCGCCTGACGAAGGCCCATGGCGATCGAACAAAGGCGGTCGGCAAGAGCCAGCTTGGGACTGGTGACGATCACGCCGCCTGCGATCAGACGGTGGCCGCGCGGCGTGCTTTCCACCACCGCAAAGCCGGTGCGCTCGGTGCCGCAATCGATGCCGAGCACTCGCATGGGATTCTATTCGAGGTCCTGGTCGTCAATGTCGAAGTTGGCAAACAGGTTCTGCACGTCGTCGTTGTCGTCGAGCGCGTCGTAGAGACGGAGCATGGCGCGCGCCTGTACGCCTTCCACTTTGATCAGATTGTCGGGCACATAAGAGATCTCGGCAGAAAGGGTCGGGATCTTCGCCTTCTGGACCGCTTCGAGCACGGCATCGTGGGACGCGGGCTCGGACAGCACCATCCAGCTTTCGCCGTCGTCGCGCAGATCCTCTCCGCCGGCTTCGAGCACCAGGTCCATCAGTTGGTCCTCGGTGGCATGCGCCTTCTCGATCGCGATCGTGCTGCGGCGCTTGAACATCCAGGCGACGGACCCCGGTTCGCCGAGGTTGCCGCCATTCTTCGAAAAGATGCTACGCACGTCGCTCACCGTGCGGTTGCGATTGTCAGTAGCCGCGGCCACCAGGACCGCCACACCACCGGGGCCGTAGCCCTCGTACATCACTTCTTCAATGGTGGCGCCTTCGAGTTCGCCGGTGCCGCGCTTGATCGCCCGATTGATGTTATCGGCGGGCATCGAAAGCGACTTGGCCGCCGTAATGGCAGTGCGCAAACGAGCGTTGGCCGTGGGATCGCCGCCGTTGCGGGCCGCGATCACGATTTCTTTAATCAGGCGAGTAAAGATCTTGCCGCGCTTCGAATCGAGCGCTGCCTTTTTGTGTTTGATGGTATGCCACTTGGAATGGCCAGACATGTTGGGACTTTTCCTTGCGCGGCCAGTAATTCAGGCCTGTTTTTGAGGATAGCAGAGGCCCTTCAGGCGCTCAAGCGGGTTGCTGCCGCCTCTGATAGAGTTTGCTTGATGAAACTCTTTGGTTTGTCCCTAAGTTTGATGGTCGCGGTGCCGTGTTTACTGATGGCGGTGGAGCGTGGGGAGGAGGTCCGGCTGTGGCCCGGCGACGCGCCCGGTTCGGAGGGAATCACGGCCAAGGAGGTCTCGACGCCGTCAAAGGCGGCAATCAACGCCAAGCTGCCGGGCAACTTTACCGAGACGCATACGCCGACGCTTTACGTCTTTCTGCCGGCCAAGGGCAAAGCGACGGGAGCGGCCATGATTGTAGCGCCGGGCGGCGGACACCGGCAGTTGGTGATGGAGAAAGAGGGCTGGGAGTTCGCCGATTGGCTGAACGAACGCGGCATCGCGGCGTTCGTCCTGAAGTACCGTTTGGCCAGGATTCCGGGCTCAAAGTACACACTGGCGAAAGAAGTGCACGCTGACGCCTCCCGCGCCATGCGCCTGGTTCGCAGCCGGGCGGCCGAATGGGGAGTCGACCCGGGGCGCATCGGCTTCAGCGGCTTCTCCGCTGGTGGCGAAGTGGTGGGCATGATCGGCGTAAAGTACGATTCCGGCCAAGCGAACTCCGGCGATCCGGTCGAACGCTTCAGTTCGCGGCCGGACTTCAGCGTCCTGATCTATCCCTATTACCGGCCGGGCTCGGCACCGCCGCGGACAGCCCCCGCCGTGCACCCGATCGGCGAGAACGCCGAGTTCCCGATCCCGTCCGATACACCGCCGGTCTTCATGGTCTGCACCACCGACGACCCGTCGCACGTCATTCCCACCGTGAAGTTTTACCTGGAACTCGTCGAGAAGAAGATTCCCGCCGAAATGCACATCTATGAATACGGCGAACACGGCTTCGCCCTGCGGGCAACGAAGAAGCCGGGTTCGCCGGTGGAGACGTGGCCGGCCCGGTTCACGGAATGGCTGGCCTATCGCGGGATTTCGCCCGCCAAGCGTTAGGCGAATTAGAGCGAGAGGTGCTCGACGCGGCCGGTGGAGTCACCGATCGTCTCGGGCTTCACGCCCATGCGATCAAGCAGAGCCAGATAGAGGTTGGTCATCGGCGTCCGCGATTCGTACTTGATGTGGCGTCCGCCCTGGAGCGTGCCGCCACCGCCGCCGGCGACAACCACGGGCAGGTCATGATGCTCATGACGGTTGCCGTCCGAGAGTCCGCTGCCGTAGACGACCATGGAGTGGTCGAGCAACGAGCCATCGCCGTCCGGCGTGTTGGCCAGTTGACCCAGGAAATAGGCAAAGAGTTCCGCGTGCAGAAGGTTGATCTTGGTGATCTTCTCAATCTTCTCGGCCGCATTCAAGTGATGCGATAAGCCGTGGTGGGCTTCGGAGACGCCGATCGAGCGATAGGTGCGGTTAGAGCCTTCGCGGCCGATCATGAGGGTCATGACGCGGGTAAGGTCGGTACGCATCGCCACCACCTGCAGGTCAAACATCAGCTTGGCGTGCTCTTCAAAAGTGACGGGGACGCCGGCCGGCTTGTCGATGGTGGGCGTCTGATCGCGACCGCCACTGGCCGACTGTTTTTCGGCATCAGTGATGCGGCGCTCAATCTCGCGAATGGAGTAGAGATACTCCTCCAACTTACGCTTGTCGGCGCCGCCCAGGTTGCCCTGCAGGTCGGCGACGTTGCCGCGCACGAAATCGAGAATGCTCTTATCCTGCCGGGCCATCACGGCGCGGGTTTTGGGGTCAAAGTTCTCGCCGTCACCAAAAAGGCGTTCAAAAACGGCGCGTGGATTGATCTCGGGCGGCAGCGGCGTGGTGGCGCTGCGCCAAGCGATGGAATTCGAATAGGCGCAAGAGTAACCGGAGTCGCAATTGCCGACCATGCCAGAACTCTCGAGGCCCAGTTCCAACGAGGCGAACCGGGTCTGGCCACCGACCGCTTGGGCAGCCACCTGGTCAACGGACGGTCCAAGGAGAATGTCGGCGCCTTCGGTCTTTTTAGGATGCACGCCAGTCAGGAACGAAGCAGCCGCACGAGCATGGTCACCGGGACCGTCGCCCAACGCCTGGCCATTCTTGTGGGCGAGACCGGAGATGACGAGCATCTTCTCGCGGTAAGCCTCGAGCGGCTTCAGCACGCGCGTCATCTCATAGCTCTTGCCTTCGCCGGCGGGCGTCCAGGCCGGCATGATGATGCCGTTCGGAACGTAGCAAAACGCGAGGCGCCGCGGGGCCGGGCCTGCCAACTTGGTGTTGGCCGCAAAGGCCGGCGTCATGGCGTCAAGCATCGGCAGGGCGATGCCCAAACCTAAGCCGCGCAACAGAGTCCGGCGATCGAGTGACTTACGGGTGATGTACATACTACCTCGCTAACGCTACTTTCGCCGGCGCGGTTTTTGCCGCCGGCGGCTTAACACTAACCACGGAGGGCCGCCGCATTTGAAAGGGCAGACTCTCCACAATGCCCAGGATCAGGCTGGAAAAGCGATACTCGTCGCGGGCCAGATTCCGGCTAATTGATCTTACTACGGGCTTATCGGACCTTTCGAGGCCCCGTCCGAGAGCATATGTCAGCAGCTTCTCGGTGAGGCAGCCCACAAACTCGTCTTGCCGCGTCCGCAACAAAGCCTTCAGATCGGCCGCGCCGTTCAACTGCGCGCCGTTCAGCGTTCCCGACGCGTCGATCGGAAACTTGCCGTCGTGCGTACGCCAGCGGCCAATGGCGTCGTAGTTCTCAAGCGAAAAGCCGATCGCATCCATGCGCGTATGGCAGGAGGCGCAGGCGGGGTTCGTCCGGTGCTGCTCCAACTGCTGCCGCATGGAAGCGGTAGCGCCGATCTCGTCGGCCTTGAGTTCCGGCACGTTCGGCGGAGGGGGTGGTGGAGGAGCGGCCAGGAAGTTCTCAAGGATCCACTTGCCCCGAATTACCGGCGACGTGCGCGTCGGATACGATGACACGGTCAGGATACTGCCTTGCGTCAGAACGCCGCTGCGCTGCCCGCCAGTGAGTGCGACGCGCCGGAAGCGGGACCCTTCCACGCCGGGGACGCCATAATATTTCGCGAGGCGTTCATTGAGGTACGAGAACGGGCCGTCGAGGAAATCCAGCACGCTGCGGTCTTCGCGCAAAACGGCTTCGAAAAACAGCTCGGTTTCTTTGCCCAGGCTTTCGCGCAGTTCGGTGTCGAACTCGGGGAACTTGTCGGGGTCCGGCTTGATCTGCGCCAGGTTGCGCAGATGCAGCCATTGGCCAGCGAAGTTGGTAACCAGCGCGCGCGACTTGGAGTCGGCCAGCATGCGCTTCACCTGCGCTTGCAGGACGGCCGGCTCGTGCAGCCGCTTCTGCGTCGCCAGGTTCAGCAACTCGTCGTCGGGAATACTGCTCCACAGGAAAAAGGAGAGGCGCGAGGCGAGGTCGACGTCGGTGACACGTTCCACCGGTACTTCGCCGACCTTCGTCGGTAAACCGGCGCGCTCCAGGCGGAACAGGAAATTGGGAGACACCAGCATCGACTTCAGGGCCAGCTGGATTCCGGCGTCGAAATTGCCGCCGTCCTGCCGGCCCATACGGAAGAAACGCATCAAGGCGGCGGATTCGGCGGCGGTCACGGGGCGACGGTAGGCCCTACGCGCCAAACCGGTCAGGATTGTTTGGGCGCAAGCTTCCGTCTGCAACTTGCAGGAGAAGATGCGCTGGCGGCTGGGGCTATTCAGGTTCGGCGTCGGATTGAAGGGTCCACCGATCTCGACGAAATCGACGTTCAGCAGCTTAGGCAGAGCGTCTTCAGGCTTCCAGGTCTCGTCGAGAAACGTCACCGCGACCTCGTGTCGGCCCGCCGTCACCGGCACACGCAGCTCAAAGCGGCGCTTCTCTTCCTCTTCTTCCAGGCTACTGATGGGCGTTTCGATCAGCTTCAGCCGGGCACCGTCCAGGCGCACATCCAGTAGAGGAGCGGGCATCGCTTTGTCGAATTGGCCAGAGAGACGGATGCGCAACAGATACTCGCCGTCGGCCGGAAAGCGATGCTTCACGATCAGGCCACCGCGCGAACCAAACGGCAGGTCGTCACTGATTCGCGTCTTCTGCGAACGTCGTTTGTCGGAGCTGTATTTGTCGAGGGCGGGTGAAACCTTCACCATACCCAGCGCCTGCCTGGAAACCTTGCCTGCGGCATTCAGGTATTTCTCCATCAGCAGCGGCGGCAGCGACAGGACGTCGGCAATGTTGTCGAAGCCGTAACCGGCGTCGTCGGCGGGGAAGTCGTCGGCGGGGGTGAAATCGACGGCCAACAGATCGCGAACGGCATTGTTGTATTCCGTCCGGTTGAGACGGTGCACGGTGACGCGGCCCGGATCGGGACGGAGCGCGGCCAGGCGGTCCAGCTCGGTTTCGGCCCATTTGGTGAAAGCGGCCGCTGCGGCAGGAGTCGGTTTCGGGAAGCCAGCCGGAGGCATCTCGCCCGTTTTCACCTTGCGCAGGATGTTTTCCCATTCGTCAGCGTGGCTGGTCAGCGAGGCGGCCGATGTGAGTTGCTGTACCGACAAGCCACCGGTTTTGTTCTTCTCGCTGTGGCAACCCTGGCAGTTCCGGGTGAGAAAAGGGCGAATAGAAGACGAAAACTGGTCCCCCGGCACCGGCGCAGGGGCCTGCGCGGCACTCAACGAACTCGCGAGGATTGCGGAGAATAGGTAACGTTTCATCAGAACTGCACTATCTTACTTATAGATGATGACGTCCGCACGCACGCTGTTGGTTATTCTGCTCACGACGATTTCGGCATATAGCCTGGAATTGATCCATGCGGCGAGGGAAGGCGACGCCGCCAAAGTGAAGATGCTATTGGCGAAGAAGCCAGCGGTAGACGGCGCGATGCCGGACGGCACAACAGCTCTTTCCTGGGCGGCGCACGAGGGACACGCCGAGGTAGTGGAGATGCTGCTAAGCGCCGGGGCCGACCCCAAGAAGAAAACTGAAAACGGCGACACGCCCCTCACTTTGGCGGCTTCGCGCGGACATGGTGCCGTCGTGGCGCGTTTGTTGAAGGCCGGCAGCGACGTGAACATCCCTCGCTGGAGCGGCGAAACGCCGCTCATGTCCGCCGTCCGCGGTGGCAGTGTGCAGGCCGTCGACGCGCTGCTGGCCGCGGGAGCGAAGGCGGAACCGCAGGAGCAACGGCTAGGGCAATCGGCACTGATGTGGGCGGCAGCGGAAGGGCGCGTGGAGATTCTGCGCAGCCTGATTGCCGCCAAGGCTCCGCTCGAGGTGCGATCAAAAGGCGGGTCCACGGCACTAATGATGGCCGCCCGCCATGGTCACGCCGCGGCGGTAGCGGAACTGCTGAAGGCCGGCGCGGCGGTGAATGCCGCCAACCCGGATGGGCGCGACGGGCTCTTTCTCGCAGCCAACTATGGCCACGCGGAAGCGGCAACCCGGTTGATCGAGGCTGGAGCGAACGTGAAGTCGGCGGACACGAAAGGCACCACGATTCTGCACCTGGCCGCCCGCAGCGGCAAGGCCGAACTGGTGACGCTGCTGATTGCCAAGGGCGCCCCGGTGAATGCTCAGCTGAAGCCCTCGCTGGTGCCGAATCCTCTGCGCCGCCTCACCTACGGCCGTGACGGCGCGACACCTCTCTTTGAGGCCGCCGAAACCGGCAATGAAGATGTAGTGAGAGCGCTGCTGAAGGGCGGCGCGGATCCGAACCTGGCGACCACGGACGGCGCAACGCCGCTGCTACCCGCCGCGTTTGGCAATTTTGTCGTGAATAACCAGCTCTTCCCGAAGCTGGCCAATGCTCAATTGGGAGCGATCCGCGCGCTGATCGAGGCCGGAGCCAACGTCAACGCGACGACGGAACGCGGGATGACCGCGCTGCACTTGGCCGCCTCCCGCGCCGGAGACGACGTCGTAAAGTATCTGGTGGAGAAGGGCGCGAAACTCGACGCCAAAGATGCACGAGGCAGCACTCCGTTGGCCACCGCGGACAGCCGGGGCGCCAAAGGCACCGCCGCCCTGCTGCGGGAACTGATGGCCGCCGCTAAACCCAAACAGCCTTAGGCCCGCGGGGGCATGCCTCTATCATCGAGAGATGCGCCAGTTCTTTTGTGCCCTGCTGCTTCCCGCCACCCTTGCCGCCCAGACCGCCTTCCTGCCGGGGACTCAGCCGTTTATCTCCTATGACGCTCCCGTGATCGCGCTGACGCATGTGCGCGTAATCGACGGCACGGGCGCACCGGCGCGGGAGGATTCTACGGTGATCATCAGGCAGGGGCGGATTGCGGCGGTGGGGGAGCAAGTTGCGGTGCCGGAAGGCGCGCTGGTGGTGGACCTGAAAGGCCACAGCGTGATCCCCGGTCTGGTGGGCATGCACGAGCACCTGTTCTATCCGTCGATGCCGGGCGTGCCTCTGTATACCGAGCATGCGTTTAGCTTTCCGCGACTGTATCTGGCGGCGGGTGTGACGACGGCGCGGACGGCGGGTACGCTGGAACCGGCGACGGATCTCAATACGAAGAAGATGATCGACGCCGGACGGATGCCGGGGCCGAAGATGCTGATCACCGTGGGATATCTGGAGGGTCCTGGGAGTTTCGCGGTGCAGATGCCGGAGCTCAAGACTCCCGACGATGCGAGCGCCTTCGTGAACTATTGGGCCAGTCAAGGGGCGCATTCGTTCAAGGCTTATATGAACATTTCGCGGGCGGCGCTGAAGGCGGCGATCGACGCGGCGCATGCCCAAGGCAAGCAATTGACGGGGCACCTTTGTTCGGTGGGCTTCCGCGAGGCGGCGGCGATGGGGATCGACAATCTGGAGCACGGCATCATCACCGACGTGGAGCATTTGCCGGGCAAGCAGAGCGATTATGCATGCCGGGTCCGAATGCGGCGCAATTGGCCGAGTTGGACCCCAAGGGCGAGACGATGCAGACGATCATCCGGGAACTGGTGGCGAAGCGGGTGGCGATTACGTCGACGCTGGCAGTCTTCGAGGTGGCTCCACCCTTGCAGCAGCGCTTTCTCGACGGGTTAGCGCCGCATGCGGCCTTGAACTATCTGGCAGCGCGCGACCGGATCCCCGAGGCGGGGCGGCGTTTCAGCGGGTTGCGCGTGCAGAAGGAAGCGGCTTTCGAGCGGGCTTTTGTGGAAGCGGGCGGACTGCTGGTGGCCGGGTGCGACCCGACGGGCAACGGTTCGGCGATGGCCGGCTTTGGCGACCAGCGCAATCTGATCCTGCTGGTGCAGGGCGGGTTCACACCGCTGGAGGCGATCAAGATCGCGACGCTGAATGGGGCGAAGCTCTTGAAGATGGACGACCGGATCGGGTCGATCGCGGTGGGGAAGGCGGCGGATCTGGTGGTGATCGACGGCGACCCTTCGCGACGGATCGCCGATGTGGAAAAGGTGAAGACCGTGTTTAAGGACGGGGTGGGCTATGACCCGGCGAAGCTGATCGAGTCAGTGAAGGGGCGCGTGGGGATCCACTAGTCGTCGTTCGAGCCCTGGCTGACCTTCAGGACGGCGAGGAAGGCTTCCTGGGGAATCTCGACGCGGCCGACGCGCTTCATGCGGCGCTTGCCCTCTTTTTGCTTCTCGAGGAGCTTGCGTTTGCGCGAGATGTCGCCGCCATAGCACTTCGCGAGGACGTTCTTGCTGCGGGCCGAAATGGTTTCGCGAGCAATGACTTTGGCGCCAATGGCCGCCTGCAAGGCGACTTCGAACATCTGGCGCGGAATCAGTTTGCGTAGGCGTTCGATGAGGGCCTTGCCCCGTTCATGCGCGTATTCGCGGTGGACGATGATGGAGAGCGCGTCCACGGGTTCGCCGGCGACGAGAACGTCAAGCTTCACCATGGGCGAAGTGCGGAAGCCGGAGAGCTGATAGTCGAGCGAGGCGTAGCCGCGGGAGCAGCTCTTGAGACGGTCGTAGAAGTCGAGCACAACTTCGCAGAGCGGCATTTCATACATCAGCAGGACGCGGCCGCCGCCGATGTGTTCGAACTTCTTTTGGACGCCGCGCTTGTCTTCGAGCAACTGAAGAATGTCGCCGATGTACTCTTCGCGGGTGATGACGGTGGCGTCAATGATCGGCTCTTCAATCTTGTCAATGAGCGTGGGATCCGGCCAGCGCGACGGATTCTCGACGTTGATCTGACTGCCGTTGGTCAGCGTGACTTTGTAGCTCACGCTGGGCGCGGTGGTGATCAGGTCAATGTTGAATTCGCGTT
>JALHNI010000094.1 GCA_022843605.1 Bryobacter sp.
GGGCCGTACGAAGAAGATGCTCGAGTTAGCGCGCAAGCGGATGGGAGACGGCACCACGATTTACGTGGATGCCAACGGCAGCTACGATGCGGCGGCGGCGATTGAAACGGGTAAGTGGCTACAGGGCCTGAATGTCAAATTCTTCGAGGAGCCTTGCCCCTGGGAGGAAGTGAGCGAGACCAAGAGGGTCGCTGACGCGTTGACCATGGAGGTCGCCGGCGGCGAGCAGGAGCATTCGCTCTGGAAGATTCAGGACATGATCGAGCGGCGGGTGGTCGATATCATCCAGCCGGATATGAATTACTGCGGCGGCCTGATTCGTGCGTCGCGCGTGGCGAAAATGGCGGCCGCGGTGGGGATGAAGATCGTACCGCACAATACGCAGACCGACGCGGCAGCTTGTAAGTTACTCCAGTTCGCCGCAACCACGGAGAATATTGGCGAGCGCATGGAGTTTCCGCATCGCGCCATGCCGAAGGCCGAAAGCTGGTATACACCGAACTTCCGGGTGAAGAACGGTATGGTGGCCGTGCCCACCGGCCCGGGCCTCGGTGTTGACTTCGATCCGGCTTACATTGCGCAATTACGGAAAGTGGAGGCCTAGAAAGTGAAGGGTATCTGGTTAGCGATGGCGATGATGACAGCAATGGCGGCAGACCGTACGGTTTATGTGGGCACTTACACCCGCGAAGGGAAGAGCAAGGGCATTCAGCGGATGCGGGTGGACGATCAATCCGGCGCCATCAAGAGTGTCGAGTTGGCAGTGGAGGCCGAGAACCCCTCGTTTTTGGCCCTACACCCGACTAGACCGTTGCTTTACTCCGTCAATGTCAACACCAACGCGACCGAGGAAGGTCACTTGAGCTCCTTTGCCATCGGCACAGACGGCCAGTTGAAGTTACTCAATACGGTGAAGAGCAAAGGCATCAATCCGGCTTACGTCCAAGTGGACCCCACCGGACAATGGCTGGCAACGGCGAACTTTACCAGCGGCAGTTGCGCCACTTTCCGGATTGAAGCCGATGGCCGGTTGAGCGAGGCGGTGGATTCCCGTCAACATGCGGGCCACGGTCAGCACCCGAAGCGACAGGCGGGTCCTCATGCGCATTCGGCTTACTTCAGCGCCGACAGCAAGACGCTCTATGTGGCGGACCTGGGCATCGACGAGGTGAAGCGGTATGGCTTCGACGTCAAGACCGGCAAACTCACCGATGGGCCGAGCCTGAAGGCGATCCCGGGCGGCGGCCCGCGGCACTTGGCTTTCGGGCCCAAGAGCCGCGTCTACGTGCTCAACGAGATTACCTCCAGCATCAGCGTCTTTGACGGCGACAAACTGACGGAGACCGTGGATGCGCTGCCCCCGGGCTTCACCGGCAACAGTTCCGCAGCGGAGATCATCCTGCATCCCAACGGGAAGTTCCTCTATTCGTCGAACCGCGGCGCCGACACGATCGCCGTGTTCAGTGTGGGCAAGACGCTGAAGCAAGTCGCTCAGACGCCGGCGGGCGGCAAAGTGCCGCGCGGCTTCTCGATCTCGCCGGACGGCAAGCTGATGCTGGTGGCGGCGCAGAACTCTGATGTTGTGACTGCGTTTCGCGTGGAGCCCTCCACCGGTCTGCTGACCCAGGTAGGCGCACCAGTGGCGGTGGGCAGCCCGGTCTGCTTGCGCTTTGCCCGATAATCGCGAGTATGAGTTCGCGACGAGATTTCTTTCGGCAGGCCGCTCTGCTCTCCGGAGGCGCGTCTTTGGCCGAGATGCTGAAGGGTGCGATTCAAGCCGCAGCTGAGATCGACCCGGCCGAGGGCAGCACTTACCTCGACGCCGAGCATGTCGTCATCCTGATGCAGGAGAACCGGTCTTTTGACCATACGTTCGGCACCCTGCGGGGCGTACGCGGTTTCAACGATCCCCGCGCCGTTACGTTGCCGGATCAGAAACCGGTGTGGCTGCAGACTAATTCTGCCGGTGAGACCTACGCGCCTTTCCGCTTGAATCTGAAGGAGACGAAATCGACGTGGCTCGGTTCATTGCCGCATTCCTGGCGCGACCAGACTGACGCGCGCAACCACGGCAATCATGACCGCTGGCTGGACGCCAAAGCCACCAGCCGCAAGGATTGCGCCGGCATGCCGCTGACGCTCGGCTACTACAACCGCGATGACATTCCGTTCTACTATGCGCTGGCCGATGCGTTCACGGTATGCGACCAGAACTTCTGCTCGTCCTTGACCGGGACGACGCCGAACCGTCTGTATCTTTGGACGGGTACCATTCGTGAGAAGGACGGCGCACCGGCAAATGTGCGGAACTCGGACGTCACCTATGGGTCAACGGCGCGGTGGGAGACGTTTCCGGAGCGGCTGGAGGAGGCCGGGGTCTCCTGGCGGGTTTATCAGAACGAGTTAAGTTTGCCGACCGGCCTGAATCGCGACGAGGATAACTGGCTCGCGAACTTCACCGACAATCCGCTGGAGTGGTTCGACCAGTATCATGTCGGCTTCTCGAAAACGTATCGCGAGTATCTCGAGCAGTTACCGCGAACGCTACCGCCAGAGATTGCTGCCCTCGACGAAAGGATCGCGGCTTTACCTGCCAACTCGCCGGAATTGCCTCGCCTACAGCGCGAGCGGCGGAGTAAGTCGATGCTGCTGGAACGCTCTGCGGATGAGCGGAAGACGTGGACGGCCGAGGCGGAGGCCAAGCTTTCCGCACGGGAACGCAATCTGCATGAGAAGGCCTTTACCGACAATCGCGGCGATCCTGCATACCGTGAACTGACGACGTTGCGCTACGACGACGGCGGCGTGGCACGGCAGATGAAGGCGCCCAAGGGCGATCCGCTGCACCAGTTCCGGTCCGATGTGGCTGCAGGTAAGCTACCCACGGTCTCGTGGCTGGTGCCCTCCTCGAACTTCTCTGACCATCCTGGCTCGCCCTGGTATGGGGCGTGGTATCTGGCCGAAGCGATGAATATTCTCACGAAGAACAAAGATGTCTGGAAGAAGACGATCTTTATTCTCACTTACGACGAGAATGACGGTTATTTTGACCACGTGCCGCCTTTCGTCGCTCCTGATCCGCGTCATCCGGAGACAGGCAAAGTATCTGCCGGGATCGATGCCGCCGTGGAGTATGTGACGCTCGAAGCCGACTTAGTCAAGCAGGCGGCGAAGGAAGCGCGCGGCGGGCCGATCGGGCTGGGCTACCGCGTACCCATGGTGATCGCTTCGCCTTGGAGCCGCGGCGGCTTCGTCAATTCGCAGGTCTTCGATCACACGTCGGTGCTCCAGTTCCTGGAGAAGTTACTCAGTCATAAGACGGGCAAGCCGATCAGAGAGACCAACATCAGCGCTTGGCGGCGAGCCGTCTGCGGCGATATGACCTCCGCGTTTCAGCCCTTCCGCCGCGGCCAAACCACCGCGCTCGCCTATCCGCCGATGAATGCGGTGTTGGAAGGCATCCATAAAGCTCAGTTCAAGGGTCTGCCCTCCGGCTATCGGAAGTGCGGGCCGGCGGACTTAGCGCAGTATCAGAAAGACCGGTTCGCGGCGCCGTGGATGCCGCAGCAGGAGAAGGGTGTACGACCTTCGAATGCGTTGCCCTATGAACTGCACGCCGATGGACGATTGAGCACGGACGGTAAGTCGCTGGAACTGGTGCTTGAATCGCGAGGCGCGGTGGGTGCGCCGTTTCATGCCTACACGCCGGAGACCTTCCGGGGCAAAGCGTCGTTGCGGACTCGTGCCTACGCGGTGACGGCTGGGGCGCAACTGACGGACGCCTGGGCCTTGGAAGGCTTTGCGAAGGGCGAGTACCGAGTGCGGGTTTGCGGACCGAACGGCTTTTTCCGTGAGTTGGCGGGGAGTGCCGCCGATCCGCGGTTGGAGATCTCCTGCCAGTTTGTTCGCGGGGACTTGGCAGTGGTGGTGAAGAACACACACGCCGAAAAGACTTACACGGTCCAACTGGCCGACCACGGTTACCGCACGGTGGTGAAGGCGCTGACGGTGCGGCCGGGAGCCCGGAAATCGCTAGTGTTGAAGCTTGCGCAGAGCGGCCATTGGTACCACTTCAGCGCGACGGTTGACGGCGCGGCGGGTTACGAGCGCCGATTCGCAGGCCGCGTGGAGACCGGCAAGCCGGGGACCAGCGATCCGCTGATGGGCCGCGTGACGGCCAGTTAGCCGGCGGTTTCAAAGTTCAGCGTGACATCGAACGGCGTGAAGCTCGTCAGGAAGATGCTGGGTCCGGGGAGCTTGCTTTCGGCGCCGCGCACAGCATACCACTTGTGTTCAGCAACTAGCGGCGAAATGCGGATCACCTGGGCGCCACGGCTGATGGAGATGCGGCCGGCGCCGGCGTGCGGACGGTAGACGTCGGGAGCAACTTCGTCGACACCATCAAGCGAGACCTCTTCCCGGCAGTTGATTTCGATGGTGAGCGGGACGTCGGTGGTGCCGTGAGCGCGGAGGCGGAGCGAAAACCCCTGGGGCGTTTCGCGAATCTCGGCCGACTGCGTGAGCTTCGAGATCTGGGACTTGGGCCGTTCTTCACGCGTTTCGTCAAAGGTCATATCGATGCGGCGGCCCGGTGAGAAAGGCTGATAATACGGCCCTTCAAGCGACTGGGTGAGCACGTAAGCACCATCGCGTTGCACGAACTCAGTGGGCTTGAACTGGCCCTTGCCGAAGAATCCAGTGGCGAAGCGTACGGCGTTGATGACGGCGTCGCCACGGCGCAGTGAGAAGAACGTGGGGTTCTGCCGGGTGAAGATCGTCGCTGAGGTAAGCCCTCGACGGATACGGGCCACACCCATGCGCGGAAAGAGCTTTTCGTAGTTGTCGGGCACCGGGGCAACAGCGCCTGGCAGCTTCACGAGCTCGGGCTCCAGCATGATCTGCGTCAGGCTGACGGCTTCGCGGGCGTAGTGCCGGGCGAGACCGCGGTAGATGGGATTGTTGTCTCGCTGCGCCAACACGGCGAGCGGGTGCCAGTAGCGCGCCAGACCGCCTCGCGTGTTCAAGTCCTGCCGCCGGGAGATGCCGGTTTCCACTTCGTAGCCGTTCGACGGCGAGCCATGCAGCAGGTAGAGCACGGAGTTGATGTTGCGGCGCACGGGCTCCAGCAGTTCAGGACGGTTGAGCTTCAGCGCGACGAGCGTCAGCGCCTGGTTGACCACGGAGTTGTAGACGATCGGGCTGCGCTCGGTGTATTGGTCGTCGGAGTCGATGTCGATACCTTCGGCGAGCCATTGATCAATTCGCTTGACGAGTGCCGGATCCGGAAACAATTCATTGAGTGAGGCGAGCCCGGCGCACATCTCCCAGCGGTGATTCGGCGTGTGAATCCCGCCGTTGAGCAGCCCGGGCATGGCGCGGCGCAGAAACGGTTCAACCAGGGCGGTAAGTTCGGGCGCATTGCGCCGGCGGGCCAGGAGCATCGCCCGGGCCGCGGAGTGCACGGCGAAAGCGGTATCGGGCGGCGAATTGAAGTTGGTGATCCAGAGGTCGATGTTGCCTTCAGGGCTGGTGTGCGTGCGGAGGAAGTGTTCGCACAGGCGCATCCGTTCCAGAATCAGTTTGCTGCGATGGTGCCGGGAGCGGGGGTGCAGATAACAGGAGACCAGCAAGTCGAAGGAGTTCGCGACCGATCCGCCATTGTAAAAGCCATCGGCGTCGGCGTAACCGCCATAGTGACGGGACTTGGGGTCAGTGTTCTGATGGACGAACCAGGCATCGAGGGCCCGGTCACTGCGCTGAAGGACCTCAGCTTCGAAAGTGGAGAGATCTGACTGCGCGAAAGTCAGTCCGCTGGCGGCCGTGGCCAGCACTGTACGACGGGAAAGATGTATCAACTTTCATTACAGCATGAGCTGTCTAGCCGATTGCGATGTGGTCTTCCACCTTGGAGGCGCCGGGTGCGGACCAAGCCGCATGCAACGCGGCCTGATGCTCGTCACGTGTGCGGGCAGTACCGCGCAAGCTGATGATGTCGTGCGCCACGTGGACCTTGATCCGGCCCGAATCCACCAGGGCGCTGCGTTTGAGGGCGGCTTCAATGCCAGCCTTCACGTCGGCCAGATGGGCACCGGAAACGACGATTTCATTCTTCAAACCGCGCAGACCTTTCAGCGGCAAAAGTGCCTGCTCGGCCGCCTCCCGCTGATGGTGCTGGTCCACGTTGCCCACCAAAGAGAGGCAGCCTTGCGAGACCTGCACCTCCACCGAATTTGGGACCAGGCAGTTTGCTTCCAGGATGCCCATGGCGGCGAGGGCCAGGTCATCGTCATCACGCTGGGCGGCGAAGGGAAGCTCCACGCGAATCTCGTTCGCAACGCCGCGGATGTGGGCGATTCGCCAGGCGGCGTTTTCGGCGACGCGCTTTTCCCAGTAGCTGTCCACGTGGCCATCGAGGTGAACGGCGCCGTCCTTCACGGTGACGCCGATCTGGCGCTTATGAACGCTCGGCTCCCATTCCAGTTCCTGTTCGACGTAATGCTGCAGGTCGATGTCATTCCACATGGATGAGCCTCCCGGTTCCCATTCAGACTAAAAGGTAGAACTTACTGAAGCGCGGCGAGCAGGTCTTTGGACAACACGGTGGGCGCCCAGTATTTCTCAATGTGTTGAATGACGAGCTCAGTGCCTGCCTGGTGCGTCACCCTCGGCGCGTCCTCCGGATCGTACATGGCGTCCGTCAGGTCGCGCACCAGGATGCAGGGGATGCCCCATTTCGTCATTTGCTTGATCGCGAAAGTCCGGTTCAGGACGCACATGTTGGTGTGGACGCCCATGATGACAATGTTCCGGATGCCGAGCGCGCGCAGCATGTTGTAGATCTCGGGTCCGTTGTCAGAGATAAAGTCACGGTCGTCGATGCGCAGACCGGAGTGCTGACGGCTCCAGGCCTTGTACTGCTTGTCGCCGGTATCGCAGCCTCCGCGGGCGTCGTCGATGGGCAGCTTGGGGTCGGCGAGGTCGAGGGGCTGAGGCGGAGCCCGCTGCGGGAAGCGCTTGATAGCGAGCCGCGCCGGATGGCTCGTGTAGGACTGCATGGTGTCAGAGGGCGCATGCACGATGGTGATGCCGCGTTTGCGCGCCGCTTCCAGTACGGGATTCATCTTGACGGCTAGTTGGTTCACGCGGTCCGTGGCGCCGCGGCACCAGTGCTTGTCCCACATGTCGCAGATGACGATCGCCGTCTGCTTCGGGTGAAGTGCATGGTCAAAATGGACTTCCTGCCACTGTCCGCTCGCCCGAAAGGCTTCGGTGCGCGAGCGCAGCCGGAGGTTCATCCCGGACGGATCGGCCGCCCAAAGTGCTGCCCAAAGAACCGGCAAAGTGGTTAACAGCAAGAACCGCATTTGTGAAATGTATCACGTAGAATTCAGCGGGGAGCCAAGTGCGCACCGCTGTACAAACTTTAGCGCCGACTCTTACCTGGGCCGCGAAGTCTTCGAAGTACGCCCTACTTTTCTGTGAAGAACCTCACCAATGAGCGCTACATCGCTTCGCGTGCGCCGGAGGAAACTCAGTCCTGAGTGTTCCGTCGGGTGAATGCCGGTCTGCCTTTCTCGTTCTAACTTAGTCTCGCAACCAGGCGGCGAGGCGCGCTTCCTGCTGGGGTGTGGGCTGCGGCACTGGCTCCAACAGCCAGACCTTTCGCGGTTCCGCGGCCAGCGTCACCTGAAGCGTGAGTAACTGATCCCGGCGGGCGACCAGAAACTCGACGCGATCGCCGGGAGCGTAGCCGCCGAGGCGGGCCGCGAGCCCGTCGGCGCGCACGCGGAAGCCGTTGATCGCCAGGATCTCGTCGTCGGCATTCAGCCCTGCGGCGAAGGCCGGGGTGCCGCGAGGGACCACGGTAACGAGCAGGCGACCGGCGTCGTTCTTCGTCTTCGCGCCTAGCTCGGCTTTGCTACTGGCCGGCGTTTCGGCGAAACGCAGCCCGAACCAGTCGAGGGCTTCGGAGTAGTCGAGCTCGCCCGTGGTCTCGAGAATCTCCTGGAACCAGCTCGATAAGTCGTGGCCCGCCACTTCACTGACTAACTGCCGGAATTCCGCGGAAGTGTAGCCCCGCTGGTGCGAATGACGGCTGTAGGCCAAACGCATCGCATCGTCGAGAGACTTCGCTCCGGCGGTGAGCCGTTGAATGCGAGCGTCGATCAGCCAGGCGATCACCGCACCCTTCGTGTAGTAGCTGATTAGCGTATTCGTGGAGTTCTCGTTCTGGCGATAGAGCTTGATCCAGGCATCGTAGGATGAGGTCTCAAGCGGCTGAATCAAGCGCCCGGGAGTGGTCTGCAACTGCGTAATCTCGCGTGAGAGGAACTTCAAGTAAGTGCCGCGATCGATCAGCCGGGCTCGCTTCACCGCCAACGGACCGTAGTAAGTGGTGATGCCTTCCGCCACCCATAGCGTTCGCGTATAGTTCTCGTTTTCGTAATCGAAAGGTCCCAGCTCAAGGGGACGCAGGCGCTTGACGTTCCATAAATGGAAGTACTCGTGGCTTACCAGATCGAGCCAGTTGCTGCGATTCGGTTTGCGCGGTGGGGGCGCGTCGAGCGCCGGCTCCTCCGTATTTCTCCAGGCCCAGCGGGAGGCAAACAGAACGGTGGAGTTCTGGTGCTCCAAGCCGCCGCCGGTTTCGAGCAGGAGATTGAGAAACAAGTACCGGTTATAGGGAACGATCCCCATCATCCGGTGATACTCGCGCACGATCCGTTCCACGGCCCGAACGGATTCCGGACCATCCCAGACGCCGCCTTCGCCTTCGTTCACCAGGTAGTGCTTGCGCGCGGCGGCCTCAAACTCGTACACCTGCGGCGAGCCGGCGTAGATGGGGCAGTCCACCAGCGTGTCGTAGTCGGCGGCGCGATAGGTTCGCGGCCCCAGTTGTTCCAGGCCGGTATGGACGGAGCGCCAAGGGCCGGGCAATTCGATGCTGACTTCGTGGGGCCGCCTCACCGCTTCCACCAGCGTGAGAAAGGTCGACGCGCCGTTCAACAGAGCGAAGCTGGAATCCACCCAGTTGCTCTGTACGCCCATCGTCCGGGCGTAGACGCGATAGTGGACGTGGATCGACGTTTCGCCCGCGGGCACCTGAATCCGCCAGCGGTTCTTGCGGCTTTTGTGCCACGCCAGGCCGAAGGCATCGAAGCCTTCGACGTGCTGGGCATGTTCCCGGATGAGGTAGCTGCCGGGGGTCCAGACGGCCATGAAGAGTTCTACGGTGCCGCCCGTGGCGGGAATCACGGCGTCGACTTCGACGTAGTGGTTCTGAGCTTCGGGGAAGCTGAGGGTGTAGCGAATCGGATCGTGCATGAAGGCCTAAACTGATAGTAGATTGACTCCACTGCACATAATTGGCGCCGGATTGGCCGGCACCGAAGCCGCCTGGCAATTGGCGCGCCAAGGCCTAGCCTGTACCCTCTACGAGATGCGGCCCATCCGCACCACGGACGCGCATCAGACGGACCGCCTCGCCGAACTCGTTTGCTCGAACTCCCTCAAGAGTGAGTCAGAGAATACGGCGCCGTGGCTATTGAAAGAAGAGCTGCGGCGGCTCAAGTCCTTGCTGCTCGAATGTGCACAGGTGGCGCGCGTGCCAGGCGGGCAGGCGCTCACGGTCGATCGCGTCGGTTTCGCCGAGGAAGTCACGCGCCGAATTGAGGCCGAGCCTTTGATTACGCTGCGCCGCGAAGAGTTGCGCGCGATTCCCGAGGACGGCATCACGATCATCGCCACCGGTCCCCTGACGTCCGGCGACTTCGCGGAGGAGATCGCCAGGCTGACCGGTTCGGACCGTCTGTACTTCTACGACGCAATTTCGCCGATTGTCGACGCCGACACGGTAGACCGCACCGTTGCCTTCGCCGCATCGCGCTATGGCAAGTCGCTCGACGGGACTGACGACTACCTGAACTGCCCCTTCGATCAGGCTCAGTACGAAGCATTTCTGGATGCGTTGATGGGCGGCGCCGCGGTGCCGGCCCACATCCCGGCTGATGCTCCTGGCACGCCCTTTTTCGAAGCCTGCCTGCCCATTGAAGTCTTGGCCCGGCGAGGCCGCGAAACGCTGCGTTTCGGTCCGATGAAGCCGATGGGGTTGACCGATCCACGCACGGGCCGGCGCCCCTATGCCGTCGTGCAGTTACGTCAGGAGAACGCGCGCGCCGACAGTTATAACTTAGTCGGTTTTCAGAACCACTTACGTTTTGGCGAGCAGAAGCGCATCTTACGCATGATTCCCGGGTTGGAGCAGGCCGAGTTTCTGCGCTACGGACAGATTCATCGCAATACCTACATCAACGGGCCGACGTTGTTGAACCAGACGCTGCAATTGAAGACGAACGGACGGGTGCTGTTTGCGGGGCAGATCTCGGGGGTCGAGGGCTATGTCGAGTCCATTGCGACGGGTCTGATGGCCGGACGCTTCGCGGCAGCGGTGGCGCGCGGCGAAGCTCCGCAAGCGATGCCGCGCGAGACGGCTCTGGGCTCATTGGCGCACTACATCGCCAACGCCGATCCCCGCCACTATCAGCCGGCGAACATCACCTTCGATCTGTTGCCGCAATTGGATGAAGAGACCCGGCGCAAATGGCGGCACGACAAGCCGGCGCGTCATGCCGAGGTCTGCCGGCGGGCATTGGCGTGTCCAGAATTGGCCAGCCTTTCTGCTCCAGCATTGATAGACTATTCAACACCATGATGTGGCAAGCAAAGAAAACTGAACCAGCGGCGAAGGCGGCCCCGGTAAAGGCCGCGCCTGCCGCCAAGACAACTCCCGCGGCGAAGACGCCGCCAGCGGCAGCGACCCCGGACGCCAAAGCCATTGCGGCGATTGAGAAGGCGGGCGGCAGTGTCCGGCCGGTCGCCCAGGAAGATCCACGCCTCGACGTGAGCTTCTATCTGCAGGGCGCGGCGATCAAGGACGAGCATGTCGCGCCCGTGGCGCAATTGAAGAACGTGGTTACGGTGCATTTGGGCCGCACGTCGGTCACCGATGCCGGTCTGGCGCACTTGAAGGGGCTCACCGAGCTCACGATGCTGCACCTGGAAGGCACCAAGATTACCGACAAGGGTCTGGTTTACCTCAAGGACCTCAAAAAGCTTACCTACCTGAACGTGTACGGCACCGCCGTCTCGGACGCCGGGCTGGACCATTTGAAGGGCCTGACGGCGCTCAAGAGTCTCTATGTGTGGCAAACAAAGGTGACTGACGAAGGCATCAAGAAGCTGAAGGCCGCCCTGCCGCAGGTAGACGTGGTCAAAGGCTGGTAGCCTTTCGCTAAAGAGTCGCTCTCCGGCGGCCGATGAACCTCTTTTGGTATGCCGGAAGACCTCTCCAGTTCCTATGCTGTGCTCGATTTGGCCCCTGGGGCCATGGCCGAGGACATCAAAGCGGCCTATGTCGATCTGGTAAAGGTCTGGCATCCGGACCGTTTCCAGCACGAGAATGACCGTTTGCGGCAGCGGGCCGAGCGTCAACTGAAGCGCATCAACGAAGCCTATGGCCGATTGCGGCAAAGCGGAGCGATGAGCGCGTTGAAGCCGCTGTTCCTGACGCCGCTTGATTTCGGCGGCAACTGGGGCTACGTCGACGAGAGCGGCGCGCCGGTGATCCACCCGGGTTTCGCTGCGGCACGCCCTTTCGTCGAAGGCTTGGCGGCCGCAAAGCTGGTGGAGAAATGGGGCTTCATCGACATGGAGGGCGACTATGTCATGAATCCCGTCTATGACGAAGTCGGCGACTTCAGCGAAGGAGTGGCGAGCGTCAAATGGTACGGCCGGTGGGGCTACATTGATCGCCAAGGGCGGTTCGCCGTGCAGCCGCGCTACCAGGCCGCCCGTCCGTTTCGTGGCGGCTGGGGTGAAGTTCAGTTGGGCCTGCGCTGGGGCCGGGTGAATTTGGCGGGTGAAGCCGTCTTCACCGAGCAGGCGTCCGGCCGGCAATTGTAGCCCTAAACCAAAGTTTCGGTGTATTCGCCGAAGACCCGGCGTAGCCGATCAGAGATTTCGCCGACGGTGGCGTAGACTTCGGTGGCGGCCAGGATGTGGGGCAGCAGGTTGTCTGTCCCGCGAGCGGCCTGCTCCAGGGCATCCAGCCGCATCGAGACTTCGCTGGCGCTGCGGCTGGCGCGGACTTCGCGAAGGCGCTCAATCTGCTGCTGTTCGAGCGTCGGATCCAGCTTGAAGATCGGGATTGAGGCCGATTGCTGTTGGGCGAACTTGTTCACGCCCACGATCACCTTGCTGCCGGCTTCGACGCCGCGTTGGTCGTCATAGGCGGCGTTCTGGATCTCGCGCTGAATGTATCCTTGCTCAATGGCGGCGATGGCGCCGCCCAGAGCATCGATGCGCTCCAGATACGTGCGGACGCCGGCTTCGATCTCATCCGTCAGGCGTTCAACGTATTCGCTGCCGCCCAGCGGATCGGGCTGACGGGAAACGCCGCTTTCATAGGCGATGACTTGCTGGGTCCGCAACGCCAGGAGCGCACTGTCGGCCGTGGGCAGGGAGAGGGCCTCGTCGCGGGAATTCGTATGCAGCGACTGCGTTCCGCCCAGAACGGCGGCCAGCGCTTGCAGCGCCACGCGGACGACATTGTTGTCGGGCTGCTGTGCGGTGAGCGTGGCTCCGGAGGTCTGCGTGTGAAAGCGCAGTTGCTGACTCTTCGGATTGACGGCGCCGAAGCGGTCGCGCATCAGGTGGGCATAGAGGCGGCGAGCGGCGCGGAACTTGGCGATCTCCTCGAAGAAGTCATTGTGGGCGTTGAAGAAGAACGAGAGGCGCGGCGCAAAGGTGTCCACCGGCAGGCCGGCATCGATAGCGGCCTGAATGTAAGCGATGCCATTCGCCAGCGTGAAGGCGACTTCCTGAACCGCGGTCGATCCCGCTTCGCGAATGTGATACCCGGAGATGGAGATGGTGTTCCATTCGGGCACCTCACTTCCCGCCCAGGCAAAGGTGTCCGTGATGATGCGCATCGCGTGGCGGGGCGGGTAGATGTAGGTGCCACGCGCGATGTACTCCTTCAGAATGTCGTTCTGGATGGTGCCGGAGAGCTTTTTGGGGTCGGCACCTTGGCGGCGGGCTACCTGGACGTAGAGCGAAAGTAGAATCGCCGCCGTCGAGTTGATGGTCATCGAGGTGGAGACCTTGTCGAGCTCGATGCCGTTAAACAGGACTTCCATGTCGGCCAGGGAGGAGATCGAGACACCAACGCGACCTACTTCGCCCGCGGCCATTGTATGGTCCGGGTCGTAACCCATCTGGGTGGGCAGGTCGAAGGCGACGGAGAGGCCGGTGGTGCCTTGTGAAAGCAGATAGCGATAGCGCTGGTTCGCCTCTTGGGCGGTGCCAAACCCGGCGTACTGACGCATCGTCCAGAGGCGGGAGCGGTACATCTCCGCGTGGATGCCTCGGGTGTAGGGGAATTCGCCGGGTTGAGGGGGGCCGGACTTCATTTCGTGCGGTTAATTTTGCGGGCGCGGAAGAAGGAGTAGAGACCGTAGCCCATCATCACCAGAAAGAAAAAGACTGAGGCGGCGAAAAGCCCAATCGAGCCCGCGGAGCCATCGAACTCGCCCCATTTCCGCACCGTGGAGCCCATGATCATCACCGCGAACACGATGAAAACAAAGCCGATCATCTCGTTCCACATTACGCGGAGCGGCTTGAGGACACCCGGGATGACGGTGCCCGCGAATTGCTTCACCAGGGTCCACATAATTGGCTGCTCTCATGCTATCAGAGTCTCCGCCGATAACTTGGATGAAGCCTGGGTGAAGGTGCGCGCATCCACAGGAATAGGTGATAGCCTGAAAACAGACGAGGAAAAGAAGGCGGCCAGGGGTAGCGCCTGGGCAGTGGAAAGGAACCGAACTTGGACGATCGCCTCAAAGAGCTAATGCAGGAACTGGGCAATGCGATCAATGAATCGCTGTCCGAATCGGACCGCATCGCCAGTGCCATCGGTGACATCAAGCGCTCGGGCTATGACGTCTTCCTGGTTCTCGAAGCCACCATCGGCTTCAACAAGCGCGACGGAGACGGCGATGCCGACGGTGACGAAGAAATTTCTGAACCCAACGAACGAACCACCTTCGAATCGGCCGGCACCGTGAAATGGACCTCGCAGGATGCGAAGTTCCTGAAGGCGCTGCGAATTTCCATGGAAGAAGACCGCTAGACACCAGCTGCCCCCCGATGTGGCCCGCGTGCGGCCCATTGTATGATTCGTTCAGCATGCGCCTCCTGTTTTGCGTCGCGTTACTCTCGGCCTACGCCTTCGCGGCGGTTGATTATGCACGCGAAGTTCAGCCGCTGCTGAAGCGCCGCTGTTATGGTTGCCATGGCGCGGCGCTGCAGATGAGCCACCTACGGCTCGACCAGCGCGCCAGCCTGCTCACCGGCGGCGAGAGTGGCGTTGCCGCCATCGAGCCGGGCCAAAGCAACCGCAGCCTGCTGATCCGCTACGTTTCCGGCGTCGATCCGAAGCTCATCATGCCGCCCAAGGGCCCGCGGCTGACGGGTGAAGAAGTCGGCCTACTCAAGCGCTGGATCGACGAAGGCGCCGTGTGGCCGGGCTCGGAAACGGTCGTCGAAACTAAAGCGGATCCGCGGGCAAAGCATTGGGCTTTCCAAACGCCGGTTGCCCCGTCGGTGCCCGCCATCAGGAATCGTGCCTGGGTACGCACACCCATCGATGCTTTTGTCCTGGCAAAGCTTGAAGCGCGCGGATGGCAGCCGAACCCGGCGGCGGCTTCGGGAGACCTGCTGCGTCGCCTCTACCTGGATCTCGTCGGCCTGCCACCGACCGTGGCCGAGCAGCAGGCTTTCGCGGGCGACTTCGATGCCGAGATCGGTAAGCTGCTGGCGAGGCCGGAATACGGCGAGCGCTGGGCGCGGCATTGGCTCGACGTGGTCCGCTATGGGGACACCAATGGCTACGAGCGGGATGCTCTGAAACCGATGGTCTACAAGTATCGCGACTACGTGATCCGGGCGTTCAACCAGGACAAGCCGTTCAACCGGTTTCTCACCGAGCAGTTGGCGGGAGATGAGCTGCCGGACGCCGATGCCGAAACGATGATCGCCACCGGCTACCATCGCCTGGGTCCGTGGGACGACGAACCGGCCGACCCCGCCGAGGACCGTTTTGACCAACTCGACGACATCGTCAGCACCACTTCGCAGGCCTTTCTCGGCCTGACCCTGGGCTGCGCGCGCTGCCACAATCACAAGTTCGAACCGCTGCTGACACGCGACTACTACAGCATGGTGGCCGTCTTCAACGGGCTCGAGCGGCCGCGCGATGGGCGCACGGAACTCGACCGGCCGGTGGGCCGCTGGCCCGAGGTTGATCGCTTCAATGCCCGCGAGAAGAAGATCGCCGAGTTACGCGAAGGCGCGCGGCGCGAGTGGCTCGAGAGCGGCAGGAGCGGGCTGCCGGCAGAGGCCTTGGCCGCCTTCCGGTTAACCAATAAGGAACGCAGCGAGGCCCAGAAGAAGCTCGTCCGCGACCACACCAAAGCCCTGGACGCCGAGTTGAAACTGCTGCCCGTGGAGGCGCAGGTGGCCGAATTGAAGCGCGAAACGCCGGACCTCGAACGCGGCTACTTTCTGCAGGAGCATTCGCCCACGCCCCGCGCCACGCACATCCTGATTCGCGGCAAGGCGACCTCGCCTGGGCCGGAAGTTTCGCCCATGGCGCCAACGCTGTTGGCGGCGGGCTTCGTGCCGCCGGTGGCCACGGAGCGATCGAGCGGCCGGCGGCTCGCCCTGGCGAACTGGATGACGCAGCCTCAGAATCCACTCACGGCGCGAGTGATCGTGAACCGCGTGTGGCAATGGCACTTCGGCGAAGGCTTGGTGCGCACGCCGAGCGACTTCGGCGTGATGGGCGCCGCGCCCACCCATCCCGAACTGCTGGACTGGCTGGCGGTGTGGTTCATGGACAACGGATGGTCCTTGAAGAAGCTGCACACGCTGATCCTGACCAGCAACGCCTACCGGATGGCTAAGACGTCGAACGCCAAGTATGCGGCGGAAGATCCCGAGAACCGGCTGCTGTGGCGCGTCCCTTACCGGCGGCTGGAAGCCGAGGCGCTGCTCGACAGCATGCTGGCGGCCAGCGGCAAGCTGAACCGGCAGATGTACGGGCCCCAGGTGTACCCGGAGATTCAGAAGGAGGCACTGGAGGGGTCAAGCGATTTGGACAAGATCTGGGAGCCGTTCGACGAAGCGAAGGCTTCGCGGCGGGCGATTTATCTCGTCGTGAAACGGTCCTTGATGGTGCCGCTGATGGAAGTTCTTGACCTTTGCGATACGACGCGCTCGGCGGCTCAGCGGCAGACGACTTCGGTGGCGCCGCAAGCCCTGCAACTGTTCAACGGCGCATTCGTCAACCGGCAGGCACGAGCTCTGGCGGAGCGACTGCGGCGCGAAGCCGGGCCGGATCCAGCGGCGCAAGTGGACCTGGCCTTCCGGTTGACCCTGGCCCGCGCACCCACCGCGGCCGAGCAGGCGTCGCTGGCTGTGTTTCTGAAGGAGCAAACGCTCGAAGAGCTTTGCCGCGTGATCTTCAACCTGAATGAGTTCGCCTATGCCAATTAACAAGACCCGGCGCGATTTTCTTTGGCAGACCGGCGGCGGTTTCGCCGGCGTCGCTTTGACGCACCTGCTGACGCAGGACAGCTTCTGGAAGGTGGAAGCGGCCTCGCGTGCGCCGCACTTTCCGGCCAAGGCTAAGCGGGCCGTGTTTCTGTTTATGAACGGCGCGCCCAGCCAGGTGGATACCTTCGACCCCAAGCCGGAACTGACGAAGCGGAACGGGCAGGCCTACAACGGCGAACTCGCCGTGGGCTCGAACGGACGGCCGGTAGGCTACCTGATGCAATCGCCGTTTGCCTTTGCGCCGCGCGGCAAAAGCGGCCTCGAGATCAGCGACCTGTTCCCGCACACGGCGCGCTTTGCGGACGACTTGTGTGTCATCCGCTCGATGTATACCGACACGGCGGCGCACGCGTCGGGCTGCCTGCAGATGAACACCGGCAGCATCTTTCTTGGCAAGCCCAGCATGGGCGCCTGGGTGACCTACGGGCTGGGCGCGGAGAACGAGAGCCTGCCCGCATTCGTGGTGATGACCGACCCGCGCGGCGGGCCGATCGGCAGCGCGTCCAACTGGACCGCCGGTTACATGCCAGCCGCCTACCAAGGCACGCTCTTTCGCGCGTCCGGCGCCCCATTGCTCGACCTGCGCCCCCCGGTGGACGACCGCACGCAGCGCCGTTCGCTGGGCTTACTCAAAGAACTGAACGAACAGCACCGCGCCAAGTATCCCGACGACACGGAGCTTTCGGCACGCATTCAGTCCTACGAGCTGGCTTACCGGATGCAGACGGAAGCGGCTTCGACGGTAGACCTGACAAAGGAGTCCGCGGAGACGCGCCGGCGTTACGGGCTCGATGAAGCGATCACCGCCGACTTCGGCAAGAAGTGCCTCATCACGCGGAGGCTGCTCGAGAAGGGCGTGCGCTTTGTTCAGCTTTACTCGGGTGGCGGGCACATCGAAGACACCTGGGACGGCCACAACGACTGCATCACGAATCATCGCCTGCACGCCAAGGAGACCGATCAGCCGATTGCGGCCCTGATGGAGGACCTGAAGGCGACCGGCCTTTGGGACGAGACGTTGCTGATCTGGGGCGGCGAATTCGGACGGACGCCGACCAGCGAAGGTGTCGGCAAACCGGGCCGCGACCATGACTGGCACGGCTTCTCGATGTGGCTCGCCGGCGCTGGCGTGAAGGGCGGCCAAGCCATCGGCGCCACCGACGAACTGGGCTTCGCGGCGGTGGAGGACCGGGTGCACGTCTCGGACCTGCACGCGACCGTCTTGCACCTGCTCGGCTTCGACCACACGCGGCTGAGCTGGTTCTACAGCGGCATGAACCAGCGTCTCACCGGCGTCCGCGGTGAAGTGGTACGGAAGGTGCTCGCCTAGGTTTGCGAGGCGGACAGCTTGGCCGGCGGCTGCTGATCTCAGCCGGCATCAATCCACGAACACCACCGGGCCGCTGCGCTCGTCATAGGCTTGGCCCAGCGCGTTCCCTACAATGGCCGTGGCGACCGGCAAGGCGAGAACCGCGTAGGACGAAGCCTTTGTGGCCAGCGGATAAAGAAACATGAAACCCACTGTGAACCCCGCCGCGCGACCGAAGTGGCGTCCCGTGACACGCCGAGGCGCTACCCGCACTTCGCTGATCGCCGACCGCGGGATCGTGCGCAGCCCCTTGCGGATCGCCTTCTTGTTGGAGGTTTGCTCCACCTTCATGGTGAATTCGTCCAGCGTCACCGACGTCCAATGGCCTGCGATGCGCGTGCCCGTGTTCAGTTGAACGGTGACCAGACTGCCGACGAAGGCTTCGGGCGAGCGAGCCCAGGAGACCGGCTCGGCTGCCCAAGCCCGACTGACGAGAAAGACCAGCAACAGTGTACGCATGCCTGACGTTAACGCCGTCAGGCTGGCGGCGGGCGTCGGCCTGTGACACTTTCTCCCGCTGTCACAATCAACCGGCCACGAACGCACGAAGCTCGGCGAGTGACTCCTCGGACAGCAACCGTAAGACCATGGGCCGCAACGGAGCAGGGAGGTCAACGGCCGCGACGACATCGCTGGCGATGACGGCGCACATGGAGAGCCCCTCGGCAAACGATGGCACGGCCGGGTCCCTCAGCAGTACGCCGGCGGCGTCGAAGCCCAGCGACGAAAGCAGGGTGCCCGCCCACTCGCGGACCTGTGGCGAACGGGAAACCACACCAATGAGGATCGGAAAGGGAGGCCGTTGCCGGCCAGCCAGCACCTCCTGCATCGACTTCAGGTGGATCACGCGAAACGGACGGTCGCCGACGGCCCTCGCCACGTGGTCGGCTTGGCCGGCTTGCGCCAGGATCAGGGCGCCCGCCGGCGGATTCTCGAGCGACGAAAAGCCCACCGGATGCCCCATCGCCTCACTGGCCTCGGCGGCGAGAATCCGCGCCAGTTCCAAATCCGGATCCATCACGACGAATCCGGCGGGCCGCATGCGCTCAAGCGCGCCCTGAACGTCGGCCAGCGAGTAGCCGAGTGTATGCGCATCCTCCACCCAACTCCGTACCAGTTCATCGAGCCCGCCCTTGCCCGCCGTCCATTTGAACTCGCGCACGAAGACCCCGTTCCCACCTTGAGCGCGTACCCAGCCTCGCTGAGCGAGGTCCCGATACACCGCCAACACCGTATTGGCGTGAATCTTCAGCCGGCGGGCCAGTTCACGCACGCTGGGCAGCTTTTCGCCCGGCGCAAGCTTGCGGCTCAGGATGCCGAGCAGCAATTGCGCACTCAACTGCTCGCGAATCGGAAGGCTGGAGTTGCGCGAGATCCAAAGCCTGATCATGCAGGCTTCATCATATGGCGAACCGGCGCCGTCGACACGCCATCCCCGCGCCTGGTGCGGCGTTGGGTCCGGATGGATCCGTTCATTTGGCCTGGCTCGAACGGCGGGAGCCGGGAAAACAGGAGGTGCGCGGAAGGTGAGTCACAAAAATTTTCGCCGGCGTAAGTCTTTGATTCCTTGGTGACTTCGGTGCTTTGCGCAGGTGGGGGATGCGGGGTGCGCCTGCTATGCTGCAATCGCGATGACAACCGGAAGGCAACGTGTTGAGCCGGTTTCAAACGGCCGTCATGCTTTCCGGAATGCGGATTCTGAAGGTCCTTGCGGCCGAGATTCCACACTTCGTTTGCCCACGGATTGACCCAGGTGTTCAGGAGGAAAAAAAGGAATGTCGATGATCAACCAGATCGTGAGGGACTGCCAGGCGAAGCCGAAGGTATTGCGCCTGTTCGAGCCAAAGGCGGGGGCGCCGAACGCGCGCTACACGTCGACGAAGAAACTATCGGCACTGCTTATGTTCACTGCCGAGCTGGTGGATGGGACGCTGGTGACGGAGCTGTTGCCGGCGGCATTTCCGGTGTGCTATCGCCCGATCTGCGAGATGGTGGCGCAGGGGATGCCGATGATCTTCGTGAAAAGGGAGTTGGCGGAGAGTGCGCTGCGGGCAGAACCCACGGGCGATTTCGACTTCACGCAGTTACAGTTGCCGCATGAGGCCGGAATCCTGGTGCTGCCGAAGGAGACGCTGGTGCATCCGGTGCATGGGGACTGCAGCTGGATCGGCTGGGGGCGGTTCAGCGGAACGAAAGACTACGACATTCCGGGTTTGTCGAAGCGGCCTTTTGCGGGCGGTCCGGACGGGATGGCGGTGTTCACCGCGGCGCTCGACGATAGGGAATTGCCTTTTTTCCATTTCACGGTGGTGGATGACGGGCAGGGCGGCAAACGATTTCGGGTACCGGATGTAATGGCGGAAACGCCGCTGGCGCCGGGCGATGTGGCCGATGCGGAGGACGAAGCGTTTGTGCGACGGATGATCTTGCTGGCGTTTCAGTTGCTGCTGGCGGGCGACGGGGGGCCGGCCACAGTGCAGTAAAAGTCTGAGGGGGAGCATCCCCGGCAGGCGCCGACGGATCCGCGTTACCCACCGCTCAAGGAGCGACTCGGCGGGTAACGCGGGCTCATACCAGCGTGAGGCTTTGCCAACAGTGTTACTGGGCCGTGTAACCGCCATCAATGATGAGTTCGCTACCGGTGAGGAACTTCGCTTCGTCGGAGGCAAGATAGACGACGCCCCAGCCGATATCGTCCGGCTCTCCCACGTGTCCAATGGGATGCCTGGCGTCGAGTAACCGTCGAATCTCCGCGACGTCTCCCTGCTGCTGAGCGAACGTCTCCACGAGTGGGGTCCAGATGAAGCCGGGGTGAATCGAGTTCACGCGGATGCGGTCAGCGGCGTAGAGCAAGGCATCGTTCTTGCTCATCAGGCGGACGGCGCCTTTGGAGGCATGGTACGGCGGCAGATCCGCCGCGCCCACGATTCCGTAGATCGACGACAGGTTGATGATGCTGCCGGCTCCGCGGGTCTTCATGTAGGAGATCGCGTGCTTCGTACAGAAGAACACGCCCTTGACGTTGACGGCCATCAGGTGATCCCATTCCTCTTCCGTCACCTCGTGCGTCGGCTTGTTGACGCCGGCGATGCCGGCGTTATTCACCAGCACATCAATGCCGCCGAACCGCTCGTGTACGGCACGAAACACCTCGGCCACGGCGGCTTCACTGGCGACGTTCAAGTGCCAGAACGATGCGCTCCCCCCGGCGGCCGCGATCTCCTGGGCCAAAGCCAAGCCGGGTTCGTCCAGGATGTCCGTGATGGCCACATGCGCACCTTCGCGGGCGAGGAGGATGGCGGCGGAGCGGCCAATGCCGAGTGCCCCGCCGGTGACGATGGCAACTTTGTCTTTTACACGATTCATCTTGTCCTCGAATCAGAGCGGCTGGGCCGCTAATAAACAATACTTCTTGTCCGGTGCAGAGGGTGGCGGATTTTCGGCCGGGCGGCCCGCTCACAAAGCGGTCAGGCTGCCGACAGCCGGTCGGTATCCGGCTGCTGCTCATCGAGCCGCTCCTGGCATCGGATGCAATTCGGGGTCCAGGGGAGAGCGGCGAGCCGCTTTGGCGAGATTGACTCCCCGCAGTGCGCGCATTCGCCATACGATCCATCCGCCATGCGGGCGAACGCCGCGTGGATGTTGCGCAACACCTCCGTCGCGCGCATCGACGTGGTAATGCTTTGCTCCCGATCCAAGGCCTCGATCAGGTTGTCAATGGCGTCGCCGTGGGTCTGGATGTTGATGCCAGGTCTTTCATGGGCCAAGCGATCCCGGGCATCGTTTTCCGCTATCACCAGTAGCCGCCGGTACTCGAGGAATTTCGTATCTTTCATATTCAGCTCTCCGGGTCTCAAGATCAGGTTACGGCTGAACGCCGCTTGGTGACGATCCTCTGAATAGGTGAGGCGTAGCGAAAACAGTCGGTATCGGCCCCTGTATGAACGCAGGCTTCCAAGGGCCGGCTCACTGAGGGCAGAGGCGGTCAGAAGACGGGGAGTTCCCCTCGCATCAGGTGACGAGGCGCTTGCGTACGGCGTAGAGCACGATTTCGGCTGAGCTGTGCAGGTCCAGTTTTTGCATCAAATGCATGCGGTGGGTCGCTACGGTATTCACGCTGCAATCGAGTATCGTAGCGACCTCCTTATTGACCTTCCCCTCAGCCAACAACTGCAGAACTTCCTTCTCGCGATCCGTCAATAGTTCGTAGGAATCGGTGAGTCCTTTTTGCCGCAACTGCCGGATGTAGTCTTCCCGCAAGGCGGTTTGGATGGCGGGGCTGAAGAAGGACTTCCCCTGCGCCACGGCCCGGATGGCGCGATCGAGGTCCGTGTCTGCGTTCTCCTTCATGAGGTATCCCAGGGCTCCGGCATTCAGCGCCCGTAGCAGGTACTCTTCGTCCGAGTACATGCTGAGAATCACGATTCCCACATCCGGATTGGCTTTGGCGATGTGGGTGGTGGCCTGAATGCCGTCGAGGTTCGGCATGCCAATGTCCATCAAAACGACATCCGGACGCAACGTTTCCGCAAGTTGCACCGCGATCCGTCCGTCCGACGCTTCGCCAACCACCTCGAAATCCGGGTGCTGCTCCAATTGCAGGCGCAGACCCCTGCGCATCACGCCGTGGTCGTCGCAGATTAAGACTCGAATGGGACTCATGTCGTCAAGCTCTCTTTCACAGGGAGTTCTACTTCGAGAAGGGTGCCGTTACCCGGCGAGGAATCGACCTTCAGTTTTCCATTGAGATCGCGCACGCGTTCAGCGATGCCGATCAGACCCAGTCCGGTTTCGGATCTCTTCGCGGAATCGAATCCCCGGCCATCGTCGCGGACCGTCAAACGGATTGAGTCCGGCTCCCCAGTGAGGGAGATGGTCACGTTACTCGCGGCCGCATGACGGCCACAATTGTTCAGTGCTTCCTGGACAATTCGATAGATACACGTGCGGTGCGGTTCAGGAATCGAGTCCAACTCACCTTGTAGCCGGAAATCGGTAGAGACTTTGGTTCGCCGCTCAAACTCGCGAGCGTGGGAGCGAAGAGCCGGCGCAAGGCCGAGTTGATCAAGCATGGCGGGCCGCAGTCCGGTTGCCAGGTCTTTCAATGCCCGAATGACGTCAGAATTCATTTGCTTCACTTCCGCGATTTTCTCGTGAAACTCCGGGCGCGAAGACTGACTGAGACTCTCGAGCCGGCCAAGTTCCATTCCTAGTGCCGAGGCCATCTGTCCAACGGCGTCGTGCAACTCTAAAGCAATTCGCTTACGTTCATCTTCCTGTACCTGGACCACCCTCATAGCGAGCCGGTGCTGGTGCTGTTCCGCTTCCACGGCACGTTGACGTTCCATTTCAGACTTCTTCTCCGAGTGGACGATGCGCCGCGCGCTGGTTACCGCTACCGCCAGGCCGAGTGTCAGACAGGCCAACAGGAGGTTGCGGACGAAGCGCTGCAGGGAGTCTCGTCCGCGCTCGCCGGCCTGTCGCTGGACTGCAAGATTCTGGGCGTTGAGCGTACTGAGTTCCTGAGCTAAATCGACGATGGCCTGACGCTTGGGCAGCGTGCCCCGAATCACTTCAAAGCTGCGGACATACTTCTCCTCCGCCGACCAGCCAAGAATGGGATCGAGGGAATCGGCGTACGCCTGAATCTCTTTCTGCAACCGTTCGACCTTTTCCTTCCGCACTGAGCTCAATAGGCTGAGCCGCAGGAGGTAGCGCTCGATTTTCTGCTGTTCCCTGGCCAATTGCTCCTTGTAGATCGGCGCCGCCGTGGCAGACGGGTCGAGCGCGTAATCGCGAACCAGGATGCCCGCCAGGTGCAGGTCGGCGGGCAGATCGCGTAAAGCCTGCTCGACCTCCTGATAGGCTTGCTGCGCGCCGGTCATTTGGTCGTAGACGTCGTTGGCTCGCCGGATCGCGCCAACGCCCAGAATCCCGATCAGAAAAAGCAGAGCCCCAAAACCCAGAAGAAGCACTACGGTAACGCCTGACTTCATAGCCCCGATTCTCGCCCCGATTCTCGCCTCCATATTGTCAGATTACCCACCTCTCCGGGTGATCGCCTGGGCGGTTCGCCCTCTTCTCCGCCGTTTTCAGGTTAGGAGCGTTGCGTTGGATTCGGAATCACCTGAGGACATGAGAAAGGATTGGGGTGAAAACTTGACGGCGCGGCAACTCCTCATCGACATGCAGGATAGGAATCACTTTGCGTTCAAGATACCTTGATGACGGACGAGCTTGAGGCCAAGGAGGATAGAACGATGACGGTGAATGTGCGGCTCAGAGATATGGCGGAGGCTGAGGGATTGAAGGCGCAGATCGAGCGAAAGATCGCTTTCGCGACTGACCGGTTTGCGGGCCGGCTCGTTGAGCTCCAAGTCGTCGTGTTGGATACGAACGGTCCGCGGGGGGGCGTGGACAAACGCTGCTCCATTCGTGGGGTACTGGCGGGCGGAGTTTCCGTTGCCGTGGAAGCGCAAGGATCCGACGCAACTGTCGTGGTGAACCGCGCCGTCAGGCGCTTGAGCCACTCGATTGGCCGCGTTCTGGTGCGAGTTCGCCGAGGCCGAGCGACCATGTCCAAGCCGATACCTTCAGCAGCAGCGCCGCTTAGACGATTCGGCGGGCAGAATCGAAAGGACCGTGGGATTTGGTCGAGCTGATCGCACATTCCGCGTTTGGAGAGGTGGCGACGCTGCTGGTGCTGGCGGCATTGGTCGGCTTGGTCGGCATGATCCTGCGTCAGCCCCTCATCGTCAGCTTCATCGCAGTGGGGCTCATCGCCGGACCTTCGGCGCTGGGCATCGTCCGATCAAACGCGCAGATTGGTCTGCTTTCTGAGCTGGGCGTCGCCGTTCTGCTCTTCCTGGTCGGCATAAAACTTGACGTGAAGCTGATTCGCTCGGTCGGCTCGGTGGCGCTTTGGACTGGTCTTGGCCAGGTGGCCTTCACCTCGATCTTCGGGTACCTGATTGGACTCTCCGTCGGACTGAGCCACGTCACCAGCCTTTATGTCGCCGTCGCGCTCACCTTTTCTTCGACGATCATCATCGTGAAACTGCTATCCGACAAGCGAGAGATCGATTCGCTGCACGGGCAGATCGCTCTTGGCTTTCTGATTGTGCAAGACCTCGTGGTGGTGCTGGCGATGATTGCGCTCTCCGCCATCGGCATCGGCGCGGCAACCGAGGGTGGCCAGGGGCACGGCGGCAAATCGGTTTCGATGGTGCTGGCAACAGGTGTGGCCATGGTGGCGCTGGTGGTGCTGTTCGCGCGTTACGCAGCCAACCGCCTCACGGAGCGTCTTGCCCGGCAACCAGAACTGCTGGTGACCTTCGCGATTGCGCAAGCCGCCATGTTTGCCGCCGTCGGCGACTCGGTGGGGCTGGGCAAGGAGGTAGGCGGGTTGCTCGCCGGAGTCTCGCTCGCGTCCACCCCCTATCGGGAGACACTTTCCGCCCGGCTTGCTCCGCTGCGCGACTTTCTGCTGCTTTTCTTTTTCATTGCGCTGGGAGCTACCCTTGACGTCACGCTTCTCGGGGCGCACTCCATGGCCGCGATCGTCTTCTCTCTCTTCGTGCTGGTGGGAAACCCCTTGATCGTCGTCGCAATCATGGGCGCCATGGGCTATCGCAAGCGGACGGGGTTTCTTGCCGGGCTGACCGTGGCCCAGATCAGCGAGTTTTCGCTGATCTTCGTGTCGATGGGCGTCTCGCTGGGTCACTTGGAACCCGCGGCTTTGGGTCTGGTAACCATGGTTGGCTTGGTGACGATCGCGGCCTCGACCTACATGATCACGTATTCTCACCAGCTTTACGCGCTTGCCGAGCCGTTTCTGGGGGTTTTCGAACGGAAGGGAACGCCGCGGGAGGCCGGTCAACACCAGGAACCGGGACGAGCCAAGCCCGCGGTTCTGATCTTCGGCCTGGGCCGTTTCGGTACTGCGATCGGGCTTCGCCTGAAGGAGCGGGGCATCGCCGCGATGGGCATCGACTTCAATCCGATCGTGGTTCGCCGCTGGCGGGAACTTGGCCTCGACGCAGAGTTCGGCGATGCGACCGACGCGGAGTTCATCGCTGAACTGCCGCTGAGTGTAGCCCAATGGATTGTCTGCACTGTACCGATGCAGACAACGGGGCTCAGTCATGAAGATACGCAGATCACCCTGATCCAGCTCACCCGTGCGGCTGGTTACCGGGGACGGATCGTGGTGACTTCGCATAATGCAAGGGATACCGGACGTTTGATCTCGGCTGGCGCTGAGGTGGTGTTGGAACCGTTCCAGGACGCCGCGGATCGGGCCGTTGAAATTCTCTGCGGCGGCAAACAACCGGACCGAACGGATGTTCGCTGGATTGAGGTGGATTGAAGTGGCGGAGCAGCATTTTCGTGACTGGGCGTGATGAAACCGAAGGGAGGAGGGATCACCCAAAAACATGATGGACGCGGGACCGGAAAACGGGCAGGCTAAAGCGTGGGATCGAGCGACGGCGACCAGACTCGCAGGGGAGCAGAGGGAGCGAATGAACGAAGTACTGACGGTCTTACTCGCGGGAGGAGCCGGAGAACGCCTTGGCCCGCTGACGAAGGAACAGTGTAAGCCGGCCATTCCTTTCGGCGGCATCTATCGGCTGGTCGACATCCCACTGTCGAACTGCATCAACTCGGGTTTCTACCGGATCTGCGTCCTGACGCAGCACAAGGCGCTCTCGTTAAATCGCCACATCCGTCAGGCGTGGAGCTTTCTGCCGCCCGAGTTAGGGGCGTTTGTTGAGATTCTGCCCCCGATGAGGCGCAATCGCGAGACCTGGTATCTCGGCACCGCCGATGCGGTGTATCAGAACATGGCGACGATCGCTGAGGAAGCGGCGCCGTATACGCTGGTTCTGGCGGCGGACCACGTCTACAAGATGGACTACCGGGAGATGTTGGCCCAACACATCGGGCTCCGGGCGGATGTGACGCTCGCCACCGCGCACATAGATCCTTGCGAATCGAGCCGTTTCGGCATCGTCACGATGAACGCTCAGCACCGGATCACGGCCTTCGCGGAGAAGCCACCCGCGGGCGA
>JALHNI010000095.1 GCA_022843605.1 Bryobacter sp.
GAAACTGGCGAAAACCGAGAATGACCATACCGCCGCCGGGCAGCAGGGATTCGACGATGGGAATGGTGATGATGCGCCGGCCATTGCCGGTGTAAGTGGTGTAGTCGTCAAGGTCAGTCAGGTCGGTGTCAGGGATGTTCGTGGCGGCAATAGCATCGAGTTCGCCGACGATCTGGCATTGAGCCGGAAAGGTGGTGTTGTCGAAGCGAGTGGCGAGGCCACAGAGGAAGGCTTGGACGGGTCCGGGAAGCTGTTGAAATGAGCACTGGAGAGGAGTGGCATTCTCCCAGACGTTTTCGCTACCGCCGATGCGGATACAGCCGGAGGCGGCCACTTTGTTGCCAGGCAGGCCGGACTGGCCAATGCGGAAGAGTTGTTGACTGGGGTCAGGGTAGAGGGTGGCCGCGGTGTCCTGACGGTCAATCATCAGATAGTCGATACGCGCCGTGGTATTGCCGAGGGGCTGAGGAGGCGGGAAGCCGGTGCAGTTATGACTGAAGGTATAGCGGGTGTTTTTGACGAAGCCGAAATCGACTAAGTCAGCCGGGTCGAGCGCGGCGACGGTCATATTCTCGATGCCGCAGGCTTCGCACAGGGGCGCGCTTTGGCCGGCGACGGCGGTGGCGGCCATTTGAGCTTTGCGTTCCTGCCCGACGGCGAGAAGACCAAAAAAGGTGAGGGGCGCGTCGGCGGTGAGGGAGACGCGAACATACTTGGCAGTGGTACCGCCGGCAGTGCCGCTGCTGGTGCTCTCGCCCTCGCCGGTGGCGCCGGAGGCGGTGTCGAAATACTCGGGCTCCTGAACGGCGCTATTGAAGAAACCGCCGGAGTCACCGATGACGAGCGAGCCGAAGTTGAACTTATTGCCGATGGAACCGGAGTTCGAGATGGCGGCTTGACGGGCGGTGGTGGCGTTCTCGAGAGCGGTATCGGTGCCGTTGAGGCGTGAAGCGGCAGCCAGGGCCATGGCATTGGCGGCCTGCTTGAGTTCAGCGCGAACGATGTAGAGCTGGCCTAAGTCGATGGCGAAGCCCATGAGGACCAGCAAGACCGGGACCAGGATGACGAGCATCTGGACGGTGATGGCACCTCGACGGGAAAATCGAATTGGCGGGAGGCAGTTCACTGTTTCTTGGGTGGCTCCGGCTCGGGCTTGGCTTCCTGATAGCCGCGGGTGCCGACAAACTCGGGCTGTTTGTTCTTGTCCTTGCCTTTGGCCTTGGCATCGCGTTGTTCCTTGAGGGTGGGCAGCCAGGTTTCAGAGGTTTCGGGCAGCTTCGGGAACTCGTCGGGCCCCATGGGGCGAACGAAGCGAGGCGTGATGACGACGAGTAACTCGTCGGTTGACTTACGGGTGGAACGACTGCGGAAGAGGTTGCCGATGATGGGCAGGTCACCGAGTCCGCGGACTCGGGAAAGAGTTTGAACGACGCGGTTGTCAATGAGACCGGCGATGGCGAAGCTTTCGCCGTCCTTGAGAATTACTTCGGTTTCGGCGCGGCGGGTGGAGATGGCAGGAATGAGAACGCCCTGAACGGTGACTGAGTTCGAATAGTCGAGGGCGCTGACTTCGGGCTGGACCTTCAAATTGATGGTGCCCGCGGGGGTGACGGTGGGGGTGAATTTGAGTTGAACGCCGAAGGGTTTGAACTGAACGGTGAGAACGGGCGAGATGGCGCCGCCGGTGGTGGTGGCGGTGAGGATGGGGAAGGGGAACTCGCCGCCGGCAACGAAGCTGGCCTCTTTGCCCTCGAGGGTGATGAGGTTGGGTTCGGCGAGGATCTGGAGGAGATTCTTGCTCTGCATGGCGCGAATGGTGGCGCCGATGTTCAAGTCCGGGCGGAAGACGAATAAGTTGAGTAAGTCAGCGAAGTTGATCGTGGAGTTCGAAAACTCCTGATCCTGAAACTGGAGTTGGGAGAAGCGGGGCGCCTGAAACTGCTGGGTGCCGAGTGAGCCCAGGGTGGTGTTGTTGCGGCTGAAGAAGTTGAAGCCGAGTTCGCTGAGGCCGACGCGGTCGACAGAGGCGAATTTGACTTGGAGGAGGATTTGCCGGGGGTCGGGCAGAGCGGGCACTTCGAGTAAATTGATGACCTTTTTGGTGCGGGTGGCCGCGAGCGCTTCGGCGCGACGGGAAGCCTCGCCGTCGGAGACTTTACCGGTAAGGACAATCAGTTCGGCATTGCCATTGAAGACGACGCCACCGTCGGGCACGATAGCTTTCATTTCGGCGGCGAGCTCATTCTGGAAATTGTCGATGGGGGCGCGGTCCGCGATGACGTTGATGTTGTATTTGACGGGCAGTGTGTTGGCTTCCCAAACGACGAGGGTGGTGTGGCCGACGCCCTTGGCGTTGACCATGACTTCGGTGGGGGAGACGACTAAGGCGTCAGCAATTTTGGGCTCGGCGATCACCACTTTATTGATGTCGCTTTTATATTGCAGTAACTCGCCCTTGCCGAGGACGAGCGTCAAGTCCTTTTCGAGGGGCGGCTGGGCAGTCGCGAAGAGGGCGGCGAAGATGAGGGAGCAGACAGATCGTCGGTTCATTCGGGTTGGAAAATCTCCTGCACGTGTTTGTCGCCGCGATAGACGTCTACGACGCGACGGGGCTTGGTAGACGTTTCTGTTTTTTCGACTTTGGGCCGGGCTTTGGTGGGCAAGGGTTCGTCGCCATTGACGAGACGAGTCCAGGCAGCATCGTCGCGCATGTCGAGATTGGGGCGGTTGCCGGCGCGGGCGCGCATTTGCTGCATGCGGCTGCGACGGTCGCCCATCAGCGGGTCGATGACTTCGCCGGTGGTGGGTGTGGGGTTATCGAGGCGGCCGGAGTCACTGGGATTGCGCAGAGCGAGAGAGATCTTGCCATTGTTCTTGGCCATCTCGAGCTTGGAGGCATCTTCCGGGGTGACAAGAAGAGTGACCGCGCGCTGGGTGCCGGAGCTAGGATTGACGGCGACGGCAGAACCTTTGGCATCGGGGGCGGCCATCTGTAACTCCGTTACGCGGCCGACGCTTAAGACCTGGACGTCCTGGAGGATGAGATTCGAGACGGCTTCGTTGAGGCTGCCGGTGCGTGAACAGATGACGTCGACTTTGGCGCGGGGCAGAATGAGTCCGGCGGCGCTGGAGGCGTCCGAGACCAGGACGGAGACGGCTCGATAGCCTTTGGGAATGATGGAGGGGACGCCTTCGGCGCCTGAGCTGGAAGCGACCTTACCGGCGGTGAAGACTTCGTTGGCGGCCATCGGAAAGAGAAGGGCGCGGTTGACGAGTTCGGCGTCGGTGAGGAAGACGCCGGCGGGGGAATCACGGTCCGGAACGCTGACTTTTTTGAGGTCAGTGGCTTTGAGGCGAGTGCCGGCGGGTAAGTTGCGTGCGGCCGCCATGATGGGCTTTAACTTAGTGAGTTTGGCGCCGCTGGCGGTGGAGTAGAGGAACCAGGCGAGTAAGCCGGCTAAGAGCCAGGAGCCGCCGAAGACGAGTAAGAGTTTCTGTCGATCCATCCCTCAGTTTTCCTTTTTGAGAATCGTCGCCGTGCGATCGGAGTAAGTCTTTTTCCAGCCGCGCGCTTCGAGGGCGGGGATTAGGGAGTAGCGATTGGGCAGCAGGGCGTGGGTGAAGTTCCAGCGTTCGAGTTCCGCGGTCCAGCCGGGGCGGACTTCGACGAGGTCGATGTAGCGGCGCATGAAGTCGAGGCCGTAGAAGTCGCTGCGGCCATCAAAGAAGACGGGGCGCGCGCCGGCAAAGCGATAGATGAGATAGCCGCCGTAGAGATCGGGCGCCAGTAGCCGGGCCTCCGGCGGCAAGTGCTGGGCAGCTTCGACAGGAAACTGCTGAGGGGGAAAGCCGGTGGCGGCGACGGGCGAGCGAAGCCAGAGGAAGCCCAGCAGGAGAAGGAGGGGAGCGTAGGCGTAGCCAGCGAAGCGGGCATCGAAACGGCGGAGGTTGGCGCCATAGGCGAGAACAGCGGTGACCCAACGGCGGACTGGCGGCCGGACTTCGGCGCGCCATAAGGAACCGGTGAACATGGCGTTGGCGTAGGGCAGGATGGCGAGGGCAAGCAGAGGGAGCATGCGGGCGGAGCGCAAGGCGCCGGCAAAGAGCAACAGCGTGAGGAGGGCGACGTCGAGCCGGCGTTCGCCGATGGCGAGGACGCCACCGATGGCCGCGAGGGTGACCATGAGCAGGATCCAGCCGGCACCGGCGGAATGGAAGTTGAAGCTCTGAAATTCGCCGATGCGTTCGAGCAGGGCGGTGTTGGTGAGATAGCGGAAGATGTGCGTGTGAAGAGCCCAGCCGTAGGGGTTGACGAAGGTACCGGCGAGGAGGGCCGCGGCGGTGGCGAGAAGCCAATGGGCGCGGGCAAGGCCGAGGTCGAGGGGCCAGATGAGGCCGCGGAGAACAGTGCCGGCCGCTAGAGCCAGAGCGCCCGCAAGAGCCAGAACAAAGCTGCCGTGAACGTTGGCCCAGAGGACGCCGACGGCAAAGGCAGCGGCCAAGGCGGCACCGGTGAGCCGCCATTCCCGGCGCGATTCCACATGCAAGAGGCAGGCCAGCAGCAGGGCCCAACTGAAGACGTGGGGCCGGGCGAGCCAATGGAGATTGACGGTGGAGAGCATCGGCAAGGCGAGGAGACAGGTGAAGACAAAGCTTCCGCCGGCGGCCCAGTTCAGGCGGACCCAGAGCCAGGTGCAGAGGGCGATGAAGAAGCTATAGAGAAGCGCAACGCCGGGGAGGCCGGCCCACCGGTGGGCGAGGCCCATAAGGAGATCGGCAGCCCATTCCCAGGCGAACCAGGGTTGGGCGGCGCGGCTGAAGGAGAACGGGTCAGAAACGGGCCAGACACCGCCGGCGAGGATCTTTTCGCCGAGGCGGATGTGCCAACCGGCATCGGAATCGCGAAATAGCTGTTGGCCGCCATTGAAGAGCACAAGGACATAGAAGAGGGTGCCGGCGGCGAGGACCATGGCAAGGTCCGGCACAAGCCAAGCGCGCCACAGCTTCCGTGCGGAGCCGGAGGGTGTTTGCGCGTTTGGACGCACTTCGAGCGTGGCGGTTGAGGGGTCCACCTTCGGTTGTGCCTGGTTAGCGGCCGTTACTGGCCGGAAGCGCCGATGGAGGCGAGGCCTTGCGTGATGCTGGAGTACAAGCTCACGACGGCGGTGGTCAACTGGTTGACGGTGGTGATGAGGGCGAGACCGACGGCGGCGACGATCAAGGCGTATTCAACGAGGTCCTGGCCGTCGTCCTCGCGCCAGAGGCGCATCATCAATTGCTTTAAGTGATTCATCATTAGCTCCTTCAAAGTGCTACTGTCCAATCTGTCCACTATGGGTCATCGGGAGGCCTGCGTCGACCCCTCTGGTTTTAGTACTGGCTGGTTCGAAACGAAAGCTTTGCGCACCCCGGACCAGACTTTCTTCCACCCGGAAACCGGAGCGGCGGAAGACTGAGACCGGGCCAGCGTCATGGGCTGTCCATCCAACTCGCTCAACAATTGTAGATTTTTCCAGGCGGCCGGCAAATCGAAGCGGAGTTTCAGGCTTTGCTCCAGTTCGGTGCGCGCCTCAGCGTAGCGACCTTGTTCGATGAGGACCGCGGCGAGGTTATTGTGCGCGGAGGCCGGATCGGTGAGGCTCATCCAATGGGCGAGGATGGCAGGTTTGTCGAGTTCGCCTTCGGAGCGGGCGGCGAGGGCGGCACCAAGGTTATTGCGGGCAACCTCAGAACGCGGACGAAGGCGAAGGGCGGACTCGAAGCGGGCGACGGCTTCATCGCGACGACCTTGGGCGAGCAGGTTAAAGCCCAGGTTGTTCTCGTAGACGTCGAGGTCGGTGCGGGCCAGTTCGAGGGCGCGGCGATGTTCGGCTTCGCCTTCCATCGGACGTTCGAGTTCGTCGAGCAGAATGCCGGTAAGCGACCAGACGGCGGGGTTCTCGATGGTTTGGCGGGAGGTCAGATTGCGGAGGATGCGGAGGGCTTCGTCGTGGGAGCCGCTGGCGCGCAGATTGCGAGCCAGCCGAAGGCTGAGTGACTCGTCGGCGGGGAAGCGCTCGGCGAGGAGCCGAAGGTGTTCGAGGACGAGATCGCCTTGGCCGATTGCTTCGAAGTGATCGACGAGTTCGAGGCGGAGGTCCAGCCGGTCGGGCTGTTCGACGATGAGACGGCGTAAGTCACGGACGAGGACGTCGCCATCGCCGGCATCGACGGCGTTGAGGATTTGGCGCTTCATCACGGGCGGAGGCGTCGGCAGTGCCGCCGGGGACTTGGCACTTAGCTGGTGGTTGTGGTTGCAGGCCAAACTACCGCCGGCCAGCAGCAGGGCGGCGGGGAGCGAGATACGACGCTGGAACATGCCGGTCATGAATTGTCGGAGAACTCCAACTGATCACCGGGTTCGGTGCGGGAGTCGTCGATGGTGCCTACCGGGAGTTCCAGTACGGAACGGGCATTGAGCGCGGCACTGATGCGCCAGGGCTTGACGTTGCGCCGCACTTTGACGACGCGTTTTTGGCGATCGAGGTAGACGAGGTCCAGGGCGAACTTCATGAAGAACATATGAACGGCCTGCGTGGGCGAGATCCAGAGGCCATCGCCCTTTTCGAGGGAGGTGTGCTTGAGTAGGCCGCGATTCCGAGTTTCCGGCGTATTGGCGACGCCGGCCCGGTCCGCGAGAACGCTGGATTTAGTTAGATTGGTCACCGTTATCCGGCGCATGTTTCACCGGAACCTGAACGAAAACCCGCGAATTGTGAAATTGTTGCGGCGCCCAACCCAAAATCCCCTCACTAGCTCGAAACTTGGCGTTCGATTTAGGGTTTAGGGTATCTTAGTTGACAACGGAAATGCAATTTCGCACCTTCGCTTTGAACGCAATAAAGACGGGCCTTGGGTTAAGTTTTGTTGCGGCCTTGACATTCGCACAGACGGTGAACACGGGCGCGACCTTCGGCACCGTGGTGAACCTGGGCGGAGAGCCGCGAGACATCGTGCTGGATGAATTGCGCGGGCGCGTGTACCTGGTGAACGCCAATGCGAATCGAATCGACATTTACGATTACCGGCAAGGGCAGTTGGTGGGCAATATCCCGGTGGGCACGTTTCCGAACGCGGCGGCAATGTCCATGGACAATGCGTTTCTGTATGTGGCCAACGTCTCCAGTTCCTCGCTGACGCAGATCGAGTTGGGCAGCGACCGGGTGGTGGGAATTGTGAGTTTGCCGGCGCGGCCGGAAGGCGTGGCAGTGGGCGCGGATGGGCGAGTGCTAATCACGACGCAGGGCACCGGCACCAACAACGCGACGAGCACTCTGCTGCTGTACGATCCTCGGCAAGAGAACGGTTTGCAGATTTCCTCGGTTCCGGCGCCGCCGACGATTACGACGCCCAACCCCTTGCCCGCGGTGTTTGTGGGCCGGCCGGCGACGGCTTTCCCGGGCCGTATGGTGGTGACGCCGGATGGCAATTTCATCATCGGCATGGTGGCGATTAACCAGACGGCGAATACGGCTTCGACGACGTTGTTCGTTTATGAGGTGGCGTCGGCGACGGTGCTGCGCAACCGGCTGGTGACAGGCCAATCGACGGTGCTATCGGTATCGCCGGATGGGTCCCACTTTATGGCGGGATCGACGCTTTACGATACGGCGAATCTGAATGTGATCGCGCAAACGACGACGGCGAATCTGCCGTTTCAACTCCCGGTGAACCAGAACAACAATTTCAATGCGCAGGCCAATTACGGGGGGAGCGCGTTCTCGCCGGACGGGGCTACGGTTTTCGGGGCCTTTAACAACGCCGCGACGGGCCAGCGGACGACGGCGGCGTCGTTGCTGATTTCGAACTCGCGCAACCTCGGCACCAGCCTGGGCATCAAGCTGCCGGAATCCGTCACGGGGCGAATGGTGACGACGAGCGATGGAGCGGAGTTGTTTGCCATTTCGGAATCCGGACTGACGCGAATCCCGATCGCCACGCTGTTCGACTTCCCCATTCTGCAGCCGGAGACGACGCAGGTGTTTCTGGCGATTGATGAGTGCAACAAGGGAGTTTCGCGGGCGGCGGTGCGGATCGCCAATCTGGGCAAAGGGAAGTTGACGTTTAGCGTGCCGAATACGGGAGCGGCTTTGGTGACGCAGGTCTCGACGGGAGTAGCGCCGGCCAACATCACGTTCATTATGGAGCCGGGCCGCGCAGGCGTGGTGCGGCAGGCGGGAACGAACCTGTACACAGGAACGGCGGCGAACACCGGCAGTCCGGTGAACGTAATTTTGTCGTCTCTGCAGGCGATCAACATTCCGAACACGATTCGCGTGTACATGAATTTCCGGAACGCCGATCAGAGGGGCGTCGTTTATCCAGTGCCGCAGACGCCGAATAGCAATGCCGAAGGCCTTTTCGACATGATCCTGGATGAGCCACGGGGACTGCTGTATCTGTCGAATTCCGGCTTCAACCGGATTGAAGTTTTCGATACGAAGTCGCAGAAGTTCATTGCGCCGATTGAGGTGGGGCAACTGCCGCACATGATGGCGATGTCGCTGGACGGTTCGCAATTGTATGTGGGGAATACCGGGGGCGAGTCGATTCAGGTGGTGGATTTGGAGTCGCGGCGTCTGGTGGAGTCGGTGATCTTCCCGGCCTTGCCGCGCGCCGGCAACCAGGCGGTGATTCGTCCGGTGGCGCTGGCGATGTCGATTTCGGGTTTGCAGTTCATTATGTCGAACGGCGGCTTCTGGCGGGTGACCGGTTCGGATGCGGTGCCGCGCCAAGCCAACGCGGTGACGCCGGCGACGATCCCGACGCCGCAGTATATGGCCGCCTCACCCGATGGACGGCAGATCATTGTGCTGGGCGGGACCGGCATTGGGTATCTTTACGACGGGCTGATCGACAACTTCACGTCGACGCGAACGATCTACAATACTCAGCCGCCGATGAGCTACTTCGGGCCGTTGGCGGCCGCGCCGACCGCCGGGTACTATCTGGCGGGAGGGCAGATCCTGAGCCAGTCGCTGACGCCGATCGGCGGAGCGGAACGTCCTGGCGTGACCCAGGTAACGGCGCCAGCGCAGCCCGGGCAACCGCCCACGCAGACTGTGGTTTCCGCCGGACAGCGGAACATCGCCGCGGTGTTTCCACTCTCCGAGACGCGCTTCATCCGCGCGAGTACGCCGGTACGGCAGAACATTACCGCCGCGACGCGTGACGATGCGCGGACGGTGCTGGAGATTGTGGATGTCCGGACGCAATCGGAGACAGTGGCCGGTGTGCTGCCCGAGAATCCGCAGGTGAGCGTGTTTGCGACGCAGCGGGCAAACGTGCCTTCACGGCAACTGGTGGTGGACTCCGCGGGGTCGACCGCGTACTCAATCAACATTTCCGGACTGACGGTGACGCCGCTGTTGCAAACGTCAGGAGCGACGCAGCCGCGGCTGCCGAGCGGAATCCGCTCGATCGTCAACTCGACGGATGGCACGACGAACTTCCGGCCGGGCAGCTTTGTTACGATCAGTGGCCAGAATCTGGGAACGACGGCGAAGGCTGAGCAAGTACCACTGCCCACGGTTTTGGGCGGCAGCTGCGTGGTCTTCAACGACGTAGCGCTACCGCTGATCACGACGGGACCGGGGCAGATTTCGGCCCAGATTCCGGAGACGGTGCGGGCCGGGCAGAACGTGATGCAGATCCGTTCGCTGGCGACAGCTCAGTCGAGCGACCCGATCGTGGTTACCGTGCAGCGGCCGCAGTAGGCTGAATCGACGGCGCAGGCATTGCGCCGTGTTGGGCGATCCGGCGGCGAACGCCTTGAGCAAACTTACGCAGCCACTCAACGGCCAAGGTGAAGAGAAACCGCAGTCCACGAACCAGGTAACGGCCGGCCCAGAACATCGCAACGGCGCTGGCGGCAAAAACGGCCGAGAGGACAAGAAGCATCAAGCCCTGGGCGGCGGGATCCATCTGGCTCAGGAGATCGGCGGCATCGCGATCGAGCTGAACGACGCCGGCCGCCACCAACTGGTCCCACCATTGAGGCTTGTAGATTCGCGAGAGGCCGATGGCCATCAAGAGCGTACTCGTCAAAAGAAGGCTGGCGGCTGTGGCGTAGTAGGCCAGGACGAAACCGGCGAGCGAGAGGAGCACGCCGACGAGCACGGCCATCCCGCCGAAGCCGAGCGGAAGGCCGAATAGGGCGATGAGAATGCCGGCCAGGATGAAGAGCGGCTGAGAGCGTTGGGTACCAGAGCGCACCATCGCGCCGGGCAGTCGATCGGCCACCACCTCGGCCGGTTCACCGAGGTTACGCAGCACGGTGAGAATGCGCGTGACGTCGTCGGCACCGGGAGTCTGCCGGTAGGACTCGAAGACGTGGGACTCAATTTCGAGCATGAGTTCACGTTGATCTGGGGCGGGAACCAGACGGAGCTGGATTTTGAGACGTTCTAGATAATCGGCAACGATCTTCGCCACCGCGTCGGGATAGTGGGTCATCACTTTACTCCTTTCGGACCAAAACTTTCTTGAGTGCCGAGGCATCGGGCTCCGGGGCGGGCCATTTCCTGCGCACCAGCGAGACGAGCGTCGCAAACTCTTCGCTCAGTTCGTCGAACAACTGCCGTCCGGCCGGGGTGATGGCGTAGTATTTGCGCGGCGGGCCTTGGGCGGATTCTACCCATTCCGTACGGACCAGGCCATCGCGGTCCAAGCGGGCCAGAATCGGATAGACGGTACCTTCCTTCAGCGAGATGGAGCCGCTTTCGGAAAGGACACGGACCAGCGAATAGCCGTAGTGGCGCTCGTGATAGAGGACACCCATGACGGCGAGTTCGAGGATGCCTTTGCGCAGTTGGGTGATGCGCCGGTCCTTACTGTCGTCGGTGTACTCCACGATGCTTAGTATACGGTAATGCTAGGTAGCAAGTTCCAGGAATTTGCGGGCCCTTACTCGGAGGCGATTCCAGTTTGAGGAGTTTGGGGGGATTAAATGCCGAGGGGATGACGGGAGCGGCGGGAGACTTCCTGGAGGAGGGTCTCATCGCCGACGACTCGCAGTTGGTCCTCGCGTTGTAAGGCTTCGCGCAGGGCCCGAATGACACGGTCCGGGCGATCGCGAAAGGCGGCGACGAGGTCGGCGTCGAGTTCCAGGGGGAGTTCCACTTTGCAGCGGCGGGGGGAGACATCGGAGGCGGAGGCCATGTGGCGATCCGGGCGGGGGGCGCGCTTCATTTGGCGAGGGTCAAAGTCGAATTGGGGCTCGACCGGGGGATTGGTGGCATCAGCGACGCGGGCATGTAGAATGCGGATACGGCCTTCGGCGGTTTCCGCGAAGACCACGTAAAGCAGGCCGCGCGCGGTGTGGCCAATCAGACTCAGGGTGCCGCGCCGTTGGTCAACAAACTCGACGGCTTTGGGATCGAGGAAGACGTGAACGGCCTCGCTGAATCGCACGGCGTACCGGGCGAGATTCTGCGCGGACGACGCATCACTCCACTCAAACTCCACCAGCCTAGTATAGACCGGCTAAGTATCAGCCGGCCAACATGTTAACGCGAAATTACACGGCCTTCTTAATCTGTTTCAGTTGCTCGGCCTCGGGAATGCCCTTGTAGTAGGGGTCAAGCGGATAGCAACCGGAGATGATGCCGTTGCGGGGAGCGGTGGTGCAATCGGAGAAGGTGCGGCAGATGAGTTTCTTCTGCATTTGGCCATCGCGGAGGGTGTCCTGCGGCAAAGTGGGGTAGCTGAGGACCATGCGGCCGAGGCCGACGGTGTCCGTCCAGCCCTGGCGGACGGCCCATTGGGCGACGTGGGGGAGGAAGTCCTGGAAGTAGGTGTAGGCGCTCCCGGCGAGGACGAGGTTCGGGAACTTGGCCTTGAGGGCGGCGGTGGCTTCCATTTGGCGCGCGCAGCCGACGAGGGGATCTTCGGGCGGCTGATAGCCATCGGAAGGGGGGAAGAGGGCGGGACGCTGGATGTGCGGGTTGTAGTAAGGGCTGCCGGCGGTGACATTGACCATGACGATGCCGAGGCTTTCGAGGAGGTGCAGGAACTGTTCGGCTTCGGCGAGGTTATAGGCGGTGGGCTGGTTGACGTCGACGGCGAAGCCGTAGCGGTAAGGCAGGTCAGCGGTTTCGGGGATGCCGGGGCCGAGTTGCTTGGCCGAGCCTTGCGACGGATCGGGCTTGAAGGGCACAAAGTCGAAGGCGGACCAGCGTACGCCGATTTTGAGTTTGGTGGCGGCGCGGATGCCGGCGACGATGTCGCGGAGAAAACGGGTGCGATTCTCGAAGGAGCCGCCGTACGGGCCGGGGCGCAGGTGGGCGCTGAGGAACTCGTGGCCCAGGTAGCCGTGGCAATGCTTGACGTCGACAAAGCGGGCGCCGCAGCTTTCGGCGATTTTGGCGGCGGAGACGAAGCGATCGATGAGGGCGGCGATGTAGTCGTCGGTCATCACGGGATGGTCTTCGGCGAGCTTGTACTTACGATCGAGGACGGGATGGCGGTAGAGGATGCGGGGCGCCATCTGCGTCTTGCTCTCGGGTTTCGAGAAGCGACCGGAGTGGGTGAGTTGGAAGCCGATGAGCAGGTCGTCGGCAGTGCCGACTTCTTTGCGATGGGTCTCAACGCAATCCTCGAGCAGGCGGGCGAGGCCATCGCGGGTGGAGTCCTGAATGATGAGCTGATTGGGGTTGGCGCGAGCCTCCGGGACGACGGCCATGGCTTCCCCGCCCCAGATCCATTTGGCGCCGGAGCGGCCGAAGTTGCGCCAGCGGCGGTAGACGAGTTCAGATGGCTGGCCATCGGTTTCGGCATCCCAGCCTTCCATGGGGTGGATGACCCAGCGATTGCCGACGCGGAAGCCGTCGATGTCAATCGGTTGCGCCATGGGCGAAGCGGGAGCGGGCTGAACGGCCTCATCGCAATCGATCTTGAGCCCAAGGGCGGAGAGGCGGGCGCGGAAGTCGGCCACCGTCTTAAAGGAAGCTACGCGGGGATAAGACACTTTAGTGATTATCGTACGACGGCGCGAATCCAGGCCGGCAGTTGCTCCAGCAATTGGTGCATGACGCGGGCGGTGCCGTTTTCGAAAACGCCGGGATTGCCGTAGGCTTCGCCGCCTTGCGGACTGACGAGGTCACTAACGCCGCGGAGGGCCACAAGCCGCGCACCGTTGCGGTGAACGACGTAGGCGATGGCGGCGGTTTCCCAGTCGACGGCGATGGCGTCATAGCGCTTGATGAGTTCGGGAATCTGGTGGGGGTCGAGGTCGCGGTCGGCGGAGATGAGTAGGCCTTTGCGGACGGGGGTTGGCAAGTCGGCGGGCAGGAAGGTGAGGTCGAGCCTGGTGGTGTAGTGGTCAATGGCCTCCTGCGAGTCGCCCATCATTTCGACGATGTCGTAGACGAGGGTACGGTCGACCAGGATGGTTTCGAAGCGAGCGATGCGGCCTTGAATGCCGCCGCAGGTGCCGAGGTTGAGGACGACGCGCGGACGCCAGCGGTTGAGGGCGTATTGGGCGGAGCCGGCGGCGGCCACCTTGCCCCAGCCGCCGTGGAGGAAGCGGACAGCCTGCCCGGCGAGTTTGCGTTCGAAGGTTTCGCCGTAGGGGGTGCGCTCCATGACCTGGGTGGGCCAGCGCTTCTTCACTTCGCGCCATTCAGCGTTGGCGGAAATCAGCACGACGACAGGCGCGGCGGGCGCGCCGAGGGCAGCCAGCAGGAGCAGCAGGAGCCTCATGCGGGCTGTTGCTGCGTCATGCAGTGAAGGGTGCCGAGGCCAAGGACGAGGTCAAGGCAGTGGATGCCGCGGACTTCGCGATCGGGGAAGAGCCGGGCCAGGGTGTTGAGGGCGAGGCGGTCAGCCGGATCGTTGAAGGTGGGCACGAGGACCAGCTTATTGGCGATGTAGAAGTTGGCGTAGGAAGCCGGCAGGCGTTGTCCATCGAAGACGATGGGCCGCGGCATGGGCAGCTTGACGATATTGAGGGGACGCTCACGTTCGTCGGCCATCAGCTTCAGGATCTGGTAGTTTTCCTTGAGCAAATCGTAGTTGGCGTCGGACTTGTCGTCCTCGCTGGCGACGACGATGGTGGTGGGATTGACGAAGCGGGCGAGGTCATCGACGTGGCCGTGGGTATCGTCGCCGGCGATGCCGTTGTGCAGCCAAAGCACGTTGGTGGCGGCGAGGTAATTACGGAGAACGCGTTCGATGTCGGCGCGGGAGAGGCCGGGGTTGCGGGCCTGGATGGGGCTGAGGAGGCACTCTTCGGTGGTGAGCAGCGAGCCGCGGCCGTTGACGTCGATGGAGCCGCCTTCGAGCACGATTTTGCGGCCGTCGAGTTCGGCGGTCCATTGGCGGAGGCCGAGGTGCTGGGCGATGACGCCGGGAAGCGCGTCGTCGGCCTGCCAGTTGTCGTATTTGGCCCAGCCGTTGAAGTGCCAGTCCGTGACGGCGACTTCCCCGCCCCGGCTCTTGACGAAGATGGGGCAGGAGTCGCGGGTCCAACTGCGGTTGGTGGGTTGGACGATGAGTTCCACCTGCTGCATGAGGGCGCCGGAACGGTCACAGATTTTGCGGACCTTCTCGGCGAGGGCGTCAGTCTCGACGAGGATGCAGACGCGTTCGACGCGCGACAGATGGCGGACGAAGTCGCCGTAGACCCAGGCGACGGGCTCAAACTTGCCGGGCCAATCGGAGCGTTCGTGGGGCCAGGCGAGCCAGGTGGCGGCGTGGGGTTCCCATTCAGCCGGCATGCGGAAGCCGCGCCGGCGCGGCGTATCGACCTGGGCCATGGCCTAGGCGCCCCACCGGTTCGTGAGGCCGCCGAAATGGTCAATGCGGCGGTCGCGGAAGAAGGGCCAGTTACGGCGCACTTCTTCGTTCCAGGCCGGGTCCACCTCATGGACGAGGATCTCTTCGCTGCAATTGGAGCCTTCCATGAGGAGCTTGCCGAAGGGGTCGGCGAGGAAGCTGTTGCCCCAGAACTCGAGGCCGCTCTTCTCGTTGGGATCGGTGGGGTCCTGGGGGCGGGGGCCTTCGTAGCCGACGCGGTTGACGGCGGCGACATACAGGCCATTGGCGATGGCGTGCGAGCGCTGAATGGTCCGCCAGGCGTCGAGTTGACCGGGGCCATACTGCGCTTTTTCGGCAGGATGCCAGCCGATGGCGGTGGGGTAGAACAGGATGTTCGCGCCTTGCATAGCGGTGAGGCGGGCGGCCTCGGGGTACCACTGATCCCAGCAGACGAGCACGCCGAGGCGGCCGAATTCGGTTTCAAAGTTCTTGAAGCCGAGGTCGCCGGGCGTGAAGTAGAATTTTTCGAAGAAGAGCGGGTCGTCGGGGATGTGCATCTTGCGATAGATGCCCAGCAGGGCGCCGTCGGAACCGAGGATGGCGGCGGTGTTGTGATAGAGGCCCGCGGCACGGCGCTCAAACAGCGAGGCGATGATGACGACCCGATGTTCGCGGGCGATCTTGCCGAGCCGTTCGGTGGTGTCGCCGGGGACGGGTTCGGCGAGATCGAACAGTTCGGCCTTTTCTTCGCGGCAGAAGTACTGCGAGCGATAGAGTTCGGGAAGGCAGATGACCTGCGCGCCGACGCGCGCCGCCTCAATAATTTTCTGTTCCGCTTTTTCCTGGTTCTCTCGCGCGTCCAAGGAACAGGACATCTGCACGAGGCCGACACGGAAGGGTTTCGGGTTGCTCATTTTGTATCATTGTCTCTTAACCCGCCGTGTTCGCGGACTGTTGCCCGGGAAAGGACCGTCCATGCGCCTCTTCGTCAGCTTGTTGTGCGCGATTTCTTTGTCCGCCGCCGTCCCTACGCCGAAGGAGCATCTGGGGCACGAAGCCGGCGCGGACAACAAGATCGCTGATTTCAATGCCATTCATGGCTACTTCAAGAAGCTGGCACAGTCGAGCGACCGCATCCGACTGGAGGAATTCGGCAAGAGCGCCAACGGGCGGCCGATGATCGTGGCCTACATCTCTTCGCCCGAAAACCTGCGTCAGTTGGAGCGCTACAAGCAGATCAATCGCCGGTTGGCCTTGGGGGAGGCGACGCCGGAAGAGGCAAAGGCCTTGGCGCGCGAGGGCAAGGCGATCGTGTGGATCGACTCTGGTTTGCACGCGACCGAGATCGCCCCGGCGCAGCATTCGCCGGAACTGGCCTACCGGATGTTGACCGAGGAGAGCGAGGAGGTTCGCAAGATTCGCGAGAATGTGATCCTGCTGCAGATTCCGGTGATTAACCCAGATGGCCTGGATACGGTGGCGCATTGGTACGCGGGCAACGTGGGTACGGAATTCGAGCGGGCGGGCAATCCGTATCTGTACCAGAAGTACGCGGGGCACGACAATAACCGCGACTGGTTCATGATGAATCTGACCGAGACACGCGCGGTGTCGAAGTTACTCTTCGAGGATTGGTTCCCGCAGATCGTCTATAACCAGCACCAGTCGGCGCCGTTTCCGGCGCGGATCTTTATTCCTCCTTACGCTGAACCGCTGAACCCCAATATTCCTGGGCCGGTGATGGAGGGCATTAACCTGATCGGGTCGGCGATGAAGGAGAGACTTTCGCACGAAGGCAAGACCGGCGCGATCTCGTATCATGGCTTCGATGCCTGGTGGAACGGCGGGTTGCGATCGGTACCAGCTTTCCATAACATGCACGGCATCCTGACGGAGACCGCGAGTAACACCTGGGCCGCACCGCGAACTTACTCACTGAAGGAGCTTCCCGAGCGCTTTCCGAATGGTATTCCCACGAAGGAGCCGACGGTGTTCTACGAACGGCCCTGGCTGGGAGGCACCTGGACATTTCGCGATCAGGTGGAGTATATGCTGACGTGCGACTTCGCGATCCTCGAGTTGGCGGCGTCGCGTTCGGCGCATTTTCTGACGAAGAGTTACAACATGGCGCGAGCCAACATCGAAGCGGGTTCCAAACAGACGCCTTATGCTTATGTGGTGCCGGTGGACCAATGGGACCCTACCAGCGCGGCCGGGATGCTGGAGCGGCTCAGGCTGGGCGGCATCGAGGTGCGCCGGGCCAAGGCTCCGTTCACCGTGGGGGCGAAGACTTACGCCGCCGGAACCCACGTGATGCTGGCGGGCCAGCCGTTTCGGGGTTACTTAGTGGACTTATTGGAACCGCAGAAGTATCCCGAGTTGCGTTCCGGGATTTCCGGGCCGACGAAGCGTCCTTATGACGTGGCCGGGTGGACGCTCAGTTATCAGATGGGGGTGCAGGTGGACCGGATTGAGGATCGCTTTACGGCGGAACTTGACTTACAGCAGAAGATTTCGCCGCCCGCGCCGTCGCTGGATCATCGGGACAACGGATCCTACCTGACCATGGCTGACCGGTTGAAGGAGAATCAGCCGTTGCGTTGGGCCAACGACGGGAAGATTCTGCAGCCGAACGACGATGGGTTCGAAAAGGCTGCGTTTGAGTTGCGAACGCCGCGTGTGGGTCTGTATCAGCCGTATCCCGAAAACATGGACGCAGGCTGGACGCAGTGGACATTGGACGAGTTTCGCATCCCGCACACGATCCTGCGGAACGAGGACTTCAAGCGCAATGATCTGCGGCAGCGCTTCGACACGATCATTTTCGCGCAGCAACGCGCCGAGTCAATTCTGCATGGCATTAAGCAGGGCGAGGCGTCGGTGCGGCGTGCCGGCACTGGCGAGTTGCCGGTGTTGCAGCGGCCCGAATTCACCGGCGGCATCGCCTTGCGGGGCTTGGCCAATCTGGAGGACTTCGTCCGCTCCGGTGGGACGCTGATCACGCTCGACAATGCCACCGAGTTACCGCTGCAATTTCTCCCGGTGGGCGCGCGCGGCTTACTCAGGGCCAGCGAGGGTGAGGCCGGACCGGGCGGGTATTACTGTCCCGGGTCGATCATTCGCATTGAGGTCGACAATACGAACCCGATCGCGTTCGGCATGCCGCGCGAGGTCTACGCGATGTCGACCGGCGGACAGGCGTTCGACATTACCTTGATGCCCGAGTTCAACCAAGGCGACCGGACCACGCGCAGCTTCGCCAAGTATGCGGACAAGAACCTGCTGGCCAGCGGCTGGATTTCAGGGGAGCGCGCGGTGCTGGGCAAGTCGATCGCGCTCGAGAGCCGGGTGGGTCAGGGCCGGGTGGTGATGTTCGGCTTCCGTCCGCAGTTCCGGGCGCAGTCGCATGGGACGTTCAAGATGTTACTAAATGCGATTTATCTGGGGTCGGCGAAGACGCTTTGAGGTAAGTGACCCGATCCGGCTCCGGATCGGGTTACTCCTGCTTTTTGCGGCTGGAGGAGGGGGATGGGCGGGTGCGCTCGCGTTCGATGCCCTGGTCGCGTTGGCGTTCGACGCGGGTTGGTGACGGCGAGCGTTGGCGCTGAGTGGGAGGAATGGTGGGCTGGCGGGTTGGGGTCTCGCGACCCGGGGGGGAGCGGTCGACGCGAGGAGTTGGCGCCTGGCGAAGGTTCGGATCGCCGGATTGCGGCGCGCGCCGGACGACAGCAGGCTGGTTGGGGGTAGCCGGCGGGGCGGCGGCGCGGCGCTCAACGGGCGGAGCCCCTTCACGCGCCCGGTTAATGGGGGGCGCGGAGCCACTGATACGTGATCTCGAGAGTTGGGCCGGGGTGGGCTCTACGGCGACACCGCGCAGCGGGCGGCTGCGGACGAAGTCTTCGCGAGGAACGGCGGTGACGGCGCCCGTGGCGACCCGATAGCGGTAGTTCTGCTGGAGAGGGTCAAGCTGGTGGAGGCGATCGGGACGGTCAACGATGGTGTTGGTGACGTTGATCCGGGTGACGTAGTTGCGGCTGGCGCGGAAGGGAGGCACGTAGACCTCGCGGGGACCGAGGGGGAACCAGGCGACACCGAGGCCGCTGGAGAGGGGGAAGTGGTAACGCAGGTCAGCGCCACCGCCGCCAACGAAGACGACGAGCGCGGGCGCCCAGACCGGGCGGCGCTGACGGGGACCCGGAATCCAGCCCCAGTTGGCGTTGATCTGGATCCAGCGTCCGTAGTGGAAGGGGGCAAAGCCCCACGGCGTATCGTCGACCCAGGTCCAGCCCCAGGGAGGCAACCACACCCAGCGTCCGAAGCGGTAGGGTGCCCAGCGCGGCGGAACGCCGTTGGGCAGCCAGACGGGCCCCCAGGTTGCGTCAACGCGCCACGCCCCATAGTCATCGAGATCCTGATAGCCGATGACGTCGCGGGCGACATGCTGCGCGGACGCCGAGGCGTCGTCGCGGCGATCGCGGGAGGAGCAGAATTCGTCGAAGGTGTCCTCACGCCGGACCGGGGCCAGGGAGTGGGACAAGGTATCGAGGCCGGTGAGGGTGGCCTCCTCGCCGGAGTGCACGACGAAGTTCCGATTGAGGCCCGAGACTTCGGCGGCACCGCTTCGCACCATCAGGAGCGCGGAGAGAGGCTGCGGTTGCACTTCGAGGCGGTAGTCGCCCGCGCGCAGGAGGGATACCGCGGCATTGGGGGTGTTCAGCTCAAAGCCTTCGTCGCCCTCGATCTCCCGCAAGCGAACGCGCAGCACACCACTGATGAGGCGGATTTGCACGACATTGTCGTCGAGGTTGAGAAAGGAGATCTGCGTGGCGGCGGCGAGGCGGATGACGGAAGAGCGGGTTTGGAGTTCGGCGAGGCCGTTGGCGTTGGTCCAGAGTTCGTCACCGAGGGTGAGGGGTTGATTGATGCCGGCGGGAATCCAAGAGGAGGAACCGGAGGTCTTCAGGGAGAGCTCGCCGCGAATGTAGCTGATGCGCGCGACTTGGCCGGGAGGGTCGACGGCGTAGTCAGCCGGGGGGAGAGAGGTTGCCTGATGGCGATGGGCGCAACCGGAGAGCAGCAACCCGAGCAGGAGAAAAAAGGAGCCGCAGGTGAGTTTGCTTGGCATCACAACGCTACTTTGCATTTGGGGAGCCAAATGAGGGTCGCAGCAAATGAGATTCAGCGAGTAGGCGGGTGACCTCGCCGTCGTCCACCTGAAGGAAGTCATTGAACCACTCGCCGACGGAAGAAAGCGCGGGAGGCTTGAGGACTGAGACGACTTCATCGGCGAGATGAGACAGGCGCTGGAGCGCGGCGGGGGAAGCCACGGCGACCGCAATCACGATGCGCGCGACTCCCTGCGCGCGCAGGACGCGGATGGCTGCCTCCGTCGTGGAGCCGGTGGCAATGCCGTCGTCCACGAGGAGGATCGTCTTGCCGCTTAGGTCCTGAGCGGGGCGGCCGTCGCGGTAAAGGTGTTCCCGGCGGGCCAGTTCGCGGGACTCCAGTTCGATCTCATGGTCAATTTGGTGGCGGGTGATGCCGAGATCGCGAATGAGGTAGTCATGCAGAACGACGACATTGCCGGAGGCGATTGCGCCCATGGCGAGTTCCGGTTGGAAGGGGACGCCGAGCTTGCGAACGAGGCAGAGATCGAGGGGCAGGTGCAGGATCCGGGCGAGTTCAAAGCCGACCGGGACGCCGCCGCGGGGCAAGGCGACGACAAGGCAATCCTTGGCGGCTTTGTATTGTTGCAGTCTGCGTGCGAGACGCCGTCCGGCATCGCGACGATCCTGGAAGAGCTTTTCCATACGGTTTTCTCCGATTCTGCCTGTGCAAATGGTGAGGGCCGTCCGGGCCACGATATTGGGATCGGGGAGACCAAGTGAATTCCCAAGCCGACGACATGGCACTTGAGGTAGCACGCAGGTGACCACAACTAGCACCGGCAAAAGGCCGGGCTATCGCGGGAAGATTGCGCGATCTGGCGCAGGCAGAGGGGGAGACGGCGCAATGTGTGCGGCAGATTAGGGGCGCAACTCGGCTTCCCGTTGCTGGCCTCTCGCGATCACCTTGGCGAGACCACTCAGTTCCTCGGCCAGCACCTCAACGAGATCATCGAGGGAGACGATGCCGACCAGGATGCCGGCGCGATCGACCACGGGCGCACGACGCACGCCACTAGCGCGCATGGAACGCACGGTGTCGAGCAGGCTGGCATCTTCGCCCACGGTGACGAGTTCGCCGGTAATGAGATCGCCGACGGACAGGTCATTTACTTCGAGATCGAGCGCCACGACCTCAAGGACGATATCACGATCGGTGACGATGCCTACGGGTTGCCGCTGGCCCACGGGGCCATTGGTGACCACCACTTCACCGACGTGATGGCGGCGCATGAGTTGGGCGGCCTCAAGCAAAGGAGTGTTCCGCGGCGCGGCCACGACTTTGCGAACGCAGATGCTCTTCACCAACATGATGGCTCTCCTCCAGGATTAGCGATGCACACCGGTTGATCTGCACGCCTAGGGCCAAAAGGCTAGCGGGGAGGCGGAGCCTTGGACGAGGGAGTGGGGGTACCGTCCACGGTGTGCAATTCCATCAGTTCGGTGCGGGTGCCATCGGGGTCGAAGAGGTTCATTTGCCGCTTGCGATTGATGCCGGTGCGAATCTCGAGAGGGAGGGTGTAAGACTTGCGGGCGGGCAGCGCCTCAATCGCCGCCAAAGCCTGCTTCATGTCCGGAACGGCAAGACAGATGTGATGCTGCGTGCCGCGTTTGGTTTCGCCGGGCAGGTCCTGATAAAGCATGAACTCGATATAGTCTTCGCCATCGGGGACCTTCATGTTGACCCAGTTCAGGACCTTCTCATCACGGCTGCCGCGCCAGAGTTCGGAGAAACCGAGGACGTCGCCGTAAAACTTCATGGCCGGCCCGAGGGCTCCGACCAGAATGCCGACGTGCAGCATTCGGGAAGAAACACCCTGCGGCAAATGCTTCCCTTTCTCGCGGACGGTCCAACCGTCGGGTTGGTACTCGACGAATTCGACGGTGTGGCCATCGGGGTCCTTGACGTTGAAGCTCTTGTTGCGGATGCGAGCGAGGTTCGTCTTCGGGGGCACGGCAATGCCCTGCTCCGCCAGATAGCGGCGCATGCCCTCAATGTCGTCGGTCTCCACGGAGATGTGATTCAGCCGGTCAGTATTGGGTGACTTTTCGGGAAACAGCTCAATGTATTGGCGCTCGTTCACCTTGAAGAAAGTCATGGACAAGGTGCCGTCGGCGTTTTTGAGATCGTACGGTTCGCTGAAACCCAGGATCTCGCGATAGTAACTTCTGGCCTTATCCATGTCCTTCACGTAGAGCGCGATGTGAGCGACTCCGGTGATGCGGGGGCGCTTCGTCTGGGCGAAGGCACCGGAGGCGAATAGGACGGTGAGGAGGGCGAGGCCGATGAGTTTCATCGATTTCCTTAGGCGAGTAACTCGCGCATGACGCGGCCTTCGTCGGTGGGGCCGATGAGGCGCTGATTGAGCCCCTGGTAGGGGTAGTGAAGGCGGTAAGGATCGAGGCCGACCTGATGGAGGATGGTGGCCTGAAGGTCACGGGGTGTCATTTTTCCGGAGGTGACGTAGTAACCGATGTCGTCGGTTTCGCCGTAGTTGAAGCCGCGGCGGAAACCGCCGCCGGCCATCATCATGGTGAAACCGTAGGGATGATGGTCGCGGCCGATGTAAGGGCCTTCGACGCCATTGCGGTTTTCGCGCATGGGAGTGCGGCCAAACTCGCCGCCAAAAACAATGAGCGTCTGATCCAGAAGGCCGCGTTGCTTCAAGTCCTGAATGAGGGCCTTGAGCGGCTGGTCAACGGACTTTGCCTGGGGCTGAAGGGCGTAACGGATGTCTTCGCGACGGCTGGAGCCGTGATGATCCCAACCCCAGTGATAGAGCTGGACGAAACGAACGCCGTTCTCGACCAAACGGCGGGCGAGGAGACAGTTATTGGCGAAGCTGACCTTGCCGGGTTCAGTGCCATATGCGGCATGCATGGCTGGCGTTTCCTTGCTGATGTCCATTACCTTGGGTACGGCAATCTACATGCGGTAGGCGAGTTCATATTGGGCCATGCGGGCTTCGATCTCAGGGTCGCCCTGCTGTTTCTGCTCGAGGGCGTTGAGGTCGCGCAGGGCATCGAGAGTTTTGCGGCGGAGGCCACGGGTCATGCCTTCGGGCTCGCTGAGGAAGAGTACGGGATCGCCTTGCGAGCGGCAATGGACGCCCTGGTGAACGCTGGGGAGAAAGCCGCTGCCCCAAAGGCTCTTGCCGCCGTCGGGATTATTGCCGCCGCTGGTGAGGACAACGAAGCCGGGAAGGTCCTGGTTTTCGGTGCCGAGTCCGTAGGTGGCCCAAGCACCGAGCGAAGCGTAGCCGAAGCGCGGGTTACCGGTTTGAACGAACAACTGGGCGGGCGCGTGATTGAACTGATCGGTGGTCATCGAATGGACGAGGGTGACGTCGTCGACGACTTCAGAGAAGTGCGGCAGTAACTCACTGAGCCAAGTTCCGGATTGGCCATGTTGCTTGAATTGATAGGGGGTGCCTAACATTTTCGGCACGCCCTTAATAAAAGCGAAGCGTTTGCCTTTGAGTAACTCGTCAGGGCAGGGCTTGCCGTTGAACTTGATGAGTTCCGGTTTATAGTCGAATAACTCGAGTTGGCTAGGCGATCCCGCCATGTGGAGATAGATGACGGATTTGGCTTTGGCGGCGGGCAGACGAGCACTGGAGCCGGTTTGGGCTTCCGCCAGAAACATATTCGCGAGCCCGAGGCCGCAGCCTTGAAGAAAGTGCCGGCGGGTGGCGCCCAAGACCGGGTGTAAGTTTGTTTCAGACATGAGTTAGCGTCTCGTCAGGGATTCGTCTAAGTTGAGGATCGTATTGGCCACGACGACCCAGGCGGCGGCGCCGGGATCCTGTTTCGCGCGGATTGTATCCAGGGGAGCGGTGGCGATGAGACCGGCATCGAAGACCTGCCCGACGTTGCCGGCGTTGTTGCGGGTCGCTTTGATGGCGATGACGTTGCGGCCGGGCCGGAAGGCCTTTTGGCCGGCCTCGGTAAGGTCGTACTCGTAGTGGCCGCTACGCTCATAGACGGAGTTTGCGAGGGCCGGCACGCCGTTGACCCAGATTTCAAAGGAGCAATTGGCGCGGATGGGCAGGCGGAAGTTGGTGGGCAGGCGCTGGGGAAGATCGAAGGCGATGCGGCCGTAGAGGTTCTCGGTGGTCCAGGCGCTGCGGATCGGCGTGGCGGCGCTGGGCTTCTCAAAGTGGCCAAAATAGCCGGGTCCGGACTTCCAGTTACTGTCGTCGAAGGTGCTTTGGAACCAGTTCTCAGTGGGCTCATTGGTGGAGAAACGCCATTCAGGGGGAGTGGTGCGGGCGTCGGCGAGGATGGTGGCGACGCGGTCTTCCGAGTAGAGCACTTCGTCATAGCGGACGAGCTTTTCGGCGCGCGCGGGCTGCAGGCGGAAGTCCGCTTCAGCCTGTCGCCAGAGCGCCTGCAGGCGTTGCAACTCAGCCGGGGAAGGAGGGCGGACGAGCACCAGTTCAAAGAGGCGGCGAAGGGGATCGCGGGGAGACTCAGCGCGGGCGCGCTGGGCGAGTTTTTGCGCCGCTTCCATGAAGGCCGGATCGTTGAGGGTGGTTAAGGCCTGGAGCGGGGTGTTGGTGCGGATGCGGCGAATGGTGCAGGTTTCGCCGGTGGGCGCATCGAAGTTGGTCATGGCCGGATAGGCGCTGGTGCGGCGCATGAAGGTGTAGAGGGCGCGGCGGTAGCGGTCCTCGCCTTTCGAGGTCCGCCAGGCATCACCGTTGTAGACGACCTGCCAAACGCCGTCGGGTTGCCAGGGCATGACGGGCGGGCCGTAGAGACGGCGACTGAGTAAGCCGGCCGAAGCCAGGGCCTGGTCACGAACGACTTCGGCATCCAGGCGGAAGCGAGCGCCGCGGGCGTACCACTGGTTGCGAGGATCGCGCTGGAGCAAGGAGGGATTCACGGCCGAAGACTGCTGGTAAGTCTCGCTGGTAACGATGGAGCGCAGGAGAGCTTTCGTATCCCACTTATCGGCAAATTCGACGGCCAGCCAGTCAAGTAACTCGGGATGGGTGGGAGCGGAACCCTGGGTGCCGAAGTCCTCTTCGGTTTCGACGAGGCCGCGGCCCATCAACCGGCTCCAAAAGCGATTGACCGTGACGCGGGCCACCAGGGGATTTTCGGGACTGGTGAGCCATTTGGCAAAGCCAAGGCGATTGCGCGGAGCATCAGCAGGGAGCGGGGGCAAGAAGGCCGGGGTGGCCGCCTGAACGGCTTCGCCAGGCGTGAGGAAGTTGCCACGATCGAAGATACGGGTCTGCCGGTGCTTGGCGGCTGGCAATTCCTTGAGGACGGGGGTGGAGAGGGAACTGGTGAGCTTAAGCAAGGGACGGTCAGACGGGTGATCGTCGTCCTCGGTTTGGTTGAAGAAGGCGTAAAGCTGGTAGAACTCCTGATGGGAAAGCGGATCGTATTTGTGGGTGTGGCATTGAGCGCAGCCCCAGGTTTGGCCCATCCAGACCTGCCCGGTGGTGGCGAGGCGGTCACGAATAGCGAGGTCGCGGAACTCCTCGTCGTCGGTGCCGCCTTCGGTGTTGGTCATGGTGTTGCGGTGGAAGCCGGTGGCGATGAGGTCATCAACGGAAGGGTCGGGCAGCAGGTCACCGGCTAACTGGCGGACGGTAAATTCGTCGAAAGGCAGATTGTCGTTGAGGGCGCGGATGACCCAGTCGCGGTAGGGCCAGATGGAGCGTTTATTGTCCTTTTCATAGCCCTGGGTGTCGGCGTAGCGGGCGAGGTCGAGCCAAATTTTGGCCCAGCGCTCGCCGAAGTGGGGACTGGCAAGGAGTTCGTCGACGAATTTGGCGTAAGAGGCCGGAGTGGGGCTGTGGAGGTAGCGGGCCAGGACTTGAGGTTCCGGGGGGAGACCGGTGAGATCGAGGGCGGCGCGACGGGCCAAGGTGGCGGGGTCAGCGCGGGGCGAAGGCGCGAGCGATTGCGCGTCCAGTTTGGCGAGGATCAAGCGGTCAATGGGGTGCTTTGACCAAGCCGGATTGGACACTACGGGCAAGGCCGGCCGGACAGGTTTCTCGTAGGCCCAGTGGGCGGCGTAGCGGGCGCCGTCGTCGATCCAGCGTTTGAGCAGATCCTGCTCAGCGGCGGTCAACCGGGGTCCGGTGGGCGGCATGGGGCGCTTGGGGTCGGCGACGCGGGAGAGCAAGCGCGACTGCGCGCTTTGGCCGGGAGAAAGCACGGGCAAAGCACCGTCGCGGGTATCGAGACGAAGACCAGCCTGACGGCTTTGGGCATCGGGGCCGTGACAGGCGAGACAACGGCGGCTAAGCAGCGGGCGGACGTCGTTCTGATAACTGGCCGATTGAGCGTGCAGCGTCAGGGCGAGAAGGGGCGCAAAGAGCAAGCGCATTTGACGCAAGTGTAACAGAGTGTTTCTCTGTCTCCAGCCAGCGCGAGTGGCCGATGGCTAGCGTTTGGTGACGGTGACGGCTTTGCCGTCTTCGACGGTCTCGTCGGGATGTTGGATGACGAGATCGCCGGGGCGGAGTCCGGAGAGGATTTCGGCGGCCACGCCGGAGCGGTGGCCGATTTGGACGGTGCGGCGCCGGGCGGTTTCGTTTTCGACGACGAAGACGGCCCAGCCGTCGCCGATGCGGAAGACGGAGTTGGAGGGAACCTGGAGGACCTGAGGGGATTCCCAAAGGACGAAGGCGGCTTCGACACGGTAGCCGTCGCCGAGGGATTGCCATTGGTCCTGGGGCGAGACGAGGTCAGCGACGACGCGGACACGTTGTTCTTCGACGCCGAGGGCGGAGATCTTGGTGAAGCCGCCGGGTTCGACCAGGCGGACGCGGGCTTCGAGGGTTTTGTCGCCGCCCCAGCGATCGAGCAAGACTTTGATGCCGGGGGTGATTCTGACGGCGTCGGCGGAGAGGACTTCGACGACGACTTCGAGGGCGCGGGCATCGCCGACTTCGAGGAGGGCTTCGCCGGCGTTGACGACGCCTTCGCTTTCGCGGGCGACGCGGATGACGCGACCGGCAACGGGGGCGATGACGGGGATGCGCTCGCCGGTGGAGGGCGCGGCGGACTGGCGGAGGGCGGCGCGGGCGGCGGCGATTTGGGCGCGGGCGGATTCGACTTCACGGCGGCCGGTGGCAACGG
>JALHNI010000096.1 GCA_022843605.1 Bryobacter sp.
ACTAGCCCGGTCCCAGCTCCTAACAGAACCCCGAACGTCAGTGAGGGGAAGTCGTCATCGGCACAAACCGCAGTGCCGCCGATCTCCGGTCCCGGATCGCCTCCCGCCCGCGACGGTCCCCGCACCAGCCCACAAATATCCGTAACCATTTCCCCCGTCGAGCATCTATGCTAGTGATTATGAAAAAGATGCTCTTTCTCTCCAGCGTTTTTGCCCTCTCGAGCTTTGCCGGCGAGTGGGTCGGTTTCATCTCCGACGCCAGTTGTGGCGCCGGTAACGCCAAGCCCACCGCTGAGGCCAAAGAGTGCGCCCAGCGCTGCGTCAAGTCCGGCGCCGCCCCGGTCTTCGTCACCGCCGACGGCAAAGTCCTCAGCATTGCCGATCCCAAGAAAGTCATGAACTTCGTCGGCGACAAGGTCAAAGTCAAAGGCGCTCTCAACAACGATAAACTCACCGTTGAGTCCATCGCCAAGGCCAGCTAACTCAGAGTTCCTCCGAACAGAACGCCGGCGCGCTTCGCTCAAGCCGCCGGCGTTTTGCTTTTACTGCAGCTTCCCTCGTCCCGCCACCGTCCACACCGCCTCCACCGTCTCGCCGCGCATCCCGTAAACCCGCTCGTGCAGATTCACCGCCACGCACACATGGTTCGGGATCACGCGCACCCGCTCGCCCACCGCAAAGCTCCGCGACGCCGCGCTCAAGTCGACGAAGCCATGCTCCTCATTCATCTTGTGGAACCGCGCCGCCGGCTCCTCCACAATCTTGCCGAACGTCACATCCTTCGGGTCCCCCAGCCGGTCCGAGGAAAACGTCTTCGACCCGCCGTCCAGAATCATCTGCTGCGGCCGCGCCGTCGACACCACCGTCGTCAGAATCGAAACCGCACAGTCTTCCCAACCGCACGCTCCTGACGCCACCGTATTCCGGTCGTTGAAGATGTACGTCCCCGGCCGCATCTCGTTCACGCCCGTCATCTCGTGCGTATGCATCCACGTCGGTGTCGACCCCGCGCTCACCACGCCACATGCCACCGAGTGCCGCGCCATCAGGTCCAGCGCTCCGGCCAGCCGCTCGTTCACCTTCGTGATCTCCGCAATCCCTTCCCCGTCCATCTTCTTGATCTGCCCCGGATAGAACGCCAACCCCTCGAACGTCAACCCCGGCAACTGCTCCACGCCGCGCACCAGTTCCAGCAACGGCGCAGCCGGATCCACGCCCACGCGCCCCAAACCCACATCGATCTCCGCCAACACCCCGATCGATACCCCCGCCGCCTGCGCCGCCGCGCTCAACGGACGCGCCACCTCCAGGCTATCCAAGGACATCGTCACCTTCGTTTGCCGCGCCACTTCCACCAGCCGCGCCAGCTTAGCCGCCCCAAACGTCGGATACGCCACCAGCAGATCCGGCGTGCCCGTCTCCAGCATCACCTCGGCTTCGCTCACCTTGGCCACCGTCAGCCCCACCGCGCCCAGCGCCAACTGCTGCCGCCCCAACGCCGGAATCTTGTGCGTCTTGGTGTGCGGACGCAGCCGCAAATTGTGCTGGCGCGCGTAGTCGCCCACGCGCGCCAGGTTGCGCTCCATAATGTCGAGATCGATCAGCAGTGCCGGGGTGTCAAGGTCTTGAACAGTCACGGCTACCAGTGTAAATCCTCGCCTACTTCACAATCACCTCATCGCGATCGTCGCTCCGGAATAACGACGCCGGCAGCCCCTCGCTGTTCACCAGATTCGCGTGCGCCGGATTGTTCTCCCACGCATAACGCACCGCCCGGGGCTCCCGCACCTGCGCACTCGAAACCACCACCGTCGCGCCCTCAATCCGTGCCTCCGCCGCCACATACACCCCGTCCGCCCCCGCAATCGCAAAACCCTTCGCCGCGCCGCCGTCGCGCGTCTTCAATCCCGTACCTGCATGGTTGAACCACACCCGCACGGCCGAACCCTCCCGCGTCGACTGCCGGTAAATCGGGCTCGACCACACTTTCCCCGTTTCCCCATACGCCACATGCTTCGCCGTCAAAGCCAGCCGCTTCGCCACGTCCTGTTTGTTCCGCGGATGAATGTCCTGGTCCTCGCCGATGTCATTAATCACCGCCATCCCCGTACCCCGCAGCGCCGTCGCTTTCATCTGCCCTTCCTGCACCTTCATCCAGTGCCCGTTTTTCGAGGCATTGCCGAAGTTCGCCAACTGCACCCAGAAGAAAGGAAAATCGCCCTGCCCAAACGCCCGGCGCCAATCCTGCACCAGCGCCATCAGCGCCTCTCCGTAAATGTGCCCCTGCCCCCGGCCCGCCTCCGTCTCGCCCTGATACCAAAGCGCCCCTTTGATCGTGTACTTCACCACCGGCGCCAGCATCCCGTTGTACAGCGTCGTCGGCTCGTGCGGATTCCCCGGCCCCATCGGCATCCCCGGCCGTGGACCCGTCTTCGTCTCCTCCCACTTCTTCAGCCGCTGCTCCCACTGCACCATCGCATCCGGATACTTCGCAATCACATCCGCCCAAAACGTGTTGAACGGCATCAGCCTCGCATTCGCACTCAACGCCGGCCCGCTCAACCACGCCGCAATCGGCGTCCCGCCCCACGATGTATGAATCAACCCCATCGGTACGCGCAGGTCCTGGTTCAGTTGCCGTCCGAAGTAATACAACACCGCCGAAAAGCCCTTCACCGTCTCCGGCGTACACACCACCCACTTCGCGTCCACATCCTCCACCGGCACCGCCGACGGCTTGCGCGGCACATAAAACAGCCGAATCTCCGGCGAAGTCGCCGACGCGATCTCACGCTCGGCGCTGTTGGTCTGCTGCACCGCCCACTGCATGTTCGATTGGCCTGACCCCACCCAGACATCCCCCACCAGCACGTCCGCAATCGTCAGCGAATTGGTTCCCCGCACCGTCATCTCCGACGCCGCCCCCGGCTGCATCGGCGCCAGCCACACCTCCCAACGCCCCAGCGCATCCGCCGTCGTCCCCACGCTCTGCCCACGGAACCCCACCGTCACGGCCTCGCCTACCGCGGCCCGTCCGAAGATCCGCACCGGTGCATCCCGCTGCAGCAGCATGTGGTCACTGATCAGCCCCGGTAGCGTCACCTCGCCCAGGCACACAATCGCGCCACAAAGCACTCCGGCCAAAACTCGCAAACTCATGAAGATCTCTCCGTCGGGAAACTCGCTCAACTCAGCTGAGCCGGGCCATTATATCGTTCCTTCCCCATCCCGTTTCCGTCAGTCACAACGTTTCAAAATATCCTTCTCCTCCGCCAACCGCCCGCAAATCATGCACTTCCCCGCCCCACCGTTCTGCGCCGGCCCAAAATCTCACCCCACCCCATGCCACCCTGAGCCATGGCCCGTCCTATCTCCGAAGCTCAACGCGCCGCATGTCAGCAGAATGCGCAAAAGTCCACCGGCCCCCGCACCGCAGCCGGCAAAAACAAAGCCCGTCTCAATGCCCTCACCCATGGCCTCACCGCCAAGCTTCCCGTCCTTCCCTTCGAGGACCCCGCCGAATTCCTAGCCCTCCACGAAGGCTTCGTTCAGGACTTCGCCCCCCAATCCACCTATCAGCGCTTCCTCACCACCCAACTCGCCACCCACGCCTGGCGCATCCTCCGCTCTCAACAAGTCGAAATTGGCCTCCAGGAACTCCTCCTCAAACAGACCATCCACGACCTCGAAGCCAAAGGCCACGACACCGCCAAAGCCCTCGCCCAGAACCCCTACGCCGGGCTCGCCCTCACCCTCCAGCCCCTCGAAGACGATCCCCGCAACCAACTCCTGCGCAATCTCTTCCGCTACACCAGCGAAATCCAATCCCAATTCCATCGCACCCGCAAGGCCCTCGCCGAAGCCCTCAAGCCCCCCATCAACCTAAAAACAATGGAAAACCTAAAGACAATCGAATCAACGACTCCCCGGTTCGTTTCGGTGCCCGCCCCCGTCGAATCCCCCGCCCCGGAACCCGTCGCCCCCGCACACGCCAAAGCGATACAATCTCCCACATGCTCCAGCGCCGACACTTCCTTCCCCTGCTTGCCGCCGCTCCCGTCCTTCGCTCCGCCACCCCCATCGACGAGTACGATCCCGCCAACGTCAAAATCTCCCACCGCATGCCCATCCGGAACATGACGGACGACGACCTGCTCTTCCTCCAGCAACTCGGCATCCGCTGGGCCCGCATCGAATTCGGCGATCAAGCCGACTTCGCTTATATGCAAGCCACCCAGGAACGGCTCAAACGCTTCAACATGAAGATCTACTCGGCCGTGCACTACGCTTACCGCCGCACGCGCCTCCAACTCGGCCAGCCCGGTCGCGACCAGGACATCGAAGAGTTCAATCGCTTCCTCTTGGACTGCGGCAAACTCCAGATTCCCGTCGCCAACATCGACTGGCATCCCGCCAACACCTACACCACCTCCGAAGTCATGACCCCGCGCGGCTATCGCGCCCGCCAGTTCAAGCTCGAAGACTTCCGCCGTAAGGTCGAGAAACAAGCCTTCGACCGCACTTACTCCGCCGACGACATCTGGAACACCTACACCTACTTCATCAAAGCCGTCTTGCCCGTCGCCGAGAAAGCCAACGTCAAACTGGCCCTCCACCCCGACGATCCGCCCGTCGCCATGATGAATGGCGTCGCCAAGTTATTCGTTCACTACGACGGCTACAAGCGCGCCGAACAGATTGCCGGAAACTCCAAGCACTGGGGACTCACCTTCTGCATCGGAACCTGGTCTGAAGGCGGCGACAAAATGGGCAAGGATGTCTTCGCCATGATCCGCGACTTCGGTGCCCGCGGCAAGATCTTCGACGTCCACTTCCGCAACGTCTCCGGCCCCATGCCGGAGTTCATTGAGACCTTCCCCGACGATGGCTATCAGGACATGGCCGCCGTCATGAAGACGCTCCGGCAAGTGAAGTTCAACGGTGCCGCCCAACCGGACCACATCCCGCTCTTCGCCGGCGATGACAAATTTCGCCGCGCCGGCGTCGCCTACGCCATCGCCAGCATCCGCGGCATGCTCCGTCAGGCCAACCGCGAAGTCGGCTAAGGCAGCTCTCGAATTCTCAAGTTCCGGAACTCGGCATGCGCCTGATGCCCGAGTAACACGATATGTCCGCTCTTCCGCGCCAAACCCGGATGCTTCTTCAGCACCGCGGGTTCAGTTACTAAGTTCAGGTCCGCATCCAGAATTACTGACCCATTCAGTCGGATCGTAATCCGCTGCCCCTCGGCCCGGATCTCCTGCTCATTCCATTCCCTGGCCGGCTTCAGGAAGCCAGTCCGCGCTGGCCACACATCGTAAATGGAGCCGTGATATTGCTCCGGCTTCAACTTCATCGGGCCATATTTGGGGCCGGTTTGATCGAGTAACTGGATCTCCATTCCGTGTACCGACGTCTGCCCGTCGCGAGGCGCCCGAATGCCGATGCCGTTGTTGCCATCGGCCTCCAGCTTGAATTCCAAACGGAGCACGAAGTTGCCATACTCCTTCTCCGTCATCAGCTTCTGTCCGCCGTCCACCGGACAGACAATCATGCCGTCGCGCACCAGAAAGCCCGGCCCCATCTGATTCACCACGAACCAGCCGTTCAGCGACTTGCCATCGAACAACGGCACAAAGCCCTCTTCAGCCAGCAAAGGCCCTGCGAGTAAGATGAAGAACTTAAAGAATGTTGGCAAGCGTGCCACCGTCAATCAGCACCGTCGTGCCCGTGATGTAACTCCCGGCATCCGTCCCCAGCAGCAGCGCCACGCCCGCAATCTCCTCGGGCCGGCCCCAGCGCTTCAACGCCGTGCGCTCCGTGAATTGTTGCTTCTGCTCATCGTTCAACAGGCCCAGCGGCAGTTCCGTCAGGAAAGGCCCTGGCGCAATGCAGTTCACCGTCACCCCGTAAGGTCCCAGATCGAGCGCGCTCGAGCGCGCCATGCCCACCAACGCCGCCTTCGTCGCGCTATACACGTTGCGCTCCTTCTTGCCCCCCAGGCCCAACACCGACGACGTATGAATCACCCGGCCCCACCCGCGTTCCATCATCTGCGGCAACAACGCCCGGGTCAGCCGCATAATCCCCGAAAGGTTCAGCTCAATGATGCGGTCCCAGGCCTCGTCCGTAATCTGATCGGCCCGCTGCGGCTGATTGCCCCCCGCATTGTTCACCAGCACATCGACGCGGCCGAACCGCTTCAACGCTTCCTCCGCCACACGTTGCGGTTCCTTGCGGTCCGCCAAATCCGCCGTCATCCATTCCACGCGCACCGGCAGGCAGTCTCCAATCTCTGTCGCCGCCGCCTTCAATTCGTCCTCGTTCCGCGAGCAAATCAGCACATTCGCCCCGTGCTCCGCATAGGCCCGGGCCATGGCTTTTCCCAGTCCGCGGCTGCCGCCGGTCACCAGCGCCGTGCGCCCTGTCAAATCAAAAATCTTCTCGTACATGGTAGTTGTCGTATCATACCGGACGGAGGATTTGCATGAAATCTTTGTTTGTTGCCCTGTTGCTCGGCGCCCCCGTCTTCGCCCTGGAGGTCGCCTCGCCCGCTGACCAGATTGCCTCTTCGCTTCTGGCCGCCCCCAAGGAACGCCGCGAAGCCGCTACCGTCTTGGGCTACAACGAAAAGGGCGATGTCGTCACCCTGCGCAAGGGCGCCGGAGACCTCATCTGCCTCGCCGACGATCCCGCCGTCAAAGGCTTCAGCGTCTCCTGCTACCACAAGGACCTGGAACCCTTCATGGCCCGCGGCCGGGAGTTGAATGCCAAGTACAAAGGCAAAGAGCGCCACGAAGTCCGCTGGAAAGAAGTGGACGAGGGTAAGCTCAAATTGCCGCGCGAACCCCGCATGCTCTACGTTCTCACCGGCGCGGGCTTCGACTCCGCCAAGGGCGCCGTCACTGATTCCTATCTGCGCTGGGTCGTCTACACGCCATACGCAACGCCGGAGACTACCGGTCTCTCCACCACCCCGGGCACCGAACCCTGGCTGATGTATCCCGGCACCGCCGGAGCCCACATCATGATCAGCCCGCCGAAAACCCCAGCGAAGTAAGCCACTTCCTGGCCTCGCGCCGCAGCGGGATGTCCCGCAGCACCCAGGCGTCGTTGTGATTTCGAAATGGCAGCGCGCGTAAAGTGAACTTACCCTTCACGCCGCTGCCCTCCAGGTATTCGCGAGTCGCTTCAACCGAGCGCTCGTGACAGATAAAGGCCGGCCGGCCCTCAATCCTTCGTAGCCTCTCCAAGGCCGAAGCCCGGTCATCCTGAGGATAGTTCCAACGCTTCACCCCGTCGTAGTGGCTGTAAGCGAAGAAGCCTCGCCACAGCCGCGCGGTCGCCGCATCGCGCAAGCCCAGGTAGTTACAAGCAATGGCGCCCCGCGAAAAGCCCGCCAACACCACCCTGCGCTCGTCCCCGCCGTAGTCGCGGCAAACCTGTTCGACGGTCTTCCGGCAGTAAGCCGTGGTGGCCTCAGGGTCACCCCACCAGATCAGTTGATTCTCTTGTTTCTCGGAGTTGATGTAAGGCAGGCACAGCCAGATGGCGCCTCTCCCGCCCGTCAGTCCGTACCCCAGGTTGCTTCCTTCGGGCCGGCCGGTTGAGATGTCTCCGAAAGCGTTCTGATAGTTGCCGTTGCCGGCGTATTCCACGATCACCGGATACCGACGCTTCGGGGTCCAGTCCTCCGGCAGATAGAGCACGTGGTAGATCCCGGTGCCGGGCACGTCCACCTTCACCCGCCGGCCAGCCGTCGGAGGGCCAGTCAGCAGTTCGGGCACCGTGACGTCAGTAGCCACCGTCCGGATGTCCGGCAGTTCCGGCCCCTGTAGCCAGGCGGCGAGTAAGTGGCGGCGAAGCAGCACCGCGGCTAGCCGCGCTTCAGTTCGGCCTTCGCCGCCTGGTGCAAGGCCCTGATGTAGCCCATGCTGTAGCTCCAGCCGTTGCCCCGGCCGTTGGACATCTCGGGCACGTGGTCCGCAATCAGGTTGCCACGGAAGTCGACCTCGACTAACGTGCGCATCAGCTTGTACATGTCCGTGTAGCCGTTGTCGATGTAAGTCTCCACGAAGTCAGGGATCGGCCCGGTGACGTTGCGGAAGTGGATCTTCCACAGCTTGCCCATCTTCTGAAAGCCGCGCACGGCCTCGTAAACGTCCTTGCCTGTATGCTTGCCGCCTTCCATCCAGGTGCCGCAGCAAAGGCAGACTCCGATGGCCGGCGAGTTCGCGATCTCGAGCGCTTTGACGTACCCGTCATATGTGCCAAAGATATGGCGCGGAATGCCGCCCAACTCGGGCACTGGCGGATCGTCCGGATGAATCCCGATCCGTACCCCGGCTTCCTCGGCCACCGGCGCGATCTGCTTGATGAAGTAAGTGTAGTTCTCCCAAAGCTCCTCTTTGGAGTACTTACGGCCATGGCTCAGCGGCTGCTCGTAAGTCTTGCCGTTCCAGAAGCCCTTGGCATCTTTCTGGTGGAAGGCGCGCGCGGAAGCGCCGCCCCGGGTCGTCTCTCGCGCGCTCGACCAGATCCCGTTCGCCATGTGCGCGTAAGTAATGTAGCCGATACCGGCCTTGCCTGTGTCCCGGATGTACTGCTTCAGCCACGCGATCTTGGCGTCGCGCCCGGGCAAACCCAGCGTCACTTCCTCGATGTTGCGGTTGTCGTTGTTCGAGATGTTCCAGACTTTGAGCCCGGCCGTCTCGGCACGTTTCTTGATCGCCAGAAAGTTCTCAAGTGTCGCCTTGCCCGTACCCGTCTGCACGTTCAGGTACTCGACGCCCATCTGCTGGATCCACTTCAGGTCCTCGGGCGTGACGTTCTCGTTCACCTGCATAGAGATCTTCATGCCCGGTGAGAGCGGCTCCAGGCCCTTGGCTGCGGCCATGGAAGACAGGGCGACGCCGGTAGCGGCGAATTCACGACGGTTCATAGTCGCGAAGTATATCACTGGCGCGCGCCGAGTTTCCTCGCTTCATCATCCAGGCCGGTCATCTCCCAACGCACCATCGACATGGGAATGACGCCGACGGAGAAGAAGGAGTCCATGAAGGCCTTGAACGGCATCGGCTTCATGTCGGCGAGCAGTTGGTCGAAGGCGATCTTGCCACCCAAGTAGGTGGTCCCGTAGCTCGGCTGGGTGGCGTAGATGCCCATGTCGACCCAGATCGTATTGCCATTCGGGTTGAACCAGCCGTTCGGCGTCTTCTCGACGATGTACTGCTTGGCCTGCGCGAGCGAGAACTCGCCGGAGTGAAACTTGAGGTCGGCGAGACCGCGAATGGCCCGCACCGCCCCCATGAAGTAGATCAGTTCCCGGGCCCGTGGCCGCTGGTCGAAGAGGCCGGCGTTCATCGTCACCTCTTCCCAAGCCGTCGCAAAACCCTCTGAGCGGGTGTCCCAGATGTTGTAGAGCAGCCGGGAGGAACGGATCAGGCTCGGATGCGGTTCCTGGTCGAGCCGCTGCTTCTCGATCCAGTGCACGGCGTGGGTCTTCATCGGAATCGCATCGCGGTACTCGACGTTGCTGAAAACGTCGAGCGCGTCCGAAGCCACCAACTGCCGCTTACCCCGCAGACGGTCGAGGTTCATGTAGTCCCGGACAGTGAACAGGTCTTGCTGAAATTTCATCAGAAGGTCGATGCCTTCGTTGTTTCGGCGGTCGAGTTCTTCCGCAGTCTTGGGGAAGGCGAGTTCAGGCAGGTTGCGGTTGCGATGCTGCTCGAGCTTGAGCGTCGCCAGCGTCCGGTGCAGTTCCCGCTCCATCAGCCCGGCGAGTTGCTGCCAAGTGTAGGGCACCAAATGGACGTTTTTGAGATACCAGTTGTAGTTCTCGATCCCGATGCCCGAGGACTTGGACATCAGCTTCTCTCGGCCTTCCAGCCAGACGGCGAAGCCATCGACGGCGGTCTGCGCTTCTTTGGCCGCAGCGGCCAGTTTAGGGTCACGCGCGGCCAGAGTAGCCAGAGCTTTGCTTTCCTGGCGCTTGAGCCAGATCCCGAGACTGTAGAGGTCTTTGCTGTCCTCGGTGAGGTGCGACTTCGCCTGGGTCAAAAGGCGCGGAATGGCGCTCAGTTTAGTGAGGATCTCGTCGGTGTCGGCCGGTGAGAGGGGGAACTTGTAAGTCCAAAGCTCAAGGGCGCCGTAGACATGCGGCCCTTCATGCAAAGGCGTGTCGGACTCCGAAGCGAAGATGGCGCGATAGAAAAACGGGTTGCGCGCCCAGGGGCGCAGGACGCGATGATCGAAGTCAAGGCCGTTCATCTCGGCTCGGACGAGGTTGTAGTCGACCTTTTCGGCAACCGTCCAGCCGGTGATGTTGAGGGCCGCCAGGCGCTGCTGCCACTTCTTTAGTCCGGCGTATTGCTGCTTCATGGCCGCGGGCGAATAGTCGGGGACGCCATTCACCATGCGGGGGCGCTGGAACTCGCGCCATTCGGTGAAGAGTTGGGTCAGGTCAGCGTGGGTGCTGGCCTGGAGGATGGCGGTAAAAGCCAACAAGCAAAGGAAACGCATGAAAACTCCTTCGGATCGTGGCCCGATCGACGGAGACGTTGGCCTGAGACTCCAGTTTATGCGATATAGATATCTGCTATGAATCGACGATCATTTCTTGGTTTGGCGGCCGCCGGAGCAGCCGCCGCACAGACGCCTCCGCCGGTATCGCCGGTCGCCACGGTGCGCGATTGGACTCAACCGGTGCAGTATCCCGATCCGGATGTGATCGCGCTCGACAACCGTTTTCGCAAGTACATGATCGGCAATACGAGCCTCAAGCGGCTCTACACCGGAACGTCCTGGGCAGAGGGACCGGCGTGGAGCGGCGCGGGACGGTTTCTGCTGTGGAGTGACATTCCGGGGAACACGCAGTTGCGCTGGATTGAAGACGACGGCCGCACGACAACGTTTCGCAACCCGGCCGGCTACAGCAACGGCAACACCTTCGACTACGAAGGGCGCCAACTCTCCTGCGAGCACGGCGGCCGCCGTGTGGTGCGCTATGAAACCAACGGGACGGTGACCGTCATCGCGGAGCGATTCGAAGGAAAGCGGCTGAACTCCCCGAATGACCTGGTGGTACACCCCGACGGCAGCATCTGGTTTACGGATCCTCCGTATGGCATCAACGGCAACTACGAGGGCTACCAGGCGACGAAGGAAGTGAAGGAAGCCGTTTACCGCGCGGACCCGAAGACAGGCCAACTCACGAAAGTGACCGACGAGGTGAGCGCACCCAACGGAATCTGTTTTTCTCCGGATTACAAGCGGATGTACATCGCCGATACGGGCAGCGCGGGCCGCGACACGAAGGTGTGGGATGTCGACGGCAAGACGGTCCGCAATGGCAAGCGCTTTATCTTGCTCGATGTTCCCGGCACCAGCGCACCCTCCGCGTTCGACGGCATCCGTTGTGACGCGGATGGCAATGTTTGGGGAGGGGCGAGACCCGGGGTGCAGATCATCAACCCCGCCGGCGAGCGGATCGGCCTGATCCGGTTGCCGGAGAACTGCGCCAATGTCTGCTTCGGCGGGCCGCGGCGAAATCGCTTATTTATGACCGCCAGCCAGTCACTCTACGCGCTTTACGTGCAGACCACCGGCGCGCACATCTGCTAGGGCTTTTTGAGCCAGCGAGCGGCCATCAGCACCAGCAGTATGGCACCGTACATGGCGGGCAACCGGATATCGGATTTCACCAGCCAGTAATAGTGGATGACACCGGCCAGCGCGCTGACGTAAGCGAGGCGGTGCAGACGCTGCCAGTTCTTGCCTAGGCGGCGGATCCAGCCTTTGGTGGAGGTGATAGCCAAGGGAACCATCAGCAATAGGCCCAACATGCCGACGGTGATGAAGCGCCGTTTGAGGATGTCGTCCCACATCTCCTGGAATTCAAGACCGCGATCGAGCCAGGCCCAGATGGCGAAGTGCAGGCAGACGTAGAAGAAGGCGAACAGACCGAGCAGACGCCGGAACCGGATCAGCGAGGGATAGCCGAAGCGGCGCAGGGGCGTGATGACCAGAGAGAGCAACAGGAGGCGTAGCGCCCAATCGCCCGTGTTGTGGGTGAGGTACTCGATCGGGTTCGCGGTGAGGTCGTTGGTCCGGAACTGGTAATAGAGCAGGGCGAGCGGAAAGAGACAGGCGATCCAGACCGGAGTCTTGATCAGGGCGTTCCGGACCGTGGTGGTCATTGCGGGCTAGTAGTTTTTCTTGAGATCCATGCCGGCGTAGAGCGAAGCGACCTGGTCGGCGTAGCCGTTAAACATGAGTGTCTTGCGCCGGGAGAACTCGCCCAGGCGGCGCTCACTGCCCTGGCTCCAGCGGGGATGATCCACCTGCGGGTTGACGTTGGAGTAGAAGCCGTACTCGCTGGGATTGCTCATCTTCCAGGTGCTGGAAGGCTCTTTCTCGACAAGCCGGATTTTGTTGATTGACTTGATGCCCTTAAAGCCGTACTTCCAGGGCACGATGAGGCGGACGGGAGCACCGTTCTGATTGGGGAGGGTTTCGCCGTACATACCAAAGGTGAGCAGGGCGAGCGGGTGCATCGCTTCATCGAGCCGTAAGCCCTCGCGGTAAGGGAACTCGATGCCACCGGCGGCGCTGGAGAGCATGCTGCCGGGATCATAGAAGGTTTCGAAAGAGACGTACTTGGCCTTGGCCGTGGGCTCGACGGCTTTGAGGAGATTCGACAACGAGTAGCCAATCCAAGGGACGACGATGGACCAGGCCTCGACGCAGCGCATGCGATAGATGCGTTCTTCCATGGCGCCCAGTTTCATCAAGCCATCCATATCGAAGGTCATGGGCTTGTTGCATGCGCCTTCCACCTTCACCTTCCAATTTTGGGTCTTGAGGCGGGCAGCGTTCTGGGCAGGAGCGGCCTTACTGGTGCCAAGCTCGTAGAAATTGTTATAGGAGGTGGCGTCACCCACGGGGGTGATGGCTTCCGTGGTGCTCAACGGGCTCTTCTTGACGTTGGCGATTTTGGCCGCGAATGCGGATTGGGCCAGCAACAGGCCGCCAGCACCGGCGAGCAAGCGCCGCCGGTTGAGGTAAAGGCTCTTGGGCGTGATTTCGGAGGAGCGAATGTCGGAAGCGGTCTTGATGAGCATAGGGAACCTTCTCTTTTCGTATAATCCCACGGACCGGCCCGGTTATTCCAGAGCAGATGGCGAAGCTGACCATCAGTTAAGGCGGTAAAGCAGCCTACAGGGTAGTCAGGTAGGCGCGGGCGTAGTCGATGCAGCGCTGGTTGCATTCGTCTTCAAGGGCAAGTACGCCTTCGGCGCTGAGCCCAGAGATACGCGGCAGGGGACGCTTGGGCGGGTGGGTGCGAATCCAATCGACGAGCATGGCGAGATCGCGGGAGGGGGCGGGGCTCTTCTCGTCGTAGATCTTCCAATACTGCTCCGAGAAGATGGGCACTTTGAGCGGATCGCGGGTGATCATCTCAAGTTGGAAGAGCATCCTGGGGTTCTTTTTCTGGAAGCGGGCAACGATGCCGGCAAGGTCAAGGTGGCCGTCGCCGAAGGGGACTTCGGAGAGCAGGATGCCCTGATCGTAGAAGTCGGCGGCGATGTCCTTGAAGCTGACAAAGATGGTGTAGGGAGCGAGGGTATCGATGGTCTGTTGGGGCGTCTCGATGAGCGAGACGTTATTGACGAGGTCGAGGCAGACGCCGACATACTCACTGCCGACCGACTTGACCCAGGCGGCGAGTTCGTCAGAGCGCCATCCCTTGTGATTCTCAATGGCGAGTGGCATTTTGTATTTGCGGAGAATCGGTTCGGCGCGCTGAACCGCGGCTTTGCAGACCTCGAAAAAAGAGTGGTATTCAGCAGCGGACTTGAACTGCTCGTAGCGGCGGCCGGAGAACGGATCGTGCACGCAGACGACACGACCGTCCATTTCGGAGGCGGCTTTCACGGCGGCTTCGTACTTGGGGAGTTCGGCTTCGGTGCGGGGGGTACGCAGACCGACGGTGAGGCGCATATCGTGCTGGTTGATTTGCTGACGGAGGCGAGCCAGTGCCGCCGGATTGAGGTCAGCGGGAAGAGTGGTGTGCGCGGCGCCCAAGCCTTTGCTGTGGCAGTACTCGACGATGTCCCAACTTTTGCCCATGGAGCGGATCCGGGCACCGAGACCGGGACCTGCGGAGCCCATATTTTTGAGGACCCGGGTGGAGGCAGACAAGGCGGCGGGGGCAAGTACGGCGGCAGCGAGAAGTGCTCTGCGATTCGGGCGGCGAAGATTCATCGCCCATGAGGTTATCATTTTGGATTGAACAATTGTTTACCGGCGGCCAGGACCGGGAGATGCGGCGAACCGCTAAACTGAAAGTAACTGTGCGAGCACTCTACCGACCTACTCTTACGTGGCTTATTCTGGCCTTGCCCTTAATTGCGGCGGATCCACTGGAAACCGCCCGCGATGCCCAGGACCGGCCGCAGCTAGAAAAGCTGGTAGCCGAGGCGAACGCCGCGGCTCAGAAGCAACCGAATCAGGTAGCGGCACAGTACCGGTTTGCTCTAGCGCAATCGTATCTGGCGGAGGTGGCGCTGGAACTCAAGGATAAGGGCGCGGCACGGGCGGCGGCGGAGACCGGCATCCAGGCGGCCCAGAAAACGGTGGCGCTGGACGCGAAGTCGGCCCCGAACCGGAGCCTGCTGGGAACGCTTTGCGCGCAGGTGATTCCGGCGAATGTGCTGGCCGGGCTGAAGTATGGGCGCTGCGCGCTTGATGAGATCAACAAAGCGATCGAGCTGGACCCGAAGTATGCGGAGGCCTGGCTGCGGCACGGAGTGGGCAACTACTACCTGCCCACGCAGTTTGGCGGAGGCATCGATTTGGCGATCAAGGACTTTGAAAAGGCGCTTCAGCTTAATCCGAAATTGAGCGAAGCCTATTTGTGGATGGGCGTGGCGATGCGTAAGGCCAACCGAAACGCGGAGGCGCGCAAAGCCTTTGCCAAGGCACTGGAGCTGAATCCCCGAAGGGTGTGGGCGAAGCAGCAACTCGAGAAGACTCCGGCGCTGTAATGTCGATTGTTTTGTCGCTGATGGCCTTGGCTTTGGCCACCGCCCTTGGCTACCTCTATTTTCCAGGGCACCACTACTTGCAGCAAGACACGCAGATCTGGCTGCCGGTGCTGGCGCACGCGCACGATCCGGCGTGGTTCCGGCATGAGCTGATTGTGACGGGGGCGCACATCCGGCTGACGATTTTCGACGATGTCACGCTGGCGATGGTGCGTTGGCTGGGAGTGAGCATCGAGACGGCGTTGGCCGCACAGCAGGTGCTGTTTCGTTTCCTGGCTTTGCTTGGAGTGTGGCTGCTGGCGAGGGCGACCGGGTTGTCGGCGACGGCCAGCGTGCTGGCGGCGACCATCTGCGGGATGGGGGCGACGATCATCGGTCCGGCGGTGCTGACAGTGGAGTACGAACCGGTGCCCCGCGGCTTTGCGTTCGGCCTGACGTTGCTGGGGCTGGGGCTGATGGCGCACCAGCGGCATCTGTTGAGCGGGCTAAGCCTGGGTTTGGCGTTTGCGTATCACGCTCCGGCGGTGTGGCCGGTGTTACTGGTAGCTGGGGTGGTGTTTCTGCGGGCCAAGAAGGCGGCCAAAGCGGCGCAGGTACGGGCGATGTTGGGCTTCGGCGTATTCGTGCTGGTGTTGGCGCTGAGCGCGCTGATGTCCGAGAGCGGGCCGATGAACCCGCTGTTTGCGCGGCTTTCGGAGAGCCACGCGGAATTGCAAAGGATGCGGGCGACTTACAACTGGATCACGCTGTGGGGAGCGCCGAAGCAGTGGCTGGGGCAGTATCTGATGCTGGCGGTGCTGGCGGGGCTAGCGCTTTGGCGGCTGGGTAAGGCGATACCGGTGACGGTGCGGCCATATCTGATGGCTTTGCCGGCGATTGGGTTGTTGTCGGTGCCGCTTTCCTACTTGTTGCTGGAACAGGCGCGTTTGGCGGTGATCCCGCAGGTGCAGATCATGCGGTCATTGATTTTCACGCTGATGGTCGCGGTGATGCTGATGGTGCTGGCGGGATTGAAAGCGGCCAGCTTAGGACGGTGGTGGGAGTCGCCCTGCTGGCTGGCCCCGGCGTTCTTCATCCCCATGGCGCCGGTGTGGGAAGGCAAGGCAGCAGCGGTGTATCTGTTAGCCGCCGGGCTCGCGTTGTTGGCAGCCTTGGTCCTGGTGTTAGAGAAGCGTCATCCGCGGTTTGCGGCGGCGGGGGTGGCATTGGTGTTCGCGGCGTGCTTCTTTGCTCCGCAGGGGCTGGCAAAGGTCCGGAACTATCCGAAGCTGGGCGATGGGAATCTGGATGGGCTGATCACATGGGCGAAGACAAGTACGGTGAGGGATGACGTCTTTCTCTTCCGCGACATCGGGACGCGCAATGAGCCAGGATTGTTCCGAGCGAGGGCGTTGCGAGCGGTGTACGTCGATTGGAAGGGGGGCGGCCAGGTGAATTACTACGAGTCCTACGCGAACGAGTGGTGGCGCCGGTGGCAGCGCTTCATGAAGCCGCCGTTCAGCACGGCGGAGTTGCCGGCTTTGCGGGAAGCGGGGGTCCGGTATCTGGTGTTTCGCCGAGCGCCTCAGGGGATGACCGAGCCGCCAGTTTTCGAGAACGAAGGCTATCGGGTCTACCGGCTGCCTTAGGCTGGCTGAAATGGGCCAGTGGCTCATTTCAACCACCGCAACTTATTCATTCTTTTGGAGAAACCCGTGTGGCACCCGCTCCGTCAATGGTGGCAGAAGGAGTGACCCGATCATGAGAAAGCAGCTGATTTTAGCCTTGGTGCTGGTTGGTGGATTGAGCACGCTGGCGCAGGCGCAGGGCCGCTATGACGATCGCCGCTATGACGATCGCCGCTATGACGATCGCGGCTATGGCCGCGGCTACGGGAATTCAGGCCGGAACGAGATGCGCCGGGGCGGCGATCCGGTGCGGAGCGCGATCGACACGCTGTATCAGATTGAGAGCCGCACACGGGCGGACCGTCATGAGCGTGACCACATGCGGAACGCGGTGAGGGAGTTGACGCAGTTCGATCAGCGGCGGATGCAGGGCCGGTTCGACCGGGGCAGCCTGAACGACGCGATCAACCATATGCGCGACTTGGCGCAAGCCGATCAGTTGCATCCGCGGGAACGGAGCCGGATCGCCGCGCACCTGAACGACCTGTCCCGGCTGCGTGAAGGCGGGCGCTGGTAAACGCTTGGCGAGCGGCGGGGTGGAGCGATACCATCAAGGCTTGACTACAAACCGCTTCATCGCCAAACCATTTTTCGAACCGACTCAAGAAGAGCTACGCTTTCTTCCGGAAGGGCCGCGCGTGTTGCAACAGCATCCGCGCGGCCCTGGTCTATTGGGATGGGTGGCAATTCAGCACGCGGCCGATCAGACGGTGGGCAGCTTGAATGTGCTGGAGCTGGCGAGCGGCAAGAACGAGAGCGTGGCGTTGCCGGGACGGCCGGGGTTCTTTGCCGAGACGACACGGCCCGGCGTTTGGCTGGTGGGAATGGAGCGCCGTCTGGTGCTGTGCGACCTAGCGACGGGCAAGGTGGAAGAGACCGGAATTGTGGTGACCGATGACGAGCGCGTGATCATCAACGATGGGCTGGCCGTGGAAGGTGGGGTTTTGTTTGGCACGAAGCACCTGGGTTTTGAACTGCCAATCGCGGGCTTGTACTTTTTCGAAAGCGCCACAGGGACAGTGCATCAGGTGCTGGATGGACAGGTCTGTTCGAATGGGAAGTGGTTAACGCGGGACGCGACGGGGGCGACGCTGATCGATATAGACTCGCAGCCCAAGACGATCGTGCGCTATCGGTTGGACACCGAGTTCAAAGAAGTCGGGGAGCATTGGCTGGTGGCGGAACCCGCTTCCCTGCCCGGCTTTCCTGATGGGCTGAGGCCGGCGCCGGATGGCCGGGGAGTGGTGGTAGCGTTCTTCAACCCGGAGGCGGTGGCCGATGGCAGGGCGCAGCAGATTAGCGAGGATGGAGAGGTTTTGGCGGAGTGGGTACTGCCGGGCTCGCCGCGCGTCACCTGCCCGGAGTTCGTCGAGATGAATGGGCAGGTGAAGATCGTGTTTACGACGGCCGTGGAAGGCATGCCCGAGGAGACGCGACGAATCGCGCCGGGAGCCGGGCATTTGTACATCGCCGATACGCCGTTCAAGCGGGTGCCGGCGCCACCGCCGCTCGTGCAGATTTAGCGGCGGCGGCGAACGGCGCCAACAGCCAACAACAGGCCGGTGCCGGCGAGAACGAAGCTGGAGGGCTCCGGAGTCTCAACGTTGATCGGGAAGTCATCGGCGACCGAGATAAAGACCTGATTGTTAATGGCGGACGAGACCCAGGTGTTTTGGCTGTCGCCGCTGAAGCGGTAGCCCACGGGAGTGCCGAGGCCGAAACCGACGGGTGCCGTATTGTTCGTGTCCTGCTGCCAATTGGGGAGCAGGCCAACGCCGAACGGACCGCTCAGCACGAACCAATAGGTGGTATTGGCCTGAAGCTGGAAGACCGTGGTGAGATAGACATTCACATCGTTGGCGAGAGCCGGATCAGGATCCTGCGCGGGAAGAGTGAACGAGTCAAAGGCTGCCAGCTGGGTGCCGGGGTTGCCGCCGAGGTCGGAGTAGATACCGCCGGTTACGTCGCGGGTGAAGAGAAAGGCGTTGTTGTCGAAGATCGCTTCGAGGGAAACGAAGTCGAGGGCATTGGCACCGATGGTGACGCCGACGGCGGCGTAGTCGATGGAACCGGGCTCAAGAGCGCCGTTGCCGATCGTGAGACCACTGGTATATGGCCCACCGGAATAGTTGGTGATCAGCACCGCGGCCTGCGAGGGCAACACCATCGACAGACAAAGCAAACCAGACGCCAGAAGCGTTTTCATTGAATCCTCCAGAAAAACCCTAGTCCCGACAGAAACTAAGGGTACCCAGCAAATGAGGTGAGTACTCACCACAAACGCCTTAGTACCGTTGGATACATGGTCCCACAAAACTAGGGCGCGTGCTTGGGGGGGTGGTGCAAACGTCTTCGCCTTTCCTGCGCCGAAAGAAATGGCGAAGCGCTAAAGGGCATCGGAAAGCACCAGAGCTTCGACGGCGAGATTCGTTTTTCGCGCCGAACGTGGCAGGCTCGCCGGGTGGAACCAGCGATCGCGGTGGGGTGCTTGTTTATTGGGGAAGTTGATCCCACAGCTGTTGTGGGCTAGAAATGGCCGGCGTATTTAAATGCAACCAATCATGCCGTCGAAGCACCTCGAAGGACGGTGCCATGGCGGTGGCGGAGCGGGTGTAGGCTGAGATTTACAGCGCGATGAGACACTTCCTACCTTTCCTCCTCCTTCTTTCGGCGAGCCTCTCGATGCGGGGCCAGCAGTTGCAGTTCGACAAGACGGTGGCCATGGGCACCAATGGGCGGGTAACACTACCGGGGCTGAAAGCCGGGGGAGTGTATTCGATTTCGGTGCGCGCGACACGAGCATTCACAGGCAATGCGATGGCGGTGGAAGTGTTGAGTGCGGGGCAGCGGCTGACGGGCAAGACGCTGCATGCCGGAGACACGGACCTGACGGCAATGGTGCGGGCGAAGGGTGAAACGGTGTTGGCGGCGAGGGGAGCCGGGGGCGGGTTGAAGGTGCGCGTGGTGGCTTGGCCGGAAGGGGCTCCGGTGGAAGTGGAGCCGAATGACCGGTGGGAAGAGGCACAGCCGATCGGATTGTCGCAGACGATCTTCGGGTCAGCGGACGATGCCGCGTACTTTCCATTGCCCGGCACGGCGATGCCGGCGCTAAAGAAGGCGGCTTTTGAGCAGGCGCAGGATTGGTTTAAGTTCGAGTTCGGCGGCGCGAAGCCGAAGCTGGTTTTCTTTCAGCTTGATTTGGCGGAGCGAGACAACGTTCCGGCCGATGTAGCGGTGTTTCGAGTGAAGGACGGCAAGGCGATTCCGTTTAACGAGGGCGAGGATCCGGTGACGTTGCCGCACGAAGTGCAGGCGCTGCAGGGAAACAAGTTTACGACGCGCGTGTTGCGGGAGCCGGGCACCTATTACCTCCGGGTGGTGGCGAATCATCCGGAGTACAAGCTGCGGACGCGGGTTTATGATTTGCCGCCCTATAGCGAGCCCCAGCAGGCGGTGCAAACGGCGGTGGACTACGTGATGGGTGCGGGAGATTCGTGGCACGCGAATACACCGCGCCGGGGCGGGGTGTACGATCGCGTTTCTAGCGTGCATCAGGAGACGTCGTTGTGCGTGGCGTGCCATGTGACGCACTTCTCGCAGCGGGCGCAGCTTTATGCATTGCGCCAAGGCTATCCGGTGAACCAGCGGCAGCAGTTGCAGTTTATGACGGAGCGGTTCTACAACAATCCGCGGCCGTTGTATGGCTTTGAGGAACAGGGGGCGGTGTGGGCGAGGGTGATTTCGGCGCCAGCGAACGTGTTGGGGCGGATGTCGCATCTGTTGGACGTTTATGAGAAAGAGACGGGCGCCGATCGCCGGGAGCACTTTCACCGCGGCGTGCGGGAGTATTTGAAGATCTACTACCAGGACCGGACGAAACTGCCGCCGGACGAGACGAACGGCAATCAGCCGCTGGTGTCGAATTACGAGGTGGCCTGGTATGCGTGGGAGTTGACCAAGGATCCACAGTTGGAGGCGATGCTGACGCAGACCGAGCACAAGAACCTGATCGATCTTTGCTATCAGACGCAGGCGCTGGCATCCATCGACAAGGTGAAGCACCGCGCGCGCATTGCGCAGAATGTCGAGCGCATTCTGGCGTTGCAGAGGCCGTCGGGGCAATGGTCGATGAAGTTTGAAGCGAAGGAGAAGGACGTCGAGTTCCAGACGGGCCATGCGCTTTGGGCGCTGGCGATGGCGGGCGTGCCGCGCGAAAATCCGCAGGTGGCGAAGGGCTTGGCGTATCTGTTGGGGCGGCAGCAGGAGTTTGGCGGTTGGCTGGATCCGTTGCAGACGTTTGAAAATTTCCGCACGCCGTTCCGCGAGACGCAAATGTCGGTGCTGGCGCTGGCGACTTACTATCCGCAAACACAGAAGGGCAAGGGTTGGCGGACGGGCGCGTTTGCGCCGAAGGGCGATCTGCTGAGCGCGCTGGATCTGGTGTGGGAGGCGCAGACGCCGGAGGCGGTGGCGCAGATTACGGGTCTCGCGCAACATGACGATCCGTTTGTGCGGCAGCAGGCGGTGGAAGCGCTGGGAAGGCTGGCGCTGGCGTCGACGATGCCCGCGCTGATGGCGCGTTTGGGCGACGATAGCAAGCTGGTACAGCGGACGGCGGCATGGGCGGTCCGGCAGGTGCAGAGCCGGCATCCGGTGACGGCGCAGCCGCTAATTTCCGCTTTGGAGTCGAAGGAGTCGCGCGTGCGCTGGGGTGCGACGCGGATCTTTGCGACACACTTTGCGGCGCTGGTACTGGCGCCCGAATTGGCCGAGGCGCTGGCGCGCCGGGTGGACGATGCCGATCCGGCGATCGCGACGCAGGCGACGAAGGGATTGTGGCAGTTTTGGTTTTGGGCACCGGAGGCGGCGGTGAAGTCGAAGATTGAAGACGCGCTGCTGAGAGGGCTCGCCAAACCGAAGCACCCTTGGACGGAGCAGGCGTTGCGTGAAGGTATCTACAATGTGGCGGACGAGAATATCCGGTATCTGTACAACAACTGGGTGCCTTCGATTTCACGGGACGCGGACCAGAAGCGGGTGATTGAGGGCCGGTTGGCGATCGAGAAGCGGCTGGCGGAGAAGTTCTCGCGGTTTCTGGAAACGCAGCCTGACGCGAACCGCAAGCGTCTGCTGGCGGGCCTGGTGGAGTTGCCGTTGCGGCGAGCCGACATCTACGATCCGCTGGCGGATTCGGGGCATGGTTTTGTGCCGGTATACAACCGGATCGGCAACGATGTGGAGCAGAGCGTGTTCTTTGGCGAGAGCAATACGCGGTTCGCGACGGCGTTGGTGCCGCTGATTTCGTCGAAGGATCCGGAGATGCGGCGACTGGCGATGGGTGCGGCACAGTTGACGCGCGATGCGCGATTTGGAGCGGTGACGGCGATCGCGGGCAAGCCGGGCGCGGTGCGCGACGGATTTGTGACGGCGGCCAAGACCGATGTGAAGGTGCCCGAGAATGCCGAGTTGCTGAAGGCGTTCAACCAGTTTCCGCGGCCCCCGGCGGCAGCCAAGGGTGCGGCGCGTAGGGCGGGCGCGGCGAAGCCGGATGAGGCTTTCTACCGTGGCTATGTCGAGCCGATTTTCCTGAAGCGCGGCAAGGATGGCTATGCATGCGTGCAGTGCCATGCGTCGCACTCGGCGTTCAATGCGACGTTGTCCACGGTGTTCAACGTCGTGAATCTGGAGGATCCGGAGGAGAGTCTGCTGCTGAAGAAGCCGACCTGGACGGCCGAGGCGGAGGGGACATTGGGGGCGCAGAGCCATGGAGGGGGCGTGCGGTTTGAGCGCGACTCGCCGGAGTACACGACGATTCTCAACTGGCTGCGCGGGGTGAAGGAATAAGGGAAGGATTGGAGCGGGGGACGAGGCTCGAACTCGCAACCAACAGCGTGGAAGGCTGTGACTCTACCATTGAGTTACCCCCGCTTCGAGGCAACGTCTTGAGTATACCAAGAGTCGGGTTGGGGGACGAACTGGGCGTGGGATGAGGCACAATGAGAGCATCGCACCTCAACTGACATTCCTCACATTGACGCTGCTGTTTTCGGTGACGGCTCTGGCGGCGCCGAGGCTCGACTACGGCCGGGACATTCGTCCGATCCTTTCCGAGAATTGCTTTCATTGCCACGGGCAGGACAGCCAGAAACGCATGGCCAATCTGCGTCTGGACACGTTCGAAGGGGCCACGGCCAAACATGCGCTGGTGCCGGGTAAACCGGCGGAGAGCGCCCTCTATCAGCGGATCACGAGCGAGCAGAAAGGGCGGCTGATGCCGCCGGCGACGTCGAACCGGCGTTTGACCGCGGAACAGATCGCGACGCTGAAGCGGTGGATTGAGGAGGGGGGCGCGTATGCGCAGCACTGGTCCTTTGTGCCGCCGGTGCGGCCGGCGGTGCCGAAGGGGGTAGACGCGATTGCGCATTTGGTGGCGCAACGGCTGGCGGGCGAGGGGCTGAAGCTGAGTCCGGCGGCACCAGCGGGCGCGTGGCTGCGCCGGGTGACCCTGGATCTGACGGGACTTCCGCCGACGCCGGCGGAAGTGGAGGCGTTCACGAAGAATCCGCAGTACGCGGCGGCAGTGGACCGACTGCTGGCTTCGCCACGCTATGGCGAGCGCATGGCGATGGATTGGCTGGATGTCTCGCGCTATGCGGATACCCACGGCTTCAACAATGACTCGGAGCGTTCGATGTGGCGGTGGCGCGACTGGGTGATTGAGGCCTTCAACAAGAACCTGCGGTATGACCGCTTTATCACCGAGCAGTTGGCCGGTGACCTATTGCCGAATCCGACGCTGGAGCAGCGCATTGCGACCGGCTTTGGGCGCAATCATGTGATCAATTCCGAGGGCGGCATTATCGATGAGGAATACCGGGTGGAGTATGTCTCGGACCGGGTGCGGACTTTGGGGATGGCCTGGCTGGGTCTGACGCTCGAGTGCGCGCGGTGCCATGACCACAAGTACGATCCGATTAGCCAAAAGGACCACTACCGCTTTTTCGCGTTCTTCAACAACGTGCCCGAGGTGGGCGAGGACGGACGGGTTTCGAATGCCGTGCCGCTGATTCCGGCACCGACGGCGGCGCAACAGACGAAGCTGCGCGAACTGGAAGCGACCATCGCGAAGGTGACGCATCAGGTGGAGGCGCGGCAGAAGCAGTGGAAGCGGCAGCAGGGGGATGAGGAGCAGGCGTTGGCGATCGCTCGTAGTGCGTCGTTGGCGAGTTCAGCGGCGCTGGAGTTGAACTGCGAGACGGCGGGCGAGTACACGCTGGCGGAAGGCATTTCGGGCAAGGGTTGCTCGGTGGGCGAAGCGAAACCGGTGGCGGCACCGGTGGGTATCCAGAAGCGGGAAGCGATGACGTTCAGCGTGTGGCTGCGGCCGGAGTCCACAGACCGGGATGTGGCGCTGCTGTCGTCGATTGATTATTCGAAGAATCCGGCGGCGGTGGGGTTTGGGGCCGGGATCGAGTTCCGGTTGGTGGATGGCGAACTCGAGTTCCGTTCGGGCCAGCGGTTCCCTGCGTATTCGATTCGAGTACGGTCAGAAGGTGCGCGGCTGGCGGCGGGCCAGTGGCGGCATGTCGCGATGCTGTACGAGGGTGTGGCGGGGCGAAAGATGATGCGGGCGGATGCGAACTGGGTTCGCTTCTTTGTGGATGGCCGCGAACTGCCGATGCGTATTCTGAATGACGGCTGTCCTTTGCCGGGGGCAACGGACAAGCCATCGCCCACGCGGTTTCGCGTGGGTTGGGACAACAAGGGTTCACGGCTGGCAGGGCGCTTCGATGAGTTAGCGCTGTGGACACGCGGCTTAAGCGATTCCGAGATCAGCAACCTGTTTGCGGCGCGGGCGCTGCCTTATGCGGCCGGCAAAAAACAGCCGAGCGCGGTGGAGACGGCGTGGCTGCGCGATGCCCTGCTGCGGCGGCAGAATGCGCAGTTCGCCAAGGCGGACGCGGAGTTGACCAAGGTGCGGGCGGAGTGGCTGGCGGTGCAGCGTGCGGCTCCGACGATGATGGTGATGGAAGAGATGGCGACGCCGCGCCAGACGCATTTACTGAAGCGCGGCGCCTATGATCTGCCGGGAGAGGTGGTGCAGCCCGAGGTGCCGGAGCAACTGTTGGGGAGTTGGCCGGCGGGGGCGCCGAGGAATCGGCTGGGTTTGGCGCAATGGCTGACGAAGCCCGACCATCCCTTGACCGCGCGGGTGGTGGTGAACCGCTTCTGGCAACAGTTCTTTGGCCAGGGACTGGTGAAGACGAGTGAGAACTTCGGGGTGCAGGGCGATTCGCCTTCTTACCCGGAACTGCTGGACTGGCTGTCGCGCGAGTTCATTGACTCGGGCTGGGACGTGAAGGGGTTGGTGAAGCAGATCGTGCTTTCACAGGTTTACCGGCAGGATTCGGCGGCATCAAAGGAACTGATCGCGCGGGATCCGGAGAATCGGCTGCTGGCCCGCGGACCGCGCTTCCGGCTTCCGGCCGAGGCGATTCGCGATCAGGCACTGCAGATTTCCGGCCTGCTGGCGGAGCGGCTCGGCGGACCGAGCGTTTTCCCATACCAGCCGGCGGGCTTGTACAAAGGCATCGTGGTAGCGGCCGATTATCCGGGCACGACGTATACGGAGAGCCAGGGGGCGGACCTGTATCGGCGGAGCTTGTACACGTATTGGAAGCGCACGGTACCGCATCCGACGATGACGGTGTTCGATGCGCCGGACCGTGAGTTTTGCATCGTGAGACGGTCCAGCACGAATACGCCGCTGCAGGCGCTGACGCTGCTGAACGATCCGATCTTTGTGGAAGCGGCGCGCAAGCTGGCGGAGAGGGCGATTCTGGAAGGCGGCAAGACGGATGAAGCGCGGCTGACTTTCGCGTTTCGTCTGGCGACGGGCCGCGCGCCGGACGCGCACGATCTGGGCGTGCTGCAGAGCACGTTGCAGCAGTTCCGCAGCCAGTATCGCGAGAATGAGAAGGCCGCGCGGGAGTTGCTTTCGGTGGGTGCGTCGCCGCGGAATCCGGCGATTGCGGTGAGCGAACTCGCGGCTTACACGGCGGTGACGAATCTGATTCTGAATCTCGACGAAACGATTACAAAGGGCTAACCATGCACTGCGGAAACTTCGAACGACCCAACTCGCGCCGCGATTTTTTGGCCCGGACGGCTTATGGGCTGGGGGCGGCGGCGCTGCATTCATTGCAGGCGGCGGAGACGAAGCCGTTTCTGACCGCACCGGCGCGGGCTAAGAGGGTGATCTTCCTGTTTCAGGCGGGCGGGCCTTCTCACCTCGAGCTGTTGGACTACAAGCCGCAGATGAAGGGCCGCTATGACCAGGACATTCCGGCGTCGGTGTTTGGCACGCAGCGCATCACGGGAATGGTGGCGGCGCAGGACCGCTTCCCGGTGGTCCCGTCGATGTATGAGTTTTCGCGGCAGGGCAAGAGCGGACGCTGGTTGAGCAGTCTGCTGCCGCACCACGCGAAGATCGCGGACGATATCTGCGTGTTGAATTCGCTCAACACGGAAGCGATCAACCATGATCCGGCGATTACGTTTATCCAGACCGGGAGTCAGTTGCCGGGGCGGCCGAGTATGGGCTCCTGGATCGACTATGGGTTGGGGGCCGAGAACGAGAATCTGCCGGCGTTTGTGGTGCTGAATTCCCTGCCCGGCAATGGGATGGCAGACCAGGGTCTGCTTTCGCGCCTGTGGGGCGCCGGATTCCTGCCGAGCCGGTATCAAGGGGTGCAGTTCCGTAACGGCGGCGATCCAGTGCTGCATCTGTCGAATCCGCCGGGGATTACGCGTGAGCAGCGGCGCTCGCAATTGGATGGCTTGGCGAAGATCAACCAGCACCTGCAGCCGCAGAACCACGATCCGGAGATCGAGACGCGGATTGCGCAGTATGAGATGGCGTTCCGGATGCAGACCAGCGTGCCGGACTTGGCCGATGTCTCCAAGGAACCCGAGCACGTGCTGGCGCTTTATGGTGACGACGTGAAGAAGCCCGGCACGTTCGCGGCGAATTGCCTGTTGGCGCGACGACTGGCCGAGCGCAATGTGCGCTTTATTCAGCTGTATCATCGCGGCTGGGATCATCATGGCGGGCTGACAGAGAAGCTTCCGGCGATGGCCCGCGACATTGACCAGGCGTCGGCGGGGCTGATTCAGGACTTGAAGCAGCGCGGTTTGCTGAAGGACACGCTCGTGATCTGGGGCGGCGAGTTCGGACGGACGCCCTACGCCCAAGGAGTGCACAAGGCCGACAGCTATGGCCGGGACCACCATGGACGG
>JALHNI010000097.1:0-23056 GCA_022843605.1 Bryobacter sp.
GGCAGCCGCCTCAAATACAAGCGCTGCTGTGGTGGCCCCGCCACCCCGATTCAACAACGCGCCGCCTGAAAACTTTTTTCCGAAAACGACCCTGGCGATCTCGTTCAATCCAAAAGATATGGTGCCGATCAGAACCCAAGAAAAGCCCAAGAAAAGCCCGAGAAAAGCCACCTTGCGGTCACAGGAACCCACCCGCCATCACTTCGCTGGTGCAGTGGGAGCACGGCGAGCGGCAGGCTTCTCGTAACTATCGATGATCTTGGGCCGCGGACCTCCGGTGGGGAGTCCCGCCGCAACCATTAGCTTGGTAATGGCTTCGATCGTCGGCGCATCCGGTCGCGGGAGGCGGCTGATGTAGCCCTCGGCGATGAAGAGCGGCGTGCCTCCGGCTTTGTTCGGCTTGCTCCAGATTCGCGGATCGGCGCCGCGTTCGGCCAGGAGCTTCACAACCAACGGGCTGATGTTGTAGGCGGCGCCGTGCATGGCCGTATCGCCGTTCCGGTCGACGGTATTGACGTCCGCGCCGAGGTCGAGCAATAGCTTCACGGCTTCCAGCGCTTCGCTTTCCTCGCCCGCCTCCTCCTGTGGTTCGCTCGTGCCCACGCCGGCGGCAGCGAGCAGCGGGGTGGTGCCTTCGGCATTGGGAAGGTGGGGGTCGGCGCCCAGTTTCAGAAGCTCGCGCATCAGCGGGACGTCGCCGCGATCGGCGGCGAAAAGAAAGGGCGTTGCCCCCTCGGTCCCAACGCTCGAGGAGGTGTTGGTCTGCTTCGGCGCGCCCTGGGGCAGGCGCGCATTGACGTTGGCGCCGCGCTTTACGATTTCGCGGACGAAGGCGGGGCTCGACAGACGGCCGGCTCCGGTGGGCGGGGCGGGGTCGCTGAGGTCGCTCGAATCCGGCTTGCGCACACTGGCGATCAGGTGGAGGGGGGTAAAGCCGGTGCGCACATCGTTGGGGTTAGCGCCCGCGTCGACGAGCGCAATCGCGAGCTCGAAGTGGCCGTTGATTACCGCCAGAGACAGTGGCGTTACGGGAGGGCCTTTCGCGGACCGTAGCGGCGCTTTCGCGTCCGCGCCGCCGGCCAGCAGGGCGCGCGCCGTTTCCAGGTGGCCGCCGCGCAGGGCATAGAAGAAGGCCTCGTGGCCGGACTCGGCCGCGGCGTGCAGATCGGCCTTTGCCGCGAGCAGCGCGAGGACGACCGCGGTGTGGCCCTCGGCAGCCGCCCACATCAGGGCCGTCTGGCCGAGGCGTTCGCGGCCGTCGACTTTGGCGCCGCTCGCCAGCAAGGCCTTCACGGTGTCGACGTTGTCAGCGCGCGAGGCGAGCATCAGCATCGTCTCGCCACCCTTCAGTTCGGCGTTCGCGTCGGCCCCGGCCGCGAGCAGACTCTTGACGATGGCCGCATTGCCGTTGGTACACGCCGCCGCCAGGGGAGGCACGCCATAGCGGTTGACCGTGTTGGCCTTGGCCCCCGCGCGGAGGAGTGCGGCGACGGTTTCGGCGTCATCGTGAAACGTGGCCCAGTGCAGGGCCGTGGTGCCATCGGCCTGAGCGGTGTTTGGGTCCGCTTTCGAGGCGAGGAGCTTGTTCCTGGCGGCGATATTGCGCTGCTCGATTGCAGTGGCAAGGGGGGCGTCAGCAGAAAGAAGGGTAGCGAGAAGAGTGGTGCTGAGAAGGACGAGTCCGGTAACCCGCCCCACAGGAAAATTGAGTGCCATGGCGCTAGCCCACATCCACCCGGTCGAAGAGGTTCTCGACCTTGGCCGTGCTGTCGCCAAACGAATCCACGCCAACACCCACTTGGTCGAGCAGCGTGAGGTGGAGGTTGGCGAGGTTAGTGCCTTTCTCGTAGCGGATGTGCCGCCCGCCCTTGAGGCCAGAGGCTCTACCGCCGGCGACGAGGATCGGGAGGTTTTCATGATCGTGCAGACTGGGATTGCCCATGCCGCTGCCATACAGATAAACGGTGTGGTCGAGGAGCGAGCCGTTGCCGTCCTTGGTGGCTCTCATGCGCTGAAGGAATTCGGAGAACAGCGAGATGTGATACGTGTTGATCTTTGCGATTTGGGCCACCTTGACGGGGTCGTTGCCGTGATGACTGGTGGGGTGGTGAGGGTCGCGGACACCGATCTCGGGATAGGTCCGGTTGCTCTGCTCACGGGTGAACTGAAAGGCGATGACGCGGGTGATGTCGGCCTGAAACGCGAGAATCTGGAGGTCGAACATCAGCTTGGCGTGATCAGCGAAGGCGGCGGGAACGCCCACGGGACGCTCGAGATCGGGCGTCCGATTGTCCGCAACGGCTTGTTCAGCACGCGAAATCTCACGCTCTACCTGGTGCACGCTTTCGAGATACTGGTCCAGGCGCGCGCGATCGGAGGCGCCCAGGCGCTGCTTGAAGCCGGCGATTTCCTTCGTAAATGAATCGAGGAGGCTGGCGCGATTGTGGAGGGCGGCGCGGCGTGCATCCGCGTTGCCGCCTTCGCCGAAGAGGCGCTCAAAAACGACGCGCGGATGAGCCTCGGACGGAAGCGGCGTGGTGGGCGACGACCAGGAGAGGCAGTTCTGATAGACGCACGAGTAGCCGTTATTGCAGACGCCGGCGAGGGGATTGAGATCCATGGCCAGTTGCAGCGACGCGACTTGGGTCTCGCGGCCCATCTCCTTGGCCGCCACCTGATCGACCGTGGTGCCGGAGAAATAATCGGAACTCTCGGTGTGTTTGGCGCTGGCGGCGCTCAGAAATGCCGAGTTGGAGGTATCGTGCGTACCAGGGTAGGCACCCTGCAAGCGCAGATTGGTGATGACGGAAACCTGGTCCTTCACCGGCGCAAGGGGCTGCAGAATCGGGGAGAGTGCGTCAAGCTTGCCTTGGCCCGCCGGAGTTGCGCCAGGGGGCGTCCAGCGGTCCTGATCGCAGCCCATGGGGATGAACACAAAGCCGAGCCGCTTCACGGGCTTGGCGGGGGTCGCAGCCCAGGCGGTGGCGGCGGGAATCATGGCGTCGAGCAGCGGCAGGGCGAGGGCCGCCTGCGCGCTTCTCAGCAAGGCCCGTCTCGGAATCGCTTTTCTGGTTAGAAACATGACGCTGTCCTTATCTGGGCCCTATTTTTCGGGCTAAAGCAGTGTTTTCCGTGCGCCGCATCTGGAAGGGTGCGCTCTTCACGATTCCCAGGATCAGGGACGAGAACCGGTAGCGATCCTTCTCCGCGGCGGTCATGATTTTGCGAATGGCGGGGGCGTCATAGGACTCGACGCCTCGTCCCAGCGCAAAAATGAGAAGGTTTTCGGTGAGCGTGGTGGCAAAGAGTTCCGGATGGCGCATCAAAGCGTCTTCCAGCCCATCGACGCCGGAAAAGGCCCGATCACCGGGGATGGCCCCGGACGCATCCACGGGCTGATCTTCCACCTCCAAGTCCCGCCAATGGCCGATCGCATCGAAGTTTTCGAGCGCAAAGCCGACGGGATCGATGGTGCGGTGGCAGCTTGCACAGACGGGGTTGTCGCGATGGGCGGCCAGCCGTTGGCGCATGGGAAGATTGGCGGCGACGGTGGTCTCATCGAGCGCAGGCACGTCCGGCGGCGGCGCGGGTGGCGGTGCGCCGATCATATTCTTCAGGATCAGAACGCCGCGCAACACGGGCGAGGTGCGAGTGGCATAGGATGTCACCGACAGCACGCTGCCCTGGCGCAGCAAGCCGCCGCGCTTGCTTTCCGGTGGGAGCGCCACGCGGCGAAACCGGCTTCCGTAGACGCCACGGATGCCGTAGTGCTTTGCGAGACGTTCGTTGAGGAAGGTGTAGTCCGACTTCAGGAGCGTGAGTGCGCTACGGTCCTCGCGCACGATGCTGTCGAAGAAGAGTTCGGTCTCCTGCCGGAAGGCCTGCCGCAGGTTGTCGTCAAAGTCCCGGAACAGGTTGCCGCTGGGAGTCACCTCATCGATATTGCGCAGGCGAAGCCACTGTCCGGCGAAGTTCGTCGCGAGATTGAGTGAGCGGCGATCGGCGAGCATGCGGCGGGTCTGCCGCTCAAGCTCTACGGGCTGACTCAGCCGGCCTTGCACCGCCACTTCGAGCAACTCGTCATCGGGAATGCTGCTCCAAAGGAAGAACGAAAGGCGCGAGGCTAGGTCGAGATCGTTCAGGCGATAAACTCCGCCCGGCGGAGCTTTCTGGGGATCGCTTTCCACCCGGAACAGGAACCTGGGGTTGGTGAGCACGGCCGTCAGCGCCATGGTGAGGCCTTCGTCAAAGCCTCCTTCGGCTCGTCCCTTCCGGTAGAAGGCCAGCGGCCCGGCGACGTCGGCTTGGGCAACCGGACGGCGGTAGGCGCGCCGCATCAGCGTGGAGAGAATGCGACTGGCGCAGGCTTCATCCTCTTGCCCGGTGGGACGGCACACGAACAGGCGTTGCCGACTCGGTGTTTCCCCGACACCTTTCGGCAAATAAGGGCCGGTGATGGAGATCTGGTCCACGGCGGGCGCCGTGCGCGGATAGCGACGGTCGTTAAAGCGCGATTCGGTTGGAAGCCGGGGAGTTTCGAAGAGAGAAGAGCCTTCCTTCACGAAAGTGACAGCCAGGAGGTGCGGGCCAGCCTTGACGGGAATTCGGGCTTTCAGGATTTTCTCGTTCAGCGTTTCGTTGCCCAGCGCCGCTCTCGAGACCGCGAAGCTATGTACCGGCGCGCGGTCGATGAGCAGGAGCATTTCGTGCGAGCGCGAGTCGCGCAGTCCGCTGATGACTCCGGCCAGGTCTCGCATCAGCGAGATCTGGATGTCGTATTCGCCGTCCTGGGGAAACGTATAAGGCGTCGATACGCCCCCGCGCGTGCCAAGCGGCAGGCCGGGCAGGTAATCCTCCTGGGTCAGGTCGGCGGCCAAGCGGATGGTGTCGTTCTGCAGCGAGGATTGTGTTCCCACCGCTAAGCGGCTGATCTTCTGGGCGGCGGAGATGTACCGGTTCAGGAGGGTCGGCGACAGGTCGCCCACATTGACGTTGTCGAAGCCGTGACCGCTTTCGTCAGCCGGCAGCAGCGACGCGGCATCGATGTCCAGCGCGAGGAGGTCCCGGATCGCATTCTGGTACTCGGTTCGATTCAGGCGCCGGAGCGTTTCGGTGCGGCCGGGGTTTACCTTCGCCACGGACACCGCATCGAGCGAGGATTCCAGAGATTTCAAGACCGCCAGACGATCGGCGCTGGAAGGCTGAGGCGCATTCGGAGGAGGCATGACGCCGGTGCGCAGCTTGCGGACGACCTTCTCCCAGAGTTCGGGTTCGGCGGAGAGTTTGGCTAAGTTGGCCTGAGCCAGATTCAGGCCACCACTCTTCATGTTCTCGCTATGACACGCAATGCAAGAGCGATCCAGGAATTGACGCTGGCTTAAGGCGTTCCGCGTCTGGGCATCGCTCTGAACCGGCGCGGAAACGATGAGGGCCAATCCCGCAAAGCCTGTTTTGAGGACTTTCCAGTTCACTTGATTCACTACCCGCGTATTCTATAACCAACCAGACTTCACCGTCGCCTGACGTTCCTTACTGATTTTCACCTTTGCGGCATCCGGTGCTGTAAAATGCACCCGGATGGAAGGGCAGGGTGCTTGCACACATCACGCCGTCACTGCCTTCGCCAACCGTGTTTTCAAAGGAGCGGGCGAACATGCATAACAACAACTTGAACCGGCGATGGTTCCTCGAAGCTGCTGGTCGGCTCGCTGGCGGTGGATTAGCGGCGGGCGCCGCCTGGGGCCAGCGCCCGATGAATCCGGCACACCCGAGTTCGGCCCGCGTGGTGGACCGGTTCAAGACCCGCCTGTCGTTTCAGATTTCGGTGGATGTGGGGACCTTGGAGCTGGGGTTGACGGTCGCCAGTGCGGCGCTGGCGGGCGGAGTCGACATCATCGAGATGGGGACGCCGCTGCTGAAGACCCAGGGCGTGGCGAACGTCGTGCCAGCCTTCCGCAAGCGGTTTCCCGGCGCTCTGCTGCTGGCGGACATGAAGACCATGGATGGCGGTGGCGGCGAGGCGCGCAGCGTCTATGCCGGGGGCGGCAATATCGTTGATTTCCTCGCTCTGTCTGGCGTGGATACGGCGAAGTCGATCTGCGCGGTGCGCGACGAGTTCAGGCGCGCCAGCCCCGAATTGCCGCGACTGGCCTTTGCCGACATCATGGTGCCGCACCAGGGCCCCGCGGCGCAGGCAATTGAGGTCGCGCTGCGGATGGTGGAGGCCGGCGTCGACGCGGTGGGGATTCATCTGCAGTCCGATGCGCGGCGCGCCAACCCGAAACTGATTGAGGACGACTCTCTGAGCGACGTGGCTCGCGCCGTCTTCGAGCGGGTTGGTAAGGCGGTCCCTGTGCAGGTGGTCGGCGGGCTCAGCATCGCACAGGCCAAGAGCCTGGCCAAGGCCGGTCTGCGCGCCTTCGTGATCAGCGGCAATCTGGGGCTGCCGGACAGCAACGCGCGCTACAACCAGGCACCGGCCGAGATCCAGCGCTTGGTAGCCGGCTTTATCGCCGGGGTTTCCGGCGCCATCGATAAGTAGCCGGCGTAAGGCGGTCATCAGCGAGCGTTCGGCCAGCCAAACCAGAACCCTGGTTCTCCGCGCCTTTGAAATCGAGGAATTGGATATGGCCCCCAGAATGCTCAGAAAGTCCGGGTTAAACGTTTACGGCCTCGACGGGCCAAAGAAACAGGGGAGCCAGATGATCGGTTTTGTTCAGGATATCGAGGCGCTTGCCATCAAGAACGACGACTTTCGCCGTGTACTCTACACGGCCAGGAACTGCCAAGTGGTTCTGATGGCGTTAAAGCCTGGCGAAGAGATCGGGGCCGAGGTGCATCAGCTCGACCAGTTTTTCCGCGTCGAAGCGGGAGAGGGTGAAGCCGTGCTTGATGGGGTTCGAACTGCAATCCGCGCAGGTTTTGCACTCGTCGTCCCCGCTGGGGGCCATCACAACATCATCAATACAGGCAAGGCTGCCCTGAAGCTCTATACGCTTTACGCTCCTCCCAATCATCGGGACGGGGTTGTGCACCACACGCGGGAAGACGCGGAGGCCGATGAAGAACACTTCGACGGGAAGACCACCGAGTAGCCAGTTCATCGCAGTTCTGCAACGCCGTCCTGGTTTTCAGGGGACGGCGAGCGACACTATCGCAATGACGCTGCGAGCGCTCGCATCTCATCGCGCAAGGCGCGTATCTCGTCTCTTAGCGTGATCAGTTGTGCTGAACCAGCTACCTCGGCGGTGTCATGCTCAGCGTCGCGGCCGATGAAGTAAGTGGCAAGGATTGCCGTCACGTAGCCAAACACGGCGAAAGAATACAGTGCCAGAACAACGCACAACACCCGGCCCTCTGCAGTCTGGGGCCAATACTGCGAGCCCATGGTAGTCATGATCATGGCCGTCCACCACAACGCCTCCCCATAACTGTGGAGCCCCCCTGGGGCTTCATTCTCGAAGGCAAACATACCGGCAGCACCGGCAAGCGTAACCAGGAGGGACAGAGCGAATACATACCCAAAACCCCGGCGACTGAGGCTCGCCCCCAAAGCGTGCATTCCCCGATTCAGGGAGCTGACTACGCGCAGCAGACGCAACCCCCGTCCTGCGCGTGCCAGGCGAAAGACTCGAAACACCCGGAAGATGCGGAAGATTCGCAGCGCCGGCACAAGTAGGGAAACAGCCGTCAGCCAGTTGCGTTTCAGGTAGTCCCCCTTTCGGGGAGCCAGGGTGAACTCCAGAGCAAAGTTGAGGATGAAGATCACATAGATGCCCGCGCCGATGATCTCGAACAGCGAGCTTTCACCCCAGATCAACTCCACAATTAGTAGCGCCAGCCACACGAACGCAAGAACCAACATCGGCGTTTCCAGCCAGCGTTCGATCCGTTCCAGGAGTTCGAAGCGCTCGCTCTCTAATGCCTGCTGGTTGTCGGACGTAGAGTGTTCGCTGTTGTTCATGTGGCTCATCGGTCACCTTCGCCTGGGCCTCGAGTCGTGGGCATCAGTCGCCGGCTGACGCGTTGAATTGCCGCACGGTCGTGAGGCGAGGAGACACTGCGTTCCGCCGTCTCGAGCACAAGGTCAGAGTGGAGTTGCAGGGCTTGCCGCCGCTCGTCGTCGTGGGCAAATCCCGCTATGATGTTGAGTCCTTCGAGCAGACGGACTAGAACGGCGACATTGCCCTCGGCGTTCTGACGGATCTGATGGAAGGCCTCGTCGAGCAAGCTCCTGAAAGTGGCCCCTCGCGCGATGGCGTACAACTGACCCTCATGCAGCCGGAAGGGTGTCTCGATCTGACGTGGCGCCAAGCGTGCCAGTATGGCAATCAGATAGTCCACACAGTTTACGGCAGTGGTGGTGTCGTTGATGCCGGGTGAAAGTCCCTTGAGTGCGATGTCCACGATCTGGCGGACACCATACCCCACGTCCTGAACAGTGGTGCGGTGGCTGGCAATGGAGTACGCGCCGTTTAGCTCCAACTCTGTTTCGTCAGCCGGTGATGCCTTTCCCGCGATGGAGACCAGGGGAGCCCCCTCCACGACAAACTCGCCGACACCGAGCTCCATGCGGATGATCACATTCCACTCACGCGCCAAACGGAGAAGGGCGTCCGAATCGACACTCTGGATGTAGCCGGTGTGCCGGGCGGCCATCCCCTGCCACTGCTGATCCGCGGTGGGCGTCCGAGCCGCGAGACCGGGGGAGGCTGCTTGGACCAACTCGGTCGGAAACATGCGGTCGATGGCGTGGATCGTCTCTCTGGCCGCCGCCTCGATGATACTGGACGCCTGAAGGGCGGAGGCAATGTGATGAATAAAGAAAATGAAAAAGCCGATGGCGACAAACGCCAGCACGACTGCGACAAAGACCGCAAAAGACGGCACAAAAGCGCCTTCGTCCCCTCCGTGGATGGTCCGGAGGACAACGAGACAATAAGCAAAGACTCCGAGGAACACGCCGAGGACAGATTGGTTCCCCTTGTCGCGCATGAAGTTCCGCAGGACGCGAGGCGTGTACTGGCTTGACGCGAGAGTCAGCGCAACAATCATGATCGAGAAGCCCACGCCCGCCACAGTGATAATCGAACCCGCTATGACCGACAGCATGGTTCGCGCGCCGGCCGCACCGGCTCCGAGAAGGCGGGGCCACTTTTCTTCGAATTTGTTGCTGTCAAACCACGGCTCTGCCCCAATTACGAAGAGGGCGAGAAGCACCGCACCCAGAACGAGCAGAGTGGGCAGAAACCAGAGGCTGGATCGAAGGGAGTCCCACAGCAGGCGCAGTCTATTCATGGAAGAGCACACCCGGTTTTGGCCGCTCTGCGGCGCGCGGCTTTGCCACTCCCCAAGCTACCGATACCGCATCGCGATGTGACCTGGCTTTGCTCGTTCACGATTCACTCGCACTTCCGGAAGCCTGATCGGCATCGAGATGGTAGCGGGCCACTCTGCCATACCGAACAGACACCACGGGGATGTAGCCCAGCGGCCACGCCCCTGCACGAGCGTCGCCCAAGGGTAGCACTATGCGCGCTGCGGAAATAGCCCCCACGGCAACGCTTCGATCGAAATACGCCGATGCCAGACACCTTCCCACGCAATGCTCACTACCACTTGTCTCCGGCCGAGATCCAACGCCTGGTAGCCGGCTTTATCGCCGGGGTCTCGGAGGGCTAGTGGTTGGATGAAGCGGCCTATTGTCGATGACGATACGGTCGCCCCCTGAATGGAGTAGATCGCTATCCCCGCGCCCTAGCTCAAATCCCAGAAAGCTTGTGCGAGAAGCGGCCCAACCGCTCCGTGACTTGGTCAGAGTAGCCTCTTTGGTGCGTTCCAAACGCTCGGTTCACGATGAATCGCCAATCTTCCTGCCGGTCCTGCGACCGCTCGTACGAGTTGATTCCGATCAACCAACGCTCCGAATCAACGCCCTTGCCCAGTTCCGTTCTCGACCGCGCCTCTTCAGCGTCGACCCAATTACAGGCCCGAATGATCTCCTGATCAGACGCCTCGCCAAAGCCAAGAGCGGCTGCAAACGCAAGAGCACAGAACGCGGTGAACGGGCTCAGTGCAGGATGTGTCTGCATCTCAAAGAGCCAGAGCATAAAGCCGAGACCAAGCGCTGGCACTTCAAGCGCCAGGGCACTCCGCGTGAGCCGATTCAAAGAGGAGGCTGATGTTTGAAGAAAGAACTCCTCCTCCCCTCCCCAGCGGGGGCTGCTGACGTATGCCGCATTTCTCAGCAGAATCGTGCAGGCTAAGAGGCGCTTCACATGCCCGCGGGTGCCCGAGGGCGGAGTGTCCAGATGCGACTGATCGGGAGTGTTCCACCTCTCCAGTTCCAACACTTCCCGGGGAAACCAAGAAAGCATGCCCAGCGGAGGATGAGCGGTAAGCTGCGCTTGGATACCAGCTAGATGCTCCGCCGATTCCTCTCCCCAATCGTTCAGAGAAACTTCTTCCAGCATCGGTGGACTCACTTTGGTTTGAATCCATTTGAGAAGGGCGTCCTCAGAGGGAGCGGCGATGGCGAGAAGCGACTTCAGTACGATCTTCGACGCCACAACGCAAGTCTAGCAAGCGTTTGAACGGTTCAGAACTGCCATAGTCACGGCAAACGGTCAGTGCTACACAACCTCGCCGTCCCTATCCGGCGGTCAGAATTGCAGCTTGAGGGCGAACTGGACGAAGCGCGGATCGAACGTTGAGGCGACTCGACCGAAGTTGGCGCTCGCGAGGTTGATCTCGGGCTGGGCGAAGTTGGTTTTGTTGAAGAGGTTGTAGAACTCGCTGCGGAATTGCAGCTTGGCGCCTTCGTTGATGAAACGCATGGCGAAGCTCTTCGAGAGCACGAGGTCGGTCTGGTATAGCGGGAAGCCGAAGGCGACGTTGCGGCCCAGGTTTCCGAAGGGCGACGTGACGGGCGGGATAGCCAGATTGGCGCGATTGAAGTAGTTGGTGAAGCTGCGCTGGCCTTCCGGAGCTAGCACGCCAATCGAACCGTCGATGACGTTCGGGCGGAGGGCGACGTTGCCGAGGAAATCCGGTTGGCCGTCGGATACGGCGCCGCTGGCATCCGGGTAGCGGATGTTGAGCGGAAGACCGCTTTGGGAATTCACAATCGCGCTCACCTGCCAGCCACCGGCGATCGCGTCGAACCCGGAGTTCATGTCGCGACCGAACTTGCGGCCCTTGCCGAAGGGGATCTCGACCACGAAGCTGGTGGTGTTGTTGAAGCGCTGGTCAAAGCTCGAGGAGCCTTTGTCATTCGCCACATTGCGGATGTCCTGGGGGTTGGGGCTGCCGCCCACGCTGCCTTCCAGCACCTGTCCCACGGTGTCAATCGCCTTGCCGTAGGTGAAGGCGTTCAGCACGGTGAGCCAGTCGCCGCGATGCTCGAACTTCACTTGCAATGAGTTGTAGTTCGAGAAGGCCGAGGGAACGACCGCGGTGATGTTGCCGAAGCCCTGGAACGGGCGGCGGGCATTCAGCGTGCCCAGCGTGGTGAGGCCTTGAGTAAGTTCGGCTTGCGTGATGGGGCGCGCCTGGTTGAGGTCGCCGAGCACGGGCAGATGGTCGGCGCGGTTGCCGACATAAGCGAGGTCGAGGAGCGTGTTCTTAAACAGAGTGCGCTGGATGGTGAAGTGCCAGTTCTGGACATGCCCCCAGGGCGTTTCGCGGTCCATGTGCAGGATGACGTTCGAAGGCGGGTTCACCGGATAGCCCTGCTCGCGGGTGCGGAAGCAGTTGGCGAAGCTGTTCGCCGCGCAGAGGTTGCCGAGTTGGGCCGGACTGTTCTGCGCCGAGAAGCGAACGACGAACGGAGCGTTTGTATTGAGGTACTCAGCGGAGGCCATGCGATTCCAGTAGTTCCAACCGAAGCCGTAGCCACCGCGCAGGACGGTCTTGGAGTTGAGCGTGTAAGCCGCGCCGAGACGGGGAGCGAAGTTGTTCCAGGTTTGACGCTGCAGCGTTCGGCCCTCAATACCGTTGTCGGAGGTGGCGACGACCAGCCGGTTCTGTGCCGGGTCGAAGTTGGCCAGCTTGTTGTCAGCGTCGTAGGCGGGCGTGGTCATCTCATACCGCAAGCCCATGTTCAAAGTGAGACGGGAGTTCACCTTGAAGTCGTCCTGCAGGTAGAACCAATGCGCCTGCTGGCGGACTTTGGCTTCCACCTGCGTCGCCAGTTGATAGGAGGAACGGGCGCCGAAGTAGAAGTCCGCCAGGGAGTGCACCGTGTTGGCGTTGCCACCGGCCAGGGCTCCGAGATTCTGGCCCGGCAGGCGGGAGTAGAAACCTGCGTAGCCGTCGATGCCGTAAAGCGGGTTGGTGTCGTCCACCAGAATGTTCATGAAGAGCATTTCGTAACCCATCTTGAGGTTGTGGCGGTTGACGATCTTCGACAGGTTCAGGCGGGAGTTGAACGTGGTGGGAAACTGGGCCTGCGGGTTGGTGGATTGCCGACCAAAGCGCGGGAAGCCTTGAATGTCCTGCGGCGTGATACCGCCCTGGATGCGCGGGCCCTCGGGCAGGCCGGTGATGCCGAAGAGTTCACGCATCGATGGCCCACCCACCTGAGCGGGAAGACGGTCCATACCCAGGCGGGTGACGGCAAAACGGTACTCCAGAACTTCGGTGGCCGACTTACTCCAGGTGACTCCGGCGATGCCCTGCTGATTGAACGTGTCGAGGTTGCCGAGGTTGTTGCCGCCTGCAAAGCCGGTGATGAGGCCGGGCGCCACGATGTTCTGACGGCGCTGCGCGAAGCGGAAGAAGCTGGTGAGATTACTCTTCAACTGGTGGTCGACTTTGATGGCGCCTTTGTTATCGGTGAGCTTGTTGCTATCGAAGCCGCCAAAGTTGGTGCCGACGCTGAGAGCGCCCGCGCCGGCGCGATTCGGCTGGGGCAACTCGGTAAGCACGCGGCGGGCGAAGGGGGTCATCGGAATCGTTGTTCCCGCCGGGAATACTGTGCCGGCGGCATGGGCGCGGCCGGTGTCGTCGGTGAAGGCATAGGGCGCGCGCACGTCCAGCGGCAGGACGCCGCGGCGCATGTCGGCGCTGGGCACCGAGGTGAGCGAGAAGGGCGCAATCGACCAGCGTGAACCTTCATAGTCGGCGAAGAAGAACGTTCTGTCCTTGACGATCGGCCCGCCAACGGCGGCGCCGAACTGGTTGCGCTTGTTGATCGGCTTCTGATTCAGCGTCGGCTTGAAGAAGCCGGTGGCGTTCAGCTTTTCGTTCTGTAGAAACTCCCAGACGGCGCCATGAAACTGGTTGGTGCCCGATTTGGAGGCTACGTTCATCACCGCGCCGCCGCTGCGACCGTACTCGGCCGAGTAGCCGTTAACGATGAGGCGGAACTCGGCCACCGAGTCCGGCGATGGCTGCGTCGATTGGTTCGAGAAGCCCTGATTCGTGGTGCCGTAGAAGTTGTTGTCGATGCCATCGAGCAGGAAGTTATTCCAGACGCTGCGCAGGCCGTTAACATTGTAAGATCCTTCGCGGCGGAAGGCGATCGAACCCTGATTGCCCGATTGCGACTGGCGTACACCGGGCGAAAGCAGCGCCAAGTTGGCGTAGCTGCGGCCCTGCAAGGGCAATTCCACCACTTGGCGCGCGGCGATCACTTGACCCTTCGATGAGCTTTCCGTCTCGAGCAAAGGAGTGGCCGCTTCGACGGTGACCATCTCAGAGACTTGGCCGACGCGGAGCGTGAGGTCGACGCGCTGGCGGGCACTCACCGTGAGCACGAGGTTGTCCGACGAAGCCGAAGCAAAACCGGTCTTCTCCGCCGTGATCTTGTAGTTGCCAATCCGGACGGTGGGAAAGAGGAAATCGCCTGCTTCGGACGAGTCCGTGGTCAGCACGATGCCGGTGGCGTTGTTGAGCAGGACAACTTTGGCGCCGGCAATGGCGCCACCCTTCTCGTCGCGCACGGAACCAACAATGGCGGCTGAATCGAACTGAGCGAAGGCGCAGATCGCGGAAATGAGCAGAGTGACGATAATGCGAGACTTGGTAAGCATTTTGCTTCAGCATCGCAACCCAAGGTCTCCGCGCCGTAACGCTTGGGTGAATGTTCTATGAATCTCGAATTCTGAACCGCCCGACCCAGCCGGACGTGACGGGCGCTCCTCATGTATTCTTTGAGCTTGTTGCCTCGAACTCTCTTCCGCTCCGTGCTCGTACTCTCGCTTTGCTGCTCAGCCTCACCAGCCAATGCGGCACAACCCTCCGATCCGGCGCTCGCCGCTGCTCCCGTCAACCGCCAGCCCGGACCGGCCTACGCCGACGGCACGCGCATCTTTCAAGGCATCCCCGGCATCGAGCGTGCCGCCAACGGCCGCCTTTGGGCGATCTGGTACGCCGGCGGCCCCGATGAGCCGGGCGAAGGCCCCGGCAACTACGTCGTGCTGGTCACCAGCGGCGATGACGGCCGCACCTGGTCCGCACCGCAACTGGTGATCGACCCTCCCGGACCCGTCCGCGCCTACGACCCTGCCCTTTGGCACGATCCCCAAGGCAAACTGTGGCTCTTTTGGGCACAAAGCTACCAATGGTGGGACGGGCGCTCCGGCGTCTGGGCCATCACTGCAAACGACTCCGGCAAAGAGCAGCCGCGTTGGTCAAAGCCGCGCCGCTTAAGCGACGGCATCATGATGAACAAACCCACCGCGACGACCTGGGGAGACTGGCTGATGCCGGCCGCCGTCTGGGAACGGAAGCCCGCTGCCGCCATCGCCCCGGAGTTTCAGCATGATCTCGCCGGCCGCCGCGGCGCCAACGTCGTCGTTTCGAGTGACCGTGGACGCTCCTGGGCTTACCAAAGCCAGGTGCTCGTGCCCAATCGCGTCTTCGATGAACACATGCTGGTGGAGCGCCAGGACCACAGCCTTTGGATGTTGGTGCGCGCCGAGTACGGCATCGGCGAAAGTGTCTCTGTCGATCGGGCCAAATCATGGACGCCTGGACGCCGCTCGGACATCCCGCACGTCAACTCGCGCTTCTTTGTCCGTCGGCTGCGCTCCGGCAGGTTGCTTTTGGTTACCCACCAACCGCCCGATAAGAAGAGCCGCTCTCACCTCACCGCCCGGCTCTCCTCCGACGACGGCCGCACCTGGACCGGCGGGCTCACGATCGACGAGCGGCTCGGCGTCTCTTATCCCGACGGCGTCGAGAGCCCGGACGGCACCATCTACCTGATCTACGACTATGCGCGCACCAAGGACAAACAGATCCTCATGGCGACGTTCACCGAGGCGGATGTGCTGGAGGGCAACTGGCGTTCGCCGAAAGCCCGCCAACGCGTTGTGGTGAATCAGGCCACCGGAACGGCTCCCGCGAAGCGCTAGGACGGCGGTTGATAGAGCTGGATCAGGTTGCCGCAGGTATCCGAAAAGACGGCAATCTCCACCGGCCCGGCCTGCTGAGGCGCTGAGAGGAACACGACTCCGAGGGCCGACAACCGCTGATAGTCCGCGTCGATATCCGCAGTTTCAAAGGCCGCCACCGGAATCTTCTGGGCAAACATGGCTTCCTGAAAGGCTTGGCCGGCAGGGTTGGCATTGGGCTCCAGCGAGAGCTCTAATTCGTCGGGGCCTTCGGGCGAAGTGACGGTGAGCCATTTGTAGGGGCCCATCGGGATTTCATGCTTCTTTTGGAAGCCGAGCACTTCCGTGTAGAACTTAAGGGCCTGGTCCTGATTGGTGACCATGATACTGGTGAGGCGCATCCGCATGAGGTCTACTTTAGCGGGCTCAGAGCAATTGTGGCTTCTCGAAAATTGCGGGATTGGAGCGGAGGAAGGCTTCGGGGGGCAACAGGGCCATCAGGCTGAGGCAACCCGGGAACAGCGCTGGAGGGAGATGCCCCGGAACGCGGACCATCGTTCTCGCCCGCCGCTGAAAGGCCGAGGGCGTGCTGCCCACGCGTTGGTGAAACAGCGTGCAAAAGCTACCAAGGCTCGACATGCCCACGGCAAAGCAAGTTTCGGTTACCGTCAGTTCGCGGGAGGCCAGAAGGCGCTTGGCGTGATCGAGGCGCAGCTGGATGCGGAATTGATGCGGGGTGATGCCGTAGAGCGCCTCGAACTGACGAATGAAATGGAAGTGCGACATGCCCGCCGCCCTGGCCGCTTCCCTGATGCTCGGTGGCTGGTGGGCGCCCAGGGCCAGCAGGTCACGCGCAGCGCGGAGGCGACGGAACGTGCTGTCGTCAAGAAGCATGTCGCCTATTATCGGACTCACGGAGTTCAATATGCGCAGGAGCGGCAGGACCGCAAGTTACGACCACCGAGCCTCGCCCTGATGCCGCATGAGTTTGGGCGGGCTTCGTCACCGTCAGGGACTTACTTCATCGACGGCGCAGGCATCGGAGCGGATCCCGCACCTTGGTAGTGCAGGACCCGCTGTGCCCTCACGGCTAAGGAATCGTGAATGTCGCGTCTGGCGTTGTGACGGTGTTGCCCTGCTTGTCCTTCGTGACGATCTGATAGTGATACTTCGCGCCTGGCGTTAGATTGAAGAGGTCCACATAGAACCAGCTGGAGTAGCCGCCATAGGCAGTGGCGGTTTCGGTTTGACCGTAGTTGGTGGTCAGGCCGTAGTTGATCTGCGTCGACTCCACCGGACCCGCCGTCTCCCACCGGATGAAGGTATTGCTGGCGTCCGGGCTCACATCAACGAAACCGGCCGTCCCCGCGGCCAACGCCTTGTCGACCGCGATGAAATGGCCCGGCGAGGCGTAGACATTCCCCTGCGCGTCCTTCGCCGTCACCCGATAGTAGATTCCACCCGGGTTGGTCAGGACGCCGGGGAGGAGTGCGCGGAAGGTGGTCTCCCGGCCCGGAAAGAGCTCTCCGGGAATCACGTTGCCATAGGCGGGCGTGGGTCCCCATTCCATCTGCGAGGCGACGTTGCCACCGGGCATGTCCCAGTTGATGCTGTAGATATAGCTGTTTCTTCCTAGCGCCGCGCGAACGGAGCGCACCGAGTTGGGATTGGCGGTGGTGAACTTCCAGGTCTTGTCGAAGTTGTTGTTTAGGGAATCGGTTCCCGCGATCCGGGCCGTGTAGACCGTCGACGTCGCCAGCGGCTGCAGCGGAATCATGATGTAGTGGCCCGAAACTTCAAACTGCCTAACCGGCACGGGGTTCCCGGCCGCGTTGGTCAAGCTCATCGTCGTCGGCACCTTGGCGGCCGTTCCCAGTTTGGCGTTAGCCGGGTAGGCGATCACGAGGCTGATCGGATAACCGTAGGCGCCTTGGCCGAGACCGCTGGGGCCATCGCTGCCGTTGTACCGCAGCCAGACATCGGTTTGGCCGTCCGCAGGGAAGGTGCTGATCTTAATCTCTGGCGGAGCCAGCGGCTGATCTACTCGCGCCGCGAAATTGATGGCGGAACCATTGGGATAGCCGCCAAAGCCGATCTCGGTGGAGCCATAGATCAGGAAGGGCTGCCGGTGATCGACCCCGTCCATCCAACCGTCGACAAAGCCGATGGGATCGGGAGTGTTATTGGCATCCTCGCCCACGCCGGTTCCCGTGAAGCCGAAGTAGGTCGCGCGGTCCCGCGGCGACACGCCGGTGAAGTTCGGATTCCCGTTGAAGACTTCGAAGTGCGGACTGGTGCCGTTGGAGATGAAATCGGCATCCGAGAGGTACTTGGCGTGGGCGGTGGCCCCGAGTCCCAAGGCCAAGTGATGCCGCACCGGGGGAATGCCCATCAGGGAGCGGTAGAAGTTGGTGCGGCTGACGGCATCCGACTGAGCTTTTGTCGGGCCAAGCGCGGCCGAAGCGGAATACTCGAGCACATCGACGGACACGTTGGTTCCGCTGGAACCGGTGGGCCGGTCCGCGCTAACGGTCAGCTTGATGGTATGCGAGCCAGGGCCCAGATGATCGACAACGGCGGGTATCTGCCAACGGACTTCGGGAAAGTAGAACGTCAGCGATCCAAACGGCTTGCCGTCGACGGTGACTTCGGCGAAGCCGCCGTTGGGTTCCACCTTGCGGTAGAGAACGAAGTTGTTTCCCGCCACGTTGAACGTGACGGAACTGCCGCCCGCACTGCTGACGCTGTGGGCGCCGCCCGAAGCCTTGGCGTCACTGGCGGGCGCCCAGGAGCCGCTGTAGGTGAAGGTCGACGTACTGCTTTCCTCGGCGCGGCGGGATTCGGCCGCGCCGACGGAAACCTGTGCGTAGGTCACGCCCAACTGATCCCACGAGGCGCCGTTCCAGCGATAGACAACACCTTCGGGTGAACTGCCCCAGACCTCGCCATCCGCGCTGACGGAAACGTGTCCGAGTCTCCCAGGAATCTTGTCCCAGCCTTGCGTGCCTGGGTTGAAGCGCCAAATCTCCTGCCCGGCACTCACCCCCCAGATGGCTTGGGCATTGCCGACGGAGATCTGGCGCAGCAGCCCACCGATTTGCCGCCAAGTGTCACCGTTGCGGGTCCAGATCTTTTCGTCGGCACCGAGCGCCCAGACGGCGCCGTCGGAAGCGGCGCTGACGTGCCGCATGGGCGTGGGCACGTCGATGCGCACCCAGTTGTCTCCGTCGCGGCGGTAGATGTCGCCTACGCTGTTGACGCCCCAGACGGTGCGCGCGTCGCCCACCGAGATTTGGCTCAAGCCTCCCGGAATCCACTCCCAGCCGGCGCTGGTCCACCTATAGATCGCGTCACCGGCGTTGACGCCCCAAACGGTGCCGTCCGCCCCGAGCGAAACCCACTTCAGCGCACCGGCAACCTGGGTCCATTGGCCGCCTGACAGCCGGAATATGCCGTCACCTCGATCCACCGCCCACGCTTGGCGGGCGGGGGTTTGGGCGAGAGTCGGCGCGAAGGTAAGCGCGATCAGGATAGCAACTCGAAGCATGGTGTATTTCTCCGTCCAACTCGAAATCCGGAGGATGAGAGACGCACTCGACTCTCTCCTCCTCCGATCTAGGCGGCAAAGCCGGCGGGGAGCAATCACGTTATCTGAGATATTTTTCGGTTGCCGGTACAAACGCCGGGCCAGAAAAGGCGATTTATTGGCCTTATGTTAAACTCAGGTGGCAATGAATTCGGTGAGTCTCCCCGTCAACGAACTCACACGCCTGCTGCGCGCCTGGCAATCCGGCGACGATTCAGCGCTGGAAAAACTCACCCCTCTGGTGTATGCCGAGCTTCACCGGCTGGCCGGGTTCCAAATGGCGGCGGAACGCTCCGGCCATCTGTTGCAGCCCTCCGCCCTGGTGAATGAAGCTTTTCTTCGCCTGATGGCGGATCAGCAGGTGGAGTGGGCGAATCGCAACCAGTTCTTTGCCGTCTCCGCGCGGCTCATGCGTCAGATTCTGATCGATTTCGCCCGTTCGCAGGCCACCAAGAAGCGCGGCGAAGGCGCGGCGAGATTGGACCTGGACGCGGTTTCCGACTTGGCTTCTCCGCGCCCCTCCATTCACCCGGCTCAACTGGTGGATCTCGATCACGCCCTGAACCGCCTGGCGGAACTCGATCCACGGCAGGCCAAGGTGGTGGAGTTACGCTTCTTCGGGGGACTCGAGAACCTGGAGATCGCCTCCGTATTGGGTGTCTCCGAACCCACCGTAACGCGTGACTGGCGAGTGGCCCGAGCGTGGCTGTACAACGCGCTACAAGCTCAGTGTTAAGCCCCGAACAGCACGTCCGCGCGTCTGAGATCTTTCTCCGCCTGGGCGAGCTTCCTCCCGAAGAGCGGCAGGCCGTGCTTTGCGACGCTTGCGGAAGCGATGCCGCGTTGCGCGACTACATCCTGGCCCTGATGTCGGCCGATGAGCAGGCGCCGGCGACGTTCCTCGCACAGGACGCGATGAAAGTGGCAGCAGGATATCTGATCCACGACGAGCCGCAAGCCGGCCTGATGCTGGGCCACTACCGGGTGGGGGCGCGGATTGGCGCGGGCGGCATGGGTACCGTCTATGAGGGCTACGACACGCGGCTGGGGCGGTCTGTAGCCATCAAACTGTTGCCCTCCGCTTTTACCGGCGATCGCGAGCGGGTGCAACGTTTTGAGCGCGAGTGGCGGGCCATCTCGCTGCTGAATCATCCGAACATCGTTTCGCTCTACGACGCGGGCTTCGCCGAAGGGCACCACTACATCGCCACGGAACTGGTGGAGGGCCAGACGCTGCGCGCGGTGGGCGCCGCCGGAAGGCTGTTGCGCACGACACTGGTGGACCTGGGAGTTCAGCTCTCATCGGCGCTGGCCGCGGCGCATGGCGCCGGAGTGCTGCACCGGGACATCAAGCCGGAAAACATCATGATGCGGCCCGATGGCATCGTCAAGGTGCTCGACTTCGGCTTGGCGAAGCTCAACGAAGCGGCTACCGTCGACGGCGCAACCGTTCTGACCCGGCATGGAAACCTTGCCGGTACCGTGCGGTATCTGGCACCGGAGCAAGTACTCGGCAAGCCCGCCAGCGCGGCTAGCGATCTCTACAGCGTGGGTGTGGTGCTTTACGAACTCGCCACCGGCGTACAGCCGTTTTCCGGTCCTACCGATGGCGCGATTTTCGATGCGATTCTGCACCGCACGCCGGATCCGCCACAGCAACTCTGCCCCACGCTCGATGACGGTGTGGCCGAGATCCTGATGCGGTTGCTCGAGAAGGACCCTGACCTCCGCTTTCAAACCGCCGGGGACCTGCGCTCTTCCCTGCGCCGTTTAGCCCGCGGCGAAGGCGCGAGCAGTACGGTGATCGAAAGGCCCCGGGCGGCGACGAAGCCGCTGGGGAGAATGCTTTGGCCCGCGGCGGGGCTCGCCGTGGCCGCCATGGCGCTTGCTCTCTACTGGCTTTACTCGCGCCGGTCGCCACCTGCCGCCCAACGCTTGCCGATGCGGTTCGAACGCCTCACCGAGGCTCCGGGCGACGAGCTTTTTCCGCACTTGAATGCGGACGGCACGCAGTTTGTATACGCCAGCGCCCCGGATCGCCAATCGGACATCTTCCTGCAGCGATCCGGAGGAAGCACACCGGTTAACCTCACGAAGGACTCGCCCGCGGACGACACGCATCCGGCGCTCTCGCGGGACGGCTCCCAGATCGCCTTCCGCTCTGAACGCGGCGGGGGCGGAATTTTCGTGATGGATGCCACCGGTGAGAATCCGCGGCGGGTATCGTCACGCGGCTTCCACCCGGCATGGTCGCCGGATGGCCGCGCGATCGTCTGCTCGACGGAGACCTTCACGGCGCCTAGCATTCGCGGCACACCGAGTAGCCGCCTGCTGATTATCGATCTGGCCACAGGGGCGGAACGTATGCTCGGGTCGGACGATGCGATGCAACCGAGCTGGTCGCCACACGGCCATCGAATTGCTTACTGGGGACTCGCTGCCGGCGGGCAGCGTAACGTCTACACCATCTCCGCGGGAACAATCGGCGGGAAACCGGTGCCAGTAACGGTGGACGCGGCGGTGGATTGGAACCCGGTGTGGTCGCCCACGGGCGCTGAACTGTATTTCCTCAGTGATCGCGGCGGCACGATGAATCTATGGCAGGTACCGATCGACGAACGGTCCGGGGCACTTCGAGGGGAGCCGTCACCGGTGACGGTGCCCGCACTGTACGCCATGCATTTCGGTATTGCGGCCGGAGGAAACGCCTTCACTTTCGTCCAGGCGCAGCAGGAAACCTCGTTGTACTCAGTGGCCTTCGACGACCAGCGCCACGAGACCCACGGTCCGATCACCCCGAGTATCTCGAGCACCATTTCCCGGAGCGTCTATAACTTCAGTTTTTCGCCGGATGGTCAGCAGATCGTCCACGACACGGTGGGCGAATCACAGGAGGACATCTGGATCGTCGACCTGAATGGCTCGGGCCGCCGCCGGCTGACGTCCGACAGCTTCAAAGATCGCAGCCCGGCCTGGTCGCCAGTGACCAATGAAATCGCCTTCTTCTCCGACCGGTCCGGGGATTACGACGAATGGATCATCCGGGCGGATGGCGGCGGCCTTCGGCGACTCACCCAGGGCGCTCACATGCAGAAACCGGTTTGGACCAGCGACGGCAGCCGCATCCTGGCCGCGCGCCTGCCGGGTTCGCCGACGTTCATCGATCCACGCCTCTCCCGTCCCATCACCAATCCAGCCAGCGCGCCGGGCCTCGAAGGGCAGCAGGGACTGTTTTTCTGGCAGTGGCCCCGCCAGGGCGGCACGCTCGTCGGCGAACAGTTGGTGAGTGCCGGCCATTTCAATCTCGTGCTCTACACGCCGGCCACCGGACGCCTGGAGCCCCTGGGAATCACCGGCCGACGTCCGGCCTGGCTGGCTGGTGAACGCCAGTTCATCTTCACCCGGGATGGCGATTGTCTGCTCTACGATCCCGCGCTGCGCCGCGAGAAGCTGCTTTTTTCCGTCGCCCCGAACCGCATTTATGCCCTCGATACATCCCGCCCAGGCCGCATTTACTTCACCCAGACCGTGCAGCACGCTGACGTGTGGCTGGGCCGTTTCGGACAATAGTCGAGGGCCCCCCTTTTTCGATCACTCCGACCGGCACCAACGGAATTGCCTTGGTGTCTTCCGCCTCGCCATTCCCGTCCCTTACCTGTCACGGACCGGGCACTTCTAACCCACCAAGATGCGCGCAACAGACTGTACTGCTCGTTCAAGAAGTCGAACAATAGTACTAATCGGCCATAAGTGAGATGATGCGGCCAAGATAATAGCTACCGCCCATGAGGCGACGAATAAGCCGCTCGTGGCCAGGACCAATGTCAGAACTCGTATCTCCCTTGAGTAGCCCGCAGCGAAACGGAAGGCAACTAAGATAGCTCCAGCCACATCAAGGGCGACTGCACATAAGATTCATTGGCACGAACATTCCGAAAAACGCCAGAACAAACATGAGAGCACGTCTCATCGCTCCTTACCGTACGAGGTCGCCGCTGAGGCGCAATACCAAGGCCGCCACAATCGCCTGAAACACGAGAACGGAGGTCCGTAACATCAGTACTGCATTCATGTACGATGCTCCGGTCGCTTTGGCTCTATCAACGGAGCTCATGGTGTCGAGAGCCATTGC
>JALHNI010000097.1:23066-26908 GCA_022843605.1 Bryobacter sp.
AACCACGCACACAGTAGCCGTAAGGAACAACACGAATAGACACGTCCACGAGAGCGACGACAGCACGCCATGATCATCTGGAGCGTCGTCATCATCATGTTCGCGAGCCCCGTCCGTGCTCACAACCATTCCCCTACCGCCCCCCCGCCGGCAAATGCTCCCCGATATACCGCGCAATCAAACCGTAGAGGTGCAGCGTCGTCCCCTTCCCCTCGGATATCGAATGCGTCCGGTTCGGATAGTCCATGTAGTCAAACGGCTTTCCCAGTTCCACCAGCCGGTTCACCAATTTCTGCGTGCCCTGGATATGCACATTGTCATCCCCCGACCCGTGCACCAGCAGTAACTTCCCCCGCAGACCCTCAGCAAAGTGGATGGGCGAACCACTCCGATACCCCTCCGCGTTCTCCTCCGGCAAGCCCATGTACCGCTCCTGATAAATCGTGTCGTACAACCGCTGATCCGGCACCGGCGCCACCGACACCCCCACCCGAAACAAATCCGGGGACCGGAACATCAGGTTCAACGTATTCGACCCGCCACCACTCCAACCCCACACCCCCACCCGCGACAAATCCACATAACGCCGCGCCCGCGCCAACGCCGTCACCGCCTCCGTCTGCTCCTGCGCGGAAATCACCCCCACCGCCCCATAAATCGACTTCCGCCACGCCCGGCCCTTCGGCGCCGGCGTCCCGCGATTGTCGAAACTCGCCACCAAATACCCATCTGCCGCCAACGCCCGATGAAACAGCCCCCGCGCCCCCATCCACGAGTCCGTCACCGTTACCCCGGCCGGCTCCCCGTACACATGCACCACCAATGGATACCGTTTCGCCGCGTCAAACCCCCGCGGCTTCAGCAGCCACCCATCCACCACCGTGCCATTGTCCAACTGCAGTTGCAGAAACTCGACCGGTGGATCGAGCGTAGCCGCCACGTTCGCCCGCAACACCGCGTTGTCCTCAAGAACGCGAACCCGTTTATGCTCGGGCAAACTCACCAGGTCCACCACCGGCGGCCGGTCAAACCGCGAGTAAGTATGGAACGCCCACCGGCCATCCGGAGAGATATCGTAGGCATGGGTCCCCGGCTGATCGACCGGCGTCAACCGCACCGCCGGCCCAGGACGCTCCACCGAGGAACGGTACAGATACCGCTGCGTTGCGTTCTCCGGCGAAGCCGTGTAGTAGATCCAATCGCTCCCCGGCACCACCGTCTGCAGGGACACGATGTCCGCCTCCCCCGGCGTCAACAGCACCGGCGCGCCCCCCTGGCGCGACACCGCATAAGCATGGTTCCATCCATCGCGTTCGCTCAGCCACAGCAGGTTCTTTCCCTTGTACAGCCAATCGAACCCGCCGCCCTGATCGCCCCGATGCTGCACGTCCACCCACGCAGCGTCCTGATCCTGAAACATCGTCTTTGCCGCCCCGGACCGGGGATCCGCCAGGAACACCGTCGCCGTATTCTGCAGGCGGTTCAGTTGCCCAATCGCCAAGCCCGCGCCGTCCGCCAACCACTCAATCCGGAAGATGTAGTGCTCGCGCGGATCACCGGGAATTTGTATCCAACGCGCCGCACCGCCCTCCACCCCAATCACCCCCACCCGCACCGCCGAGTTCTTCGTCCCGGTCTTCGGATATGGAATGTTCGTAATCTTCGGATACAACGAACTCGTGTTATCAATCAACGCGAACTGCTCCACTCCCGTCACATCGAACTGCCAGAAGGCAAGGCTTTTGCCGTCCGGCGACCACCGAAAGCCGTCGCGGACGTTCAACTCTTCCTCGTATACCCAGTCGGAAGCACCGTTCACCAAAGTCGCCGACCCATCGGTCGTCAGCGCCCGAACAGCCCCGCTGGCCACGTCTTCCACATATAAGTTGTTCCCTCGCACGTAAGCTGCACGGGAGCCGTCCGGCGAGAACTTGGCGAAACTCAACGAAGAAGCCGGCGCCTCGCCGCCCAGCTTCTTGAGCGCCCCGGTCATCCGATCCAATACCCAGTAATCACCCCGCGAATTCGTCCGCCACACCTTACGCGACTCGGTATAAATCAGCAGCCGCTTGGCGTCGTTGCTCCAATGATAGTCATCCACTGTCAGCGGCTTCGGCGCCTTGGCCGGCATCAGTTGCTGATGCGAAACCAGAATCGACCGCTTGCCCGTCGCCGTCTCATACTCGACAATCTCCTTTGCCCCCTCGGTCGCCGGCGCGGTCTCCAGCGTCGTGAAGGCCGCCCCGCCCCGGATCCAGCGCGCCGGGCCAAACCGCTTCTGTTGAAACGCCGGCGAATCGAAGATCCGCTCTAACCGCTGCTTCAACTCGTCAGAACCAGCCAACCCCAACGGGAATACACCCAGAAACAAGATCACCCGGACAAAGAGGAGACGACGAAGCATTGGGGCATCCTACCAAACCCTTAAACAGAAAAAGCCCGCATCCCCCTCAAGGAAGGATGCGGGCTTCCAGAACCAGGCTCAGTTAGAACTGGAACGAAACGTTGGCGAAACGTTGGTGCGAAACGTTGGTGCAAACGTTGGTGCCAGACACCCTAGCGAACTCCCGACGCTCTTACCCCCACTTGCGCCTTCCCTCACCCAACTTTCCCGATCTGGTATCCCCTGCCGAATGTCCGGCACCAAGCTTTGGTGGAGCTTTGGTGGTGCCGGACACTCCGGCGAGTTTGCGTACCTGGAATGGTAAATACCCGCAGGAACCATCATGCACTCTTTGCTCACCAACCTCGCCGACGAACTCCTCGTCCAAGACATCACCCAACCCAGCGCCGTCCTCGGCTCTCTTTCCGATCACGATCTCCAAGCCGCCTACGATCACGTCCTCGAACAGTTCGCCCTGGAACTTCTGATCGGCGCTTACGAAAATTCGGATTGGTCAGATGGCAAGCTCGTCATCGACGCTAACCACGGCCCCATCCATCTCCTGCAAGCCGCCTTCTACGCCGTCAAGCTCGAAGTGCTGCGCCGACGATCACCGCCGAAGCCTGCCCATTAGCCAGCTATTGCTTAGAAGCACCCACTAAGGAGTGACCACAATGGCCCTCCTCGAAGGTCCATAGGCCAGATCGCTCACCTTCTTCCAGGAGGGCATAGACTGCGAAAACATCGGTCAAGGCAGGAACATCGATAGCAAGCCAACGGCTCTTAGCAACCTCGAAACTACACCCCAGATCAGCCAGAGGCACCCAGGCGACCTTGAAACTCGGGTCTTTATACCCCTCCGGGTTCTGAATCAGGATACGGTAAGTCGAATGTCCTGATCGGGACTCTACACCACGATAGACGAGTTTGCCGCCATATTCTTCGGCAGCAACTATATCCTGGAAGCTAACGCCGTATGCGTAAAAGGGCGTATTCTCGATTCGATAACCACCACCGGATAAAGGCTTCGCCCAGAGATTTTCTGCTTCCACTCCGTGGGCATGATCTTCTTCGGGCAAAGGAAAGTTGATCTTGACGAGCCGTGCGTCGTCGCCAGATTGAGACTCCTGCGGGAAATGATCTTGGGCGCTCATGGAACTACTCCGGTTGTTTCTTTCTCAAGAACTCTTCGGACGTATTTGTGTGTTTTCCTCCAGGTCCACGATTGCAGTTCGTACAAGTCGGCTGAAGGTTTCCGTTTGGCCCGGTTGTGTTATTGCCGCCCCTGGCCTTTGGAATAGCGTGATCGGCCTCCGTTGCAGGCTTGCCACAAAACACACGGGGGAGGACGGGGTCACGCTGGTAAGAGCCCACTGCAACAGGGTATCGCGTCAACGGCCCGACCGCACCAGGACGACGAAATCACGATGCGGAGGCGGCCTTCGGGGTAATCTGGTCC
>JALHNI010000098.1 GCA_022843605.1 Bryobacter sp.
TCCTCCACAAAAACTTCTTCCGCTACCGCTCCCAAATCGAAAACGAATACCACCGTGCCCTCCGCGCCCTCGAACGCGCCAAACTCCTCCCCAAAATTGGCTCCGCTCCGGAGCCCCCACGCGAAAGCGAATATCATAATGGGGTTCTTCCATGCCGAAAACCATCCTCCTCACCGTCTCCCTCCTCGCCACCCTCCTCGGACAGCAGCCCGCGCCTCTGCTCTCCCCCGAAGTCCACCCCGACCGCCGCGTTACCTTCCGGGTCCAAGCCCCCAAAGCCGCCGACGTCGGCTTTTACGGAGACTGGATGCCCGTCGGAAGCATCCAACCCATGGCCAAAGCCGCCAATGGAGTCTGGAGCCTCACCGTCGGCCCCCTCGAGCCAAGTATCTACATCTACTCCTTCACCCTCGACGGACTCACCATCGCCGACCCCATCAATCCCCGCATGAAGCTCCGCGCCCGCACCTCCGCCAGCCTGCTCGAAGTCCCCGGCTCAGCACCGGCGCTATGGGATGCCCGCGACGTCCCGCACGGCTCCGTCGAGATCAATTACCAGAAGTCGAAGGTCCTCAACGGAGAAACACGCTCGTTCTGGGTCTACACGCCTCCGGGTTACGCCGAAAAGACGAAACAGCGTTACCCCGTTCTGTATCTTTTCCACGGCTCCAACGACACCGCCGGGGGCTGGGTCCTCGCTGGTCAGGCCAATTACATCCTCGACAACTTACTCGCTGACGGAAAGCTCGTCCCCATGGTCGTCGTCATGCCCTTCGGCCACGCCGTTCCCTTCACCGCCGCACGTGAGATACAGGCCTCGAATACCGCCACTTACGAACGCTACGTGCTCGAAGATGTCTTGCCGTTCGTCGAAAGCAAGTACCGCGTCCTCAAGGACCGTCAGCACCGCGCCATCGCCGGCCTCTCCATGGGCGGCGGTCAATCGCTCACCATTGGCCTCAAGCACCCCGATCGATTCAGCGCCATCGGAGCCTTCAGCGCCGCCGTTCCCCAAAACATTGAGGAGTACTTAGGCAACCTCAACCAACATCAATTGAAGTTACTCTGGTTCGCCTGCGGCAAAGATGACTTCCTCTATGCCCGCTCCACCACCCTCGACGCGCTCCTCACCAAGCGAAAGATTCAGCACACCTTTCGCGACACCCCCGGCGCGCACACTTACACCGTCTGGCGTCAGTATCTCGGAGAATTTGCCCCGCTGTTGTTCCGCTAACAGTTACTTCTGGCTAATCCGCGTCGGCTCCACCGTCAGGCTCAACGCCATCGCCGCCCAGCTCGTGCCCGCCGCCGAGATCCATTGGTCGTGCCCGTAAGGGAAGCCGCTCTCGAAGTAAGGTTGTATCTCGATCGAGCGGGACCTCACCTGCCAGGACCCATCCGCTGCCTGCGTCCGTCGCAAGTAACTCGCACCCTTCCGGTACACCGGATCGGCCACCGGCATCTTGCCCGCCGCATTCAGCGCGAACAGCGCTTGCCCCGTCGCAAACGCGTCTGTCGCCATCCCTGGCATCTGTCCCCAGCCTCCATCGGCCCGCTGCAAGGCCGTCAAGCCGCGCACCGCGCGTGCAATTGATGCCGCGGGAGCCTCAGCCCAGGCCAATGCCATCAGGTGGAACGCCCGGTCCTGCATGCCAGCTGGCTGCATCGTCTCGAGCTTCGCCAGCGCCCGAGCCAACGCCTGCGCGGTCTCCGCGCGGTCGCCCGGCCGCGTGAAGTGCTGCAACGCATAGATCGCGAGCGCGCTTGCCTGATAATCGCCGACGTTCAGTGGCGGCCGCCGGCTCTCGTTCGCCTTCCAGGTGCCCTCCGGTGATTGCATCGCCTTGATGTATCTCACCACCGCATCGGTGTAGTCGTCCTTCGGCACCCCGTTGAAGCCGTAGTCGAAGAGTTCCCATCCCACCGTGGTCACGCCAAAGGCGTTGAAGTCCATGATCCGCTCCGCACTCGTGCCGGCCATCAGCACCGAAAGCTGGGCAATCGACTTCGGTGCCGGAATGCCCCGGCTCCGCGCCATGCCCGCCGCCGCCGACGGCAGATCCTGCGCATGGCAGGAGTTGCATCCGCCAATGCGGATAAAGTTGTGGCTCTGCTTCTCCAGCAGTCCCAGCGCCTTCTGCACGGCCTCCGGCACCGGCCGCGGCTCGGTGTTCACCGCCATCGTGGTCGGCACCGTCTCTCCGGTTGCCCCCAGCAGCTTCGTCACTTCGGTCTGGCCTCGCTTCGCGGCCAGTGATCGCGCGGTCTCGCCCTCGCCCACGAAGGTCGCATCCGCCTCGGCTGCCAACAGCCGCTTCACCGCCCCCACCGGGATGGTGTCCGAAGCCGCGGCAAACATCAGCGGGGAGTATCCCCGGTCGTCGCGAGCGTTCACCGGAGCGCCCGCCGCCAGCAGCAGTTTCACGGTCTCTTCCACGCCCGCCGTGGCCGCAAAGCCCAATGCGGATTCCAGCCGCTTGTTCAAGACTTTCGCATCGGCTCCCTTGTCGAGCAGCAATTGCACCGCTTTCGGATTTCCGTTCGTCGCCGCTGACATCAGCGCCGTCGAACCCGCACCGTTCTTGGTGTTCACCCCGGCCTTGTGCTCAATCAGCAAGGCCATCGCGCCGGCATCGCCGCGCAGGGCCGCCGCCATCAAGGGGGTTTGTCCCGCCGCAGTCGCCAGATTCGCATCCGCCCCGGTAACCAGAAGGAGTCGTAAGATCGAGTGCCCGTTGTAGAGCGATGCCGCCTGGTAAAGCGGCGTACGCCCGTCGGCCTGCTTGGTGTTGACGACCGCGCCCAGTTCCAGCAGCAAGCGCACTTTGGCCTCGTCATGGATCGCCCAGTGCAGCGGCGTCGAGCCCCGCCGGTTCTTCGCTTCCAACACCGCCCCGTGGCCCAGCAGCAGTTTCATCGTCTCCAGCGAGCCGAAACCGGCGGCGTGATGCAACAGCGTCGAACCCTGCCGGTCCTTCGCCTTCACCAGCGACGGCTCGGCCGTCAGAGCCTGCTTCACGGCGGCCTCGTCGCGCAGCCTCACCGCGCTGATCAGCGACGCCACCTTGGGCTCCAGCGGTGCGATCGGAGCGTCTTCCTTCACTTCCAGCCGGAAGTCCGCGCCCTGGTCAATCCAGGCCCGTAACAGTCCGATGTCCTCGTTCGAGAGCGCGCCGGAAGGCGGCATCTGCAAGCCGCCATCGCCATTCACCAACCGGCGGATCAGCTTACTCGCCGCACTATTGCCCGCCGCAATCACCGGGCCGTAGTCTCCCCCGCGCATCGCCGCCTGCCGCCGGTCCAAACGCAGCCCCGATTGCTGCAACTCCGGCCCATGACAGGAATGACAATTCTGGGCCAGAATCGGCAGAATGTGCTTCTCGAAATCGACCTTGATTTCAGAAGCCGGAGGAAGCTTAGTTTGGGCGGCTAGCATCCCGGCCAGTAAGAATGTTGTGGCGCGCATGATGGCGAGACGCTATCATGCCCCAACTTGCAAGTCAACTCACTGGACTTGGCTGGTACCGGTAAATCGGAAAAAACGCAAAGTCCGTGATTTCCACGCCCTGCCCCGCTAGCATTCGGCGATGCTCTGTCTCAAGCTCACGGTAAACGGGCTGGTTCAGAATCCAACTGCCGACAAAGAACTCATGGGTCACAGGAGAGAACTTGCGCTTCGACTGAAACAGTCCGTCCTCGCGGCCACCCACCCCGCCCCCGAGATGATACGCCTCAAGCCCCTGCTCAGTACCCCAGATTCGCTCAGCATCCAGCGCCACCTTAATCGGCGAGTACTCCACTAATTCAGGGTCGCTCCCAATCAAATGTGGGTGGAGGAACGGCCGGTAGACCATCGTCAACGACGCGGCTGCAACCACACCATCCAACTTAGTGACGAATAACCGCGTGTGGTCGCCCAACAGCCGCCGGAACTCGTCAAGCCACGGTCGGTCAATCAGATACTCCGGCCGGCTATTGAGGCGTGCCATCGACGCCCGATACAAGCTCACGAAATCATCGGCATGGCACCAGTCCTCATCGAGCTCGGTATGCAATCCGAGTCGATACCCCTTCCGGACGGTTTGGCGATGCACCTTCTGGTACCGTGCAAGCTGCTCCTCAAGAGACAGCGTCAAATCCACGGAAACCGTAGAACCGCAGAACCGGAGCCCTTCGAAAACCGATCGGCCCTCCGCATCGACTGCTCCCTCAAGCAACTTGTGGTTTGCGAGCATCGGATGAAAACGGGTGAACGCAGAAACGGCACGCTGGTCTCGCCACGCCTCCAGCAGCCCCCGCCAAGCTCGCTCCGCAAACGCTGGGTCCGGCGAAGAGACAGGCCCCGCATACCCGTAGACCGAAGTAACATCGTAGTAATCCGTATCAGTAATCGGCTTCAGCAAATACGGCCACAGGAACTCCTGGTCACCTTCGCGATAAAGATACGCAAACGCCTCACCTTCACGGCCGAATCCAGGCACTCCGTGATACATCTGCGTGTGATAGACATCGTGGCGAAGGCGACTCAGGGCGTCACTCCACTCCGGATCCGTGGCAGCCAGTACGCGGCTGTTGGACAAAGTCACCATAGCCTCGGAAACACTGCATCATCTTGATAGTCCGGCTCGCCGCCTTCCGTGCGGCGGCAAATCCGGTCGTTAAAGAGCTCCACCGGACGCCCATCCGGGCGCAACGCCCGCCGATACCGGTTGTTGCCGTCCTGCAGGTGGACAGCTAAAGCAATCCGCGGCTGCGTTGACCGATTCGGGTAACTCCCATGGATCGCCCGGCAATGATGCAGGCTGAACTGTCCCCGTCTCAACTGTATGGTCACCGGCTTGAATTCAAAACCCAACTCGTTCACCGCCTTCGCCAGCCCCTCCATGTCCTTGCGATGGAACGATAGAGCCGAGCGCTCAAGTAAATGTGACCACTTATGGCTGCCGTCCAACACCACCAAGGGACCAAGCTCTGCCGGACAATCATGGAGCGGAATCCAGGCCGTGAGCATCTCCTGAGAAGTGCAAGTTCCCCAGTAGTCACCGTCAACATGCCAACCGACAACGGCCTCGGTTTGCCCACCCGGCTTGTACACAATCTGGTCGTCAAACAAACGAATCTCGGAGGAACCGCTTGCTGCCGCCGCGATCTCCCCAACCATGCGAGACCAAGCCAGTCGGCTGATCAGGTCATTCTGCAACGAGATGTACTCGTTGTTTCGCGTCCCTTCGCCCTCACCTGGCATCCAGTCCGCACAATACTTCCCGACGCCCGGAAGCACGTGGTCCCGATGCCCACTCCAATGCTGATCAAGCCCCTGCAAAGCATCGTCGATCGCCCGATCACTCAAGACCGGAGATGTTACAAGCCAGCCATGTTCCTGGTAAAACGCAACGTCCTCCTCGGACAGCAGCTTCTCCGTCATCATTACACGCTGCATCTTAGTCTCCTGCCGCAGCCGCATGGACAAGTGGCAAGGCCACCGAGTTGTCAGCCATCGCAAGCACCATCTCACTGGGACTGTACTCGGGCACCAGCGAACGGATCAGTGGTACTGCCTCCGAGGAGTCCCGGCACGCGCAGAGTTCGTCCAACTGGCGCATCCTGTAGACCATATTCGCCGCCGACAAGTCGCGTCCAGTAAAGATCTTGATCTTACGATGACTGGTTGGAATCGTCGCCTCGTCATCGAGATTCAGTTCCTCGTACAGCTTTTCGCCTGGCCGGGTACCACTAAACTCAATCCGGATATCGACATCAGGAACCCGCCCAGAAAGCAGAATCAGTTTCCGGGCGATATCGACAATCTTGATTTGCTGGCCCATATCGAGTACGAAGATCTCTCCGCCGCGGCCCATCGCGGAAGCCTGCAGCACAAGTTGAGCCGCCTCAGGAATCGTCATGAAATAACGCCGCATCTCGGGATGAGTCACAGTAACCGGACCACCGTTGGCAATCTGCTGCTTGAACAGTGGAATTACACTTCCATTGCTACCAAGCACATTCCCAAAGCGCACGGCCACATAGCGAGTACGACAAGGAGGAATCGCCCGAATCAATAACTCGCACAGGCGCTTTGTGGCACCCATGACGCTCGTCGGCCGGACCGCCTTGTCCGACGAAATCAGCACGAACTCCTCCACTCCGCATTCCGCAGCCGCCATCGCAACGTTGCGCGTGCCGAGCAGGTTATTGCCAATCGCCTCCAGGACGCTCGACTCCATGATCGGCACATGCTTATACGCCGCAGCGTGATAAATGATCGATGGTGTGTAAGACTCCAGAACCACGCGAACCCGACGATGATTTTGAATGCTTCCGATTTCGCCATGGAACACCAGACCAGGAAAACTACTCCGCATCTCCCGTTCTAAATGAAAGAGGGGAGTCTCAGCAATATCGAAGGCGACGAGCGCCGCCGGTTGGAAACGCGCAATCTGGCGGCACAGTTCCGACCCGATAGAGCCAGCAGCACCGGTCACCATGACGACCTTGCCGGTAAGGCTCTCGCGCACGAGGCCGTGGTCCAAATCCACAGGCTCACGCGAGAGTAGATCCTGAACATCGACTTCGCGGATCTGCGAGGACAATGCCTTTCCCTCGACCGCTTCGCTGATCGCGGCGACCGTACGGAAGCGCACGCGCGCCTGCTGGCATTGTTGCAGGATCCGCATCATCTGCTCAGGGGCAGCGGAGGGCAAAGCGATGAGTACTTCGGAAACTCCAGTTCGGGCAACAATCGAACAGAGGTCAGAACCCTTGCCGAGCACCTTTGCACCCTGAACGTAAACATTCAACAGTCTCGGGTTGTCGTCGATGAAGCCAAGAACCCGATATCCGAGAGCAGGGTTCAAGCGCAGTTCCGCGAGAAGCGCGACGCCAGCCCGACCCGCACCATAAATGAGAACCTCTTTTCCGGGCTCATGCTCATCTCGCTTCATGGCCTCGAAGACCAACCGGCGACTCAGGAAGCGAACACCCATGAATAGCGAGCACAGAATCAGATCCAGAATCGGAATGGACCGCGGAAAGCCAGGAGGGGCAAGTAGAAAAAGCAGCAGAGTGCTGACCAAAGCACCCGCCAAGTTGGCTCGAATCAACTGCACCACGTCGTCGACCGAGAAGAACCGCCACGCCCGGCGGTCCAGTTGGTAAACCTGAAACGTGACAGACTTGGCCAGTAACCAGACAACAATCGCCACCCGTAAGTGCGGCAAGTAGAACTCGGGAATCTCGAACTCGAACCGCAATAAAAAGGCGCTTACGCCGGCGGCAGCAATCACGGCCGCTTGGAGTATCGGGTGAAGAAAGCCACCAAAACGGATGGCGGATCGAGCTGCTTTGAATACTTTGGTCATGGTTTCCCTCCGAGGAAACGTGATCTTGAATAACTATCTGTTTTTGTTACCGTCCGGCCGCAGCGGCCATCTCTGGCACAACGACAGACCGACGGGTGATGGAACTAATGGCGCGAGCTAACGACGAAGCAACCCTCTCAACCTGGTCAGCCGAGAGATGATTGAAGAACGGAAGAGCAATCGTCCGGTCTGCAACATGCTCAGTTACCGGGAAGTCTCCGCGCCGGTAGCCAAACTCCGACTGGTAGAAGTCCTGCAAATGGATCGGCGCAAAGTAGTTGTTGCAACCGATGCCATCCTGGCGAAGTAATTTGAGGACTTGGTCACGATCTTCGCGAGAGAACTCGTCCTGTAGCCGGACGACGTAGACAAACCAGCTGATCGTGCTGTCTGCCGCGGCGGGAGCCGGAACAATCACCTCGGGAACCTCGGCGAGGCGCTCGCTGTAGAGCCGGGCGACGTTCTCGCGCATGCCCAGGATCGATTCCAGCCGCGACAACTGGCCCAACCCGAGAGCGCAGTTGATGTCCGAGAGCCGGTAATTGTAGCCGAGCCGCTCGTGCTGCAGCCACGCTCCGCCTTCACCGCGACCTTGATTCCGCCAGCTTTTGGCGAGTCGGGCCACCTCGGCGTCATTGGTAACGAGGGCGCCACCTTCTCCGGTAGTGATCTGTTTATTGGGATAGAAGGCAAAACAGCCGCTCTGCCCCAAGCCACCGACTAAGCGCCCATCGACCGTGGCACCAATCGCCTCGCAAGAATCTTCAATCACCACAAAGCCTCGACGATCGGCGATCGCATTGATCGACTTCATATCTGCCGGACGCCCGAAGACGTGCACAGGAAGGATTCCACGCGTGCTCGCGTTGATCTGTCCACCGATCAATGCGGGATCAAGATTGTAAGTATTGATATCGATATCAACGAAACGCGGAGTTACCTTTTCAAATAGCAGGCAGTTGGCCGAGGCCACAAAGCTGAAAGGCGAGGTGATCACTTCATCCCCCTCACCGAGCCCGGCAGCCTTCACGCACAGGTGCAAGGCGCTGGTACCCGAATTCACCGCGACGGCGAACCGTGTACCCGCCGCTTCGGCGAGTGCCGTTTCAAATGCCGGCAGCATCGGCCCCAGGCTCAGCGTTGGTCCGCTGAGCACATCAAGCACACGCTGACATTCGGCGGCGGAAACATCCGGAGAAGAGAGAGGAATTTGGCTAGACATATGAAACTTAAGATCCTTTACTGAGACTCACCAGCGTGGCTCATGGGCTGCGAAGTGCCCCAAAACTCGTCACAGGACACCTGACCAGGTCTCGCCACGTCGGAACCGGCAAGAACTTTCCAGAAGGTAAGCCCAAGTATCTTGAGATCGAGACCCAGACTGCAGTGGTCGACGTACCAGACGTCGAGCGCAAGACGCCGATCCCAATCAATGGCATTCCGTCCATTTACTTGTGCCCAGCCGGTGATACCCGGCTTCACTTCGTGGCGGCGGTTCTGCGCGGGGGTATAGCGGGGAACGTATCGAATCTCGAGAGGACGCGGTCCGACAAGGCTCATTTCGCCCGTTAGCACGGTGAACAATTGCGGAAGTTCATCCAAACTGGTACGCCGAAGAAACTTACCGAAAGACGTGAGGCGTTGCATATCCGGCAGTAACTCGCCGTCCGGCCCCTTCCCGTTCGTCATGGTGCGGAACTTAAGGCACTCGAAGACGCGTTCATTGAGCCCGGGCCGGGGATGGCGGAAGATCACCGGACTGCCCAGGAAGATCTTCACCAGCAGGGCCGTTAGCAGCATGACGGGAGAGAAGACAACCAGCATTGAGCCGGCAATCGCGACATCCAGTAGGCGCTTACTCACTCGGTAAACAATGTGGGATTGGGGGCTCATACTTTACTCACTCCGGCTTCGTTCGACGACTCGCTGAGGTACCGCTCTCCGATGTTGCGGGGGCGAATGATACGGGCTGGCGTTCCATAGGCGACAACCTGATCAGGCATGGAACTAAATACTACGGCGCCAGCGCCAATTACCGTATGCTTGCCGATGCTGATGTCTTGAATGACAGTAGCGCCGATGCCAATGTTTGAACAGGTACCCAGACGAATGTTGCCACCCGTCGCCGCGGCAGGACCGAGGCTGGAATAGTGATCCATCACCGAATCGTGGTCCAGGGAGGCACGGGTATTGACGATACAAAACTCACCGATCCGCGCACCAGGGTTCACAACGGCGCCTGCCATGATGACCGTGCCGGCGCCAACGGTAACATCGAGGGCCACTTCGGCCGACCGGTGAATAGCGGGGACGAACTTGATCTCCGGACAGCGACTTCGAATTTCACTGACGACCCGCATCCGGGCCCAGTTATCGCCTATCGCCACCACCATACCTAGACCGTGATGCTTCTCCAGAAGCGCAGGTAGATCGTCGAGTCCACCTAGAACTGCGTGGCCACCACATTCCGCCCCCACCGGCTTGTAGTTATCAAGAAGGCCAACTACTAAGTACTCCTCGCGGCCGCGAAGTATATCCAACACCACTTTGGCGTGCCCTGATGCGCCAAACACGATCGCCGGCGCCCGACTTGTCTCGTTCGAAATGAGTGTAGGAGGCAAGGTGACTAAGGTTCCGTTCCGCCAATTTGATCAAGGACAGGCTCGGACTGCGAACCGGACACTGGCGAATATTCGAGTGCGATGACCCGAACGTCAAACCGCGGCACGCGCACCGGCACGGTAACTTCGCGCCGAGTGGACCGAAAACCTATGGTCTCGCCCGAAAGATACTCCGCGACACCCGAGAGTCCGGCAGGACGTCGAATCACCGTTTCTCCAGCCCACTCGGAAGCGGTGTTGTTGATCAAGGTAACGATGATCTTCCCGGACGCTTCCCCGACGATGTACTCGATCGGTGGGCCGGAGATTCGCGCCGGCAGCAGGCGGTTGGAGAGGGTGTCGAGTAACTGGCTGCCGACGCGCAGAATGCGGTCGCGCGCTTTGGACTGCAAATACTCGGGAGTCGTGAGGTACACTTCGCCGGCGCCGATTCGGTTTCGCGTTATGAGAGGGTCCGCCGATTCGCTCACCGCGAGGATTTCGGCCTGCGTTGGCTGAACCGCGAAGTAGCTATACGGGGCCTCCGGCGTGGCGACAGACAACGGAAGCCAGCGCGATGACGAAGCCGACTTGCGCGTCGCTTGGAGTGCAACGCCAAGAAGCTCTTCGTCAGGGGACGTCGATTGGGAGGCATTCATGACAAGAATTCCGCCACGACTCACCCAAGCACGGAGGTCGGCTCGCAGCCGTGAGTCAAGTTGTACGCCGCCGACCAGGACGATGAGCTTGTAGTGATCGAGGGCCGCCGCCGGAGCTTGATTCGTGATGACATCTAGGTTGTCGCCCCAGCGAGTGGAGGGCATGGGTTCATAGAGTTGAGGATCACCACCAGAGGCAAGGTACGAGAGAAAGCCCACTGAATCAGGAACTCCGGAGCTGTTCGCGAAGGGGGCGCCGGGGGTTAATCCGTGCAAGGAATGTCCGGGGAAGGCTAGGTGGAAGAAATTATCCAACATGTAATCGCCATCGGAGTATGGAATATCCTGATACCAGACAGCATTCTGTTGATTGTAAATGCCGTGTTTCGGGTCGAAACCGGAGTAGTGGTCAATCAGAATCGCGGTAGGAACAACCGGCTCGCCGGCTTCCGGATGACGCCGCAGTGCGTAGTCGGCAAACTCTTGAGTGACCTCGCCGAAAGGATTCAATCTACCGTTGGGATAGCTATAGGTGGCCGCCTGATTGTGAATGGTCCGTGCGCCGGCGGCGAAGGCAGCATAATAGTTCCTCCGCAGATAGCCGTGAGACCATCCGCCGAGAAGAGTTCCGTTGTCGCTATATTTGGTGGCGCTATTGATCGAGGTACGCCAAGAGGAGAAATCGACGCCCCAATTGCGACCGTACTGGCGCGCGGCGCCACGTTGAAAGGCAACTCCCGTGGATAGATCCCCCAATTCGTCGATGCCGCGTTGGATCAATTGCAATTCGACGCCCATCTCGTAGGCGCGATAGACGTTAGGGACGTAATCGGTTACGGCGGCCAACTGATACTTTCGCTGCCCGGGGGGCTGCGCAAGATAGCGCAGCAGGCTCGGGAATGAAGATTGATAATAGCTAAAGAATCTTGCATCGGCTTCCTGCCGGGACAAACCAAGATAGCGAGGCCGGCCGCGGGCAACCCAGGCGCCTCCGCCTTGATCCCATTCGGCCATCAGATTCCAGTAGAAATTGGATCCTGAAGCGTTCGCCGCCAACTGATCGAAGGCGAGACGCTCCTTCTCGATTACGGCCTCCGACAATGTCGATCCGATAGGCGCACCGAACAGAAGAAGCATCAGTCCGGCACCATGGGCGCCGCTGACGCGAGAGACCTCATCTTCCACTGGCGGCGAGAAGGTTAGACCGTTCATCATGCCTAGGCGAAAGCTTTTCTCGACCTGCGGATCGGTGTAACCGCGGCGGCCGAAAAACTCATGGAAAAAGGCGGGCGGAGCCGGCACTTCCGCAACAGCCCACGGACCGAGCGTGAGCAGACAGCTAAACAGGAAAGGAGAAGGAAGGCGCACTAGGCGTGATTCTCCACGGGAGGATTCGGGTGACGCAGGTCGGGCAGGGAATCATTGATCAGGTGGCGATACTCGGCCATCCAAAGCTGATCCACGCGCTCCTCGGAGAAGCTGGTGCGAATATAGTTGCGCGCGGCGCGTCCAAGTTCCTCACGCCGTTGAGGATCGCAGGCCAGGGCGATGACGGCTTGGGCTAGCGGTAAGGCTTGGCCGGCTGGAACCAGGACGCCAGTAACTCCGTCACGTATGGCGTCGACCAATCCAGTTACTCGGGTAGATACCACGGGCAAGCCCATAGCGCCGGCCTCGAGAGCCACTTGGGAAAGTCCTTCACGGAAGGTGGGCAAGATGAATAAATCAGTGGCCGCGTAGAGAGCGGGAATATCGTCCTGAGAGACGTTACCGATCAGATGGACACGGGGATGAGACCGGAAGATCTGCAGTGAGGCGGCGGGAACCGGGTCGGTATCATCCACTTCGCCAGCCAAGAGTAAGTGTGCCTCCGGTAACTCCCGGGCAATGTCGAGCCAGGCATCCGCCAGGACACCAATTCCTTTGTCGCGAGCCAGTCGTCCGGCGAAGGAAAGCAGAAGAGCATTTTCCGGGAGGCCGAGTCGTTGGCGAAGGGCAAGACGCTGATGCCTGCGATCTACCTGACCATCAAAACGATTGACATCGACACCGGCACAGGAGCCATCGCCAAGAGTGGTGACCTTTGACGCGGGACACAAACCCAAGTCAACGACGACTTTCTGTAAGGAGCGGCTAATGGTGTAACAGCGACTGGAGAGCGCGGCACTGGCGCGCTCGGCACCCTCGAGGATCTTCCGCCACAGGCCGGTTCTCGTTTCGAGCGGCAGACCGTGAATCGTGTAAAGCCGGATGGGTACACGGGCGAGACGGGCAGCGGTCATGCCAAGGAGCCCGGCTTTAGGAGTATGGGCGTGAACGATATGCGGGCGCAGGCGGCGCATGAGCCGCACGAGTTTCCAGAGTGACACCAGATCGCGTAGCGGATGAGGCTGGCGTTCCATCGGAATGGCATGAGTGGTGAGGCCGTTGATGCGATCGAACTGGTCGAGATCGGCACCCGGCGAGGAGACAACATGAACATCGAAGCCGTCCTCGGCAAGCGAGCGCAGTTGCCGCGGGAAGAATGCGGCGAGTGTCTGCGGTACGGTCGCCATCACCAGGATACGTAGGGGCAAGTGCTGCTTCATGCTCGGGCACTCTCCGCACGTTTGGCGATGGGGGCGGGAGCGTCAAGCTGCCGATAGAGGGACTGCCACTCGGCAAGTTCCGCCGGTGAAAGTGCTTGTTCGCGAGCCCGGAGCATGGTGTAGCGGGTGCCGGTAGCGGCCAGGACGGCATCGGCCGCGACCTTCAGCGACTCAGTCAGGGCCGCACGATAAAACAGTGTTCCACCGGTATCGCGGGAGGTGGTCTTTAGATAGCGGACGCGGCCCAGGCGCGTCTTCAGGCGCTTACGAAAGCCACCCCGAAGTTCCCGGTAGCCGTAAAGTATCTGGGGTAAGTTTGCAAACTGGCTGGTAGAGTAAGCGCGATAAAGAAGCTCGACGTCCTCAAAGCGAAGGGCCTGCGGGTCATATTGATGGCGGTGATACCAGGCGGCGCGGGCCATCCAAGTAGGATGGGCCAGATCGAATCCGGAGGCCGGGTTACTCACGATTTCCTGGTGATGGAGCGAGGCCGGACGCTTACCCAGCCCATCGCCGTCTTCGCCAAAGATGAGCATGCGGCAGCCAACGACGTCGATCTGCGGGTTCTTCACGAGAAAGTCGACCTGATGGCGGAAACGCTCGGGGTAACTGATGTCGTCTGCGTCCATCCTGGCGATGAAATCTCCCTTGGCCAATTCGATGCACTCGTTCAGGCGGGCGGCCAGTCCTTTAGTTCGTCCGTCGGACCAGACTTTCACACGGGAGTCACGAAGCGCCGCGGCAAGCTCCAGGCTTCCGTCGGTGGATCCGTCATCACAGAGCAGTAACTCCCAATTGGAATAGGTTTGGGCCTGAATCGACCGGAGCGCCGGCGCAAAGGCTGAGCCGCCGTTAAGAAAAGGCAGAATGACGCTGACGAGGGGCTGGCTCATGATGCTTGGCAATAGATCTTCTGTAAGTCGGAGGTAATGGTTTCCCAGGCAAAGCGTTGGGCGTTGGTCACGGCGGCGGCGGAGAAGCGAAGGCGCAGGGCAGGATCGTCCATCAGCGTACGCAGCTGTTGGGAAAGATCCAGAAGATCACCGGTGCGAAACAGGAGCGCACTGGAGGTATTGACCACTTCCGGAAGGCCGCCGTGGTTACTGCAGACGACGGGGCGACCGCAGGCCTGAGCCTCGATCGCAGCCATGCCGAACATTTCACTATTGCGCGTGGGCAGGACAAAGACGTCTGCCATGTTATAGACGGAGGGGAGAATCGCCTCGTCGACCGGCCCCAGATAGATGCCGTCGTTTTGCTGCAATTTACTGGTGATGGCGTCAGACCCTTCGTGGCCGAACTGGCCGATGGGGCCGGCGACCACTAAGCGAATGCGCCTTCCTTCGGAGCGTAACTGAGCGTAGGCGTCGACGAGTAAGTCAGTGCCTTTCTGCTCGCAAACCCTACCGACATAGAGTAAGACAAATTCGTCCGTAATGCCCAGAGCGGCACGCCGTGCTGTGGCGGCCTCGGGATCCGGCGTGAACTGCTGCAAACTTACGCCGTTATAGAGCACTTGCATGTTCGATTCGGGGATCGACCAGTAAGAAGCGGATTCACGGCGGCAGTAATCCGAGACGGGCAAGAGCGAAGAGAATGCCCGCAGAGCTCGCTGATACCAGGGATAGAGAGGGCTCATTTTGCCGCGACGAAAGACAAAGTAGTCGAAAGAGAGGATGGTTTTGGCGGAGAGTCCGCGGGCGAATATGCGGGCGAAGGCGGCGCCTTCGGGAAGTGCGTGAAAGTGGATGACATCGGGCGAGAGCTGACGGGCATCACGCAGGCTTTTGATGAGAAACTCGGCGGCACGCAGCAGACCCTTTCGCGTGCACTGAATTGAACGGACTTCCGCGCCGTGATAGTTTTCGGACTTACTGACGGAGTCCGCGGAGTAGACAATGACACGCGACCCGGCTTGCGCCTGGCGGATGGCAACTTCACGGATACGGCGCTCTGTAGCGCCACCGAGTTGGTAGAGGATCGGCAAGTGGGGCGGCCCGATGTGGACGATGGTCATATTCTTTCCGTAACGCTGATGGGGGCTTTGCCGGACGCCGGGTTGGAACCGCGGCCCCATTGATGAACCGCTGCGCGGATGAGCGCATCGGCGTGAAGGGGATGCCAAGCTGTCCGGCGCGCGGTGGTGCCGGCCAGAGACTGGTAGAGATCGAGATGAGCCGTAACCATGGAGGAGACGGAGAACTTGTGGCGGGCGTATTCACTCATGCGGGGAGAAGCCGCGGAGAAATGAGAGTAGCGGTCGAGGACGTAAGCGATATCGCCGGTGAGCCGTTCCACCGTGCGGCGGGTGACCAGGAAGCCGAAGCCGCCGGACTGCTCGGGAATGCCACCCACCGCGCTGGCGACGAAGGGGAGGCCGGTAAGCATGGCTTCGGTGATGACGGAAGGGAGCGCTTCGGTTTCACTAGGGAGAATGAGTAAGTCACTTGTGGCATAGAGTTCCGCCAGTTGGGCGGGGCTTTGCTTTCCAATGAACTTGACACGGTCGGCGATGCCGAGGGAGAGGGCGAGAGCGCGCAACTCCATCTCGAGGGCCGCGGTTTGATAGGCAAGGGTCAACTCCACGGGTTGCTTGAGTCCGGCAATGGCGCGCAGGAGAAGTTGACAGCCTTTGAGCGGAATCAGTTGACCGACGAAGAGCAGGCGCCACGGGTGGCCCTGGCCGGCATGGTTCAAGCGCTGATAGGGGAATTGGTCGGGATTGATGCCATTGGGGATGGTGACGTGACGAACGCGCTGTAGGCGATAGGCGCGGGTTTGAAACTTGGCCTCAGCATCGGAGAGGCTGACTACCGCATCGGCGCGGGAGAGCACATAGCCCATCGCCAACTTACGGGCGCGGCTGAGCTTGACACCGTTCATGTGGCTGGCATCGTGGGCGGTGAAGATAAAGGGAGTGCTGGAGGGATCGCTCGCGAGGCGAGCGGCGCCATAGCTGAGATGGTGGACGTGAACGACATCAAAGCGCGCGAAGTCCGCCTCATCGTAATGACTCAGGGTCGTCACCTCATGTCCGGCCGCGCGAAAACCCGCCTCCAGCGTGGTTTCCGGAGTCACCTTGACATACTCCGAGCGCGAGCCACCTTTGCCGTAGATTCCCCCAATCAGACAGATCTTCATGGCGTAACTCCAAGAGGAAGGTGAGGTTGACGATTAAAGCCGCGTAGCCAGTCACGTAAGAGCAGAACGGCAAGATAGAAATAAATGGGAACGAAGAAATAGATCAGAATTTGCGAGTAAATCGAGAGGCTCCAGACGGAGAGCATGGCGCCCCAAAGGGCGATGTATTGGATGGCGAAGGAGGCGAACATGGACTGGGCGGCATTGAAGAGCCGCTCCGCGTAGGAGAGGAAGAGGCCGAGGAGGATGAAGCCGGCAAGCACACCGGGAGCATGGAAGTTAGCGAATAGCTCGGTGGCGAAGGGGATGATCTGGTCTTCCACTCCAAAGCGTCCGTAGATGGCGTGGTTGAAGAGAGCGGGACCGCTGGTGTCGCGAAAGCTTTTGCCGAGGATGGGCACGGGCGACATGACAGAGGCCAGTACGGTGGTACCGCCGTAGAGGGTGGTGCCCCATTGGATCTGGTCGTAGAAGATGCCGGTATATTGAGGGCCGGTGGCGTAGGCCTGAATGTTTTCGGAGGTTTCGCGGAAGGCGACTTCCGCGCTGGCGGCGGGAGCATGGGCGCCGGCGGAGCGGTAGTTGCCAATGGCGATGAGGACGGGCAGGATCGCGGCTAGAACCGAGGCGGAAGCGCCGATCGGGATCCGGCGGATTCGCGCGCTATAGACGGCGGCGAGACAGATGAGGGGAAACATGAACGCGGCGCGATTGAAGCTAAAGGTGAGGTTGGCCAGGGTGATACCGAGAGCGGCGAGAAGGCCGACGACGACGGGGCGCCAGGAAGCTTGACCGGCGTGTTCGTCGGCCACGCGAGACCACCAGGCGACGAGGGCAAAGGCGAGAAACGGCCGAAGAATGGTACCGACCAAGCCCTGCAAGGTGCCGTCCTGTTCCTTCTGGATGATGGCCATTTCTTCGGGCTGAGTGAAATAGAGCAGGATGCGCCCAATCGAGCCGAAAGCGGCAGCGAAACCAACGAGGCCGAGCGCGCCGAAGATCCAATTGAAGGCAACGCTTGGGCTGCGAGAGAGGGCGGCGGCTAAGGAGCCGGAGAGGGGAGCGTCGAGTTGGGAGGGGGCGAGAGTGAGCCCAAGACAGAACGCGGAGTAGGCAAGGATATCGACGAGAATGGCGCCCTCCATCGTGGCGAACGAGGGGAGGAAGGAAAGCACGCGGCTTTCCGCGCCGGTGAACATGATGAGTCCGGGCACGGCCACAATTTTGAGAAGGAAGAGCAAAAGGGCGATGTTGACGGGACAGAAGTAATGTTCGATGCGAAGGCGGCACTTGGGCAGCATCCATTGCAGGAGGGCATAGGCGGAGGACGAGAGCAGGGCCATCCAGAGGCGGCGCTCGGGTGGACAGAGGATGAGAGCGGTGAGGGCGAGGAAGGGTAAGAGCAGGGTCCAGCCCGGGTGAAGGAGGCGGCTAGTCATGCGCCCTCCGAAGGAAGAGAGCGAGCAGGCAGCAAGCGACCGCGTAGGAGATCGCGAAAGAGAGGGCCAGCCCGACGGCGTTCCAGCGAGGAATGAGGAGATAAGCCGAACCGACGAAGACGACCGCCAGGACGACGTCAGCGGAAGCGCGCGCCCAGGCGCGGCCATTGCTGAGCAAGGCGGCGCCGAGCTGGGTGTTCATCACCGTCGGGATGGCGGAAAAGGCGAGGATGGCCAGGACGGGCCAACCGCGGCGGAAGGTTTCGCCGAAGAGGACCATCAGCGGTTGGGCGAAAGCGATGCAGGCAAGGGCAGGTGGGATGGTGGCGAGCAAGCCGAAGGCGAGGTTCCAGCGGAAGGCGCTGCGATAGCCGCCATGGTCACCAGCAGAGCGGAAGCGGGACAAGGCCGGAACGGCGATTCGGGAGACAGCGAGGGGCAAAAAGATCAGAAGGTAGCGGAAGCGATCGGCGGCGGTGAAGAGAGCCATCTCCGCAAAGCCATTCTGTTGATGGACCAGGAGCGCGCTGCTGAGCCAGGTAACCGGGGCAACGATGATCCCGGAAAGGTAGGAGGGCAGACTGAAGTTGAGTAACATGCGCCGCTCATCGGCGATGCCGGAAAGGGAGGGGCGAATGTTGCGTTGGCGGCATTCGCCGCGGAGGGCGATCCAATTGAGGATGCACGCCGCAGCGACGGAAAAGGTAAGGCCGGCGATCGCGCCGGAAGCGCCATAAGAAGTGGCAAGCAGGGCGACGAAGGGGATGGAGAGGAGTCCGTTCCAGACACTGAGGCGGGCGATGCGGGGGAAGGCTTCGAGACCGGTGAGAGCGCCAGTCTGGACGGCTTCGACGACGCCGAAGGCCAGAAGGCCAGAGGCCTGGATGAGTTGGCGGGAGAGTCCGGGAGAGGCGAAGCCCTGAGCGGCGAGAGTGGGAGCGAGCAGGATGAGGACGCCGGTGAGGAGCAGGCCGGCGACCATGGCCGCACTGAGCGATAACGCCAGGATGCGTCCGGCACGCTCCGGGTTGGTGTCACGGTATTCGGCCATGAACTTGGTGGTGGTCATGGCGAGCCCGAGGCCGGCGATGGGGCCGAACATGCCGACAGTACTTTGGATGATGGCGACTTGGCCGAACTGCTCCTGAGGAAGGATGCGGGCACAGATAACCAGGGCGGCGAGATTGGCGCCCCGCGCGATGAAGGCCGAGAGGAAGGACCACGCCGCGACGCCCGCCAATTCGCGTTGGGCCGCGAGGGAGCGAACGAGCGCGGTGAACTGCGCGCGGACGGGCTGCGAAGTCTCAAGCAGCGGGGTCGGGGGTTCGACTGGAGGTTTGACTGGGGCCAAGATAGTCAACTCGATTGATTCAGCACGGTTCCGAGAAGGACCGTGCCGTCTTCCTGCAAGCGTGCGGCGGCGGTTTGCGCGGTGTCGCGGGTGGTTTCTCCCGCCCGGACCACGAGGATGGCGCCGTCGGCCATGCGGCCGAAGACCCGGGCATCGGGCAACTCACTGAGCGAAGGGGCGTCAATTAGTAGGGTGTCGTAGGATTTCCGCAGTTGACCCAGCAGCGGAGCCATGGCGTAGAGCAGTTCGAGGGCACTGGTTTCGCGCGGTCCGGTGGCGACCAGGGCAACGCCCGGCAGTGGGGTCTCGTGGGTGACGTAGGCCAGGAGGGCGGGGGTGATCTCCGGCAGATCGAGGACATCGCTTAAGCCGTAGTTGTCCTCGAGACCAAAGACCCGGTGGAGGCCACGTTCGCGGGAGGCGTCAACGAGGAGCACGCTGCGCTTCATCTGGGCCAGGGCGGCGGCGAGATTGGTCACGAGGGTCGTTTTGCCATCAGCGGGCTGGGCGCTGGTGACGACGATGACCTGCGGGATGCGGCCGGCGGCCTGGGAGAACAAGATGGAGGTGAGCACCGCGCGATAGGCTTCGGCTTCCGCGGAGGTGCGGTGGTTCCAAGTGGTCATCGCGATACTGGCCAAGCCGCCAGTGGGATCCGACTCGATGCGGACGAGGCCGGCTTCGGCACCGAGACGTTCGTCCGGGGCGGCGAGCAGCGCGCGGAAGCGAGGGATGGCGCCCAGTTGAGGAACCTGCAGATGGAAGCGGAGGTCGCGGGTTTGGCGGATACGCTGGTCAGCACGATCCCGTACGGTAACCAGAACGAGAGCGAGGAGCAGACCGGCGGTGGAACCCCAGAGCAGATTCATCAGACGGCTGGGGCGAACCGGCAAGGTGGGAACTTTCGCGGCATCGACGACCCTGGCGCTGCTGGCGCGGAGGGCGGAGGCGACTTTGGCTTCGGCGGCACGCTGCATCAGCGTGTTGTAAAGCTGGCGGTTGGTGTCGACTTCCCGCTTGAGAATTCCGTATTGAATGGCGATATCGCCCTGCTTGGTGACCTGGCCGACCTGGCCCTGATAACTTTCCTGGATGAGACGCTCACGGAGGAGAGCGTCGTGATAGTCGTTCTTGATGGCCTGCAGCAGGGCTGCTGATTCGGTGCGCCAAGCGTTCTCCAACGCGGCGATCTGGTTGTCGAGGCGGCGGACGCCATCGAAGTTGGCGGTGTAAATGGTGACCAGGTCGGCGCGTTGACGGTGGAGGTCCGCCAGTTTGGCCTGGTGATCGCGAAGGGCGCTACCGACCGGCGCCTCAAGAGAATCGAGTGGCGCGGCGATGGCCGTTTCCATGCGGGCTTGCCGGATGGCGCGATTTTCCTGGGCTTTAGAGAGGGTCTCCTGAATCTGGCGGAGCTTTTCTTCGTCGGGGCGGTTCACTTCGGTGGTGACGACAAGGCCGGAAGAGCGAGCATAGTTTTGCAGGCGGTTCTCGGAGTCAGCCAGCTTAGCGCGCAGCTCGCCCATTTGGCGTTCCAGCCAGCGACTGGTGCCCTGCGAGATTTCCAGGCGGGACTCGATGCTTTGGCTGATGTACTGTTCGGCGAGGCGGTTGACAAAGGCCGCCGCGTAGGCGGGATCGGGACTATCGAACGAGAGGTCGACGATGCGTGTCTGGCGGCTGTCGCGCACCAGCAGGTTTTGTGCGGCGGCTTCGACGCGAGCATCGACGGTGGTGGGGGGCGCGGGCCGGGAGAGCATTGCGGCGAGGCCGGTGGGCGCGGGTATCTTTTCGGGGGGGAGTTGCGTCACGACGCGGGAGAGCAGGCTGTTGCTTTGCAGGAGCCGCAACTGGGTGGGAAGGTCACTGCCGGCGGAGGGATTCTCGTTGACAGCAACTTGAGAGACTTCGCGCAGATTGAGGAAGTTCTCGTTGAGGTCCTGGATTTCCAGGCTGGCGGAAGCACGGTAAACCCGGGTTTGGGTGCCGGTGTAGAGATATGCCAGGACGCTGCCAAGAACAACTCCCGCGAGGAGAGTGCGATAGTGCGCGCGGAGGAAGAAGGTGAGGTCGGAGGCAGGATCACGCTCCGCGCCGGATACGGAGGCGCGAGCGGGGATGACCAACGGCAAGGCCAGCGAAGCCGAATCCGGGGAGACGGACCGGACAGCGCGTGTAGGCACGATAGCAACTGGATCGACAGGTGGCATAGGTGGTAACCCTTCAACTACACGGCTTGAACCAGAGACAGCACAGGCTCAGTTGGTGACCAAAGTGGTTCCACCAGCGCTTCGTCAATCTCGACACCCACGGAGCGCTGCAGCAAAGTGACGGAAACGACGAGACGATACCGGTTCTTGATTTCGATCACCATGCCACGCGCTCCGGCGAGCGGTCCGCGCTTAACGGAGACCATTTTGCCGACGCGAAGGAAAGGAGACCGCTGCACTTCAAGACCGGAATTCAGCAGGAGACGAACCACGTCGATTTCCTTGTCGTCGACGGGGCAGACTTGATCACTAAAGCGAACAACCGAGGAAATGCCCGAAGAACGCTCGACCTCCACACGGCGGGAAGCAGTAAAACGGGCGAAAATATAACCGGGGAAAAGCGGCATTTCCACGGTACGAACACGATCGACCCAGATTCTTCGCTGCGGCGCAACGGCCGCAAGAGTTTCGATGTTCCGCGCCATCAAGCCGGCAGCCGCCAGCTTTTCGCATCGCGATCGAACCCGAATCGCGTACCAGCGGAAATTGTCATCTTGAAACATGCTTTGATGAGGTGCCGGACAAGCTCCCGCCCTTTCAGTCCACCCCCCTCCGATGCGGGTATTGGCGAAACCTAATGCGGGTGTTCTATTTACATTAGTTTCGCGGCATAAGTGGAGTGTGTCAACCCCTCTGGTGACCATATGTGGTCACTAAACACTCAGGGAAGACCCAAACTTCTGCTAAACGCAGGCCCATTACTTTTATAGATTTAGGGAAAATTCCTTTTCGGATAACCTGTTGATAAAACAATGCTGAATGATTATGTTTTAAAGATCGCCCTAGTACTAGAGGTACCAAGAGCGACGGGCGGCATCATAGGGTCTCAATCCCCTCAATGGAGGGGAAACGGATGGATGCAAGTTAACGACAGAACAAACGTTGAAGTAACTCGTCTTACGAGGGATTACAAGACTGTGACACCAAATTCCGTGGACATACTCGCCCGCGGGATGACGCAGAATTCACGGCTTTAAATACGCAGAAGAGTTAATAGGTACGCTATCACCCAAGGGTACTAAGCGTTTGAATTCCTGGCGTCGAAAGAGCGCAGAGGAGGGCGTGACAGCTTGGGCGGGATGGCGATTGTGTCGCGCCACACTAGGGGGATAGGGATCGCAACTTGAGGAACGCGACGGTGGGGTTGGACGAAACAGACGGCGAGTAACTGATCATTCGCGAAGTAACGAAGGCGTGGCAGAGCTGCGGAGCGATTGCCCATACTGCCGGTCTTCCGCGCAGAAGGGGCTAAACTAAAGGAATGATGACCAACTGGTTGATGGCCGCATTGCTGACAGGCGGGTTGATGGCGGCGCCCGCACCGGAACCGGCCATGACGGTGTACAAAACCAAGACTTGCGGCTGCTGCGGCAAGTGGGTGGAACACTTGCGGGCCAATGGCTTCACGGTGAACGTGAAGGAAGTGGAGGGTACGGCCGAGGTGCGTAAGCAGTATGGCGTGCCGGATCAGTTGGCGTCCTGCCATACGGGCGTGATCGCGGGATACGCGGTGGAGGGGCATGTACCGGCCGCCGAAGTGCGGCGGCTGCTGAAGGAAAAGCCGAAGGCCAAGGGCATTTCGGTGCCGGGGATGCCGCTGGGTTCACCGGGGATGGAGCAGGGTCCGCGGAAGGACCCGTATTCCGTGGTGCTTTTCGATGAAAAGGGCGGCACCAGGGAATACCAGAAGTATCCGTTGACCCGGCCGTAGTTTACTTTTTCGCGCGCGTCGATCCCGTATACTGCTGGTTTGATGCGCTTGTTAACTCTTTTCATTGCTCTCGCGCAGGCCAGCCTGTTCGCGCAGACTTACGGCCCTCCCTACTATTCAATCGCGACCCTTGCGGGCTCGAGGCCTTCGGGCGACGGCGGACCGGCGACCGACGCGCTGCTGCTAAACCCGGAGTTCATCTTGAGCGACGCGAACGGCAACCACTACGTCACCGACACGGGGCAGCATCGCGTGCGGCGCTTTACGACGGGAGGCCTGGTGACCACCGTGGCGGGGACGGGTGTGCCCGGCTACACCGGCGACAACGGCTTGGCGAACACGGCGCAGTTGAACTCACCGACGACACTGGCGCTGGATGCCGCGGCGGGCGTGCTGTACATCGTCGATGCCGGGAATCATGCCATTCGCGCGGTGACGTTGAGCACCGGGGAGATCCGGACCATCGCGGGAGGAACGGCCGGGTTCGCGGACGGGACTGGGGCACAGGCGCGGTTCAATTCGCCCTATGGCATTGCGCTCGACGCAAGCAACAATCTGGTGGTGACCGATACCGGAAACAACCGTTTACGGCGGATCAGCGGTGGACAGGTGACGACGATCGCGGGCTCGGGAGTGCAGGGATTCTTTGGGGATGACATCAGTGCGCTGGTGGCGCGGCTGGCGCGGCCGAAGGCAATTGCGTTGGGCGTGGATAGCGCGCTCTATTTCGCGGATACGGGCAACCGGCTCATCCGGCGGATTCTGCTGAACGGCAACATCCAGACTTATGCCGGCAAAGGCGCAGAGGTGAACGTCGGGAATGGCGACGGCGGACCGGCCCTGACGGCACTGGTGGACGCGGCAGGACTGGTGGCGGACCCCAACGGGGACTTGTTGGTCGCCGATGCCGAGGGACACCGTTTGCGGCGCATTTCGTCGCGGACGGGGCTGATCAGCACGATCGTGGGCAGTGGCGAGATTGGCTTCTCCGGAGATGGTCAACCGGCCATCCTGGGGCGGATGCATTCGCCGAGTTCGCTGGTGCTGGATGCGCGCGGCAACTTGAATTTCGTTGACCGCGGCAACCAACGCATTCGGCGGGTGATTGGCAGTTCCGACGCGACGGGCGGCCGTTTGGAGACGATCGCCGGGAAGGGCTACGCCAGCGGCGATGGCGGGGCGGCAACCAACGCGCAGTTGCTGTTTCCAGAAGCGGCGATTCTGGGGCCGGGTGGCGCCATCTTCATTGCGGACACGGGCAACCATTGCGTGCGCCGCGTGTCTCCAGAAGGAGTGATCAGCACGTTTGCCGGTCGCTGCGGATTGCCGGGAAACACCGGGGACTCGGGCGCGGCGACGAACGCGCTGTTGAATGAACCAGCCGGCTTGGCGTTCGATAACGAGGGCAGCCTATTCATCGCGGACCGGGCCAATGACCGGTTGCGGCGCGTGCAGGCCAACGGCACCATCACCACGCTGGTGGGCGCGAACAACAATATCCGGCGGCCGCAGGGCATTGCGCTCGATCCGACATTGCCGCGCTACATGTATTTCACCAACGAATTCGGCGGCACGCGTTTGTCGCGGCTGGACATTGTGCAGCAGGACGTGGCGACGATCGCGGGCGGGGCGAACTCGCAATCGGGATTTTCGGGCGACGGCGAAGTAGCGGGCACGGCGCTGCTGAATGGACCTTCGGACGTGGCGACCGATGCGCGGGGGAATCTCTTCGTCGTCGACCGGAACAACGGGCGGGTCCGGCGGATCGATGCGGCGACCGGAATCATCAATACGGTGCAGACGCTGGCTTCGCCGGCGCGGATCGCGGTGGATGCGGCGGGCACTTTCTTTGTGACGCAATCGGGCCCGGAACTACATCGTTTGCGGCGGGGCGCCGAGACTCTTGCCGGCGGCGCGGCGGCGGGCTTTGGCGGCGACGGATTCTTTAGTGCGGCCGCATTGCTCGATTCGCCGGCTGGCGTGACTGCGTTGCCGGATGGACGGCTGTTGTTGGCCGACCGGCAGAATCACCGCGTGCGGGTGCTGACGCCGCGAGCGGTGCAGCAGTTGGAGCTTCGTGGCGGCAATGGCCAGAGCGGCCCGCCAGGCACGGCATTGGCGGAGCCCCTGTCGGTGCGGGTGCTGTTGGCGGGCGCGGTGCCGGCGCCGGGCGTTACGGTGGCGTTCGCGGTGCAGTCGGGATCGGCAAATTTGTCGAGCGGCACGGCGGTGACGGATGCGCAGGGCATCGCGACGGTGCGCGTAACGTTGGGGCCAGTAGCGGGTAGCGTGGTGGTGTCGGCAACGTTGGCGGGCATTGAGCCGGTACGTTTCACGCTGACGACGACGGGACCGGCGGGCGCGACGCGGCCACGAATCAATCCGGGTGGGATCACCGGCGTGGGCTTGAGCATTCCTCGGGTGACGGCGGTAAGCCCGAACTCGTTGGTGAGCATTTTTGGGACGAGTTTTCTGCTGGCGGGTACGGGACGGCGGGTGAACAGCGAGGAGTTCGTGGGTGGGCGTTTGCCGACTGCATTGCTGGGCGTCTGTGTGACGTTCAACGGAGTGCGCGCGGCGATGCTGGATGTCTTTCCGACGCAGTTGACGGTGCAGGTGCCGCAGTTGCTGACGGCGTCACCGACCGTGGATGTGCGGGTGCGGACTTCCTGCGGGTCAGCCAATGAGCTGGTGTCCGATGGGGAGATCGTAAATTTTGCGGCAGCGGCGCCGGAGTTCCTGTTCTTTGTGACGAACGCGGATGGCGTCAATCCAGTGGCGGCGGTGGAGGCATCAACGGGAGCGCTGGTGGGGCCGATCGACGTATTGGGCGGCGCACTGACCCCGGTGCGGCCCGGCGATGTCGTGACGATCTACATGTCGGGGTTGGGCGCGGTGAGCCCGGGCCTGGATGTGGGAGAGATCCCGCGGACAGCGGCGCCAGTGACAAGCCCGGTGACGGTGCGGTTAGGCGAGTTGACGCTAGCGCCTTCGGACATTCTGTACGCGGGGGCCGCGCCTTTGCAGGTGATTTACCAGATCAACATTCGTGTGCCGGCCAATGCGCCGGCAGGCAACTTGCCGATTTCTGTGAGCATCGGTTCGGCCACGACTCCGGCAGGTGGCTACCTGGCCGTGCGGCGCTTCTAGCCGAAGCGCTCTACCGCTCCTGATAAAGGGCGCAGACGGCGCCGGCGGGATCTTCGATGACGGCGTAATGGCCGCCGCTGGAACTTCGCGTTTGGGTGAGGACTTTGCCGCCGAGGGCCTCGACGCTGGCGATGCTGGCGGCGATGTTGGGCACAGTGAGGTAGACGAGCCAGGCGGGCGGCAATTGGGCATTCGGGCCGCGGCGGTGACAGATGCCGGCCACGGGCTGTTGCGCATTTTGCGGGGTCATGCAGTAGTCGGCGTAGTCGCCCATGCTGACGGGCTGGGGCTCCCAACCGATGACCGCCGAGTAGAAGTCGCGCAGACCGCTGGCGTCATCCACGGTGAGATCCATCTGACCTGTACCGGAGAAACTGAACCAAACTAAACTGGAAATCCCAAGAGGCGGAGAGGCCGGAAAGGGAGGAGAAGGTGAAGAAGAGTCGGTTTAGTGAAGAGCAGATCCTTGGGATC
>JALHNI010000099.1 GCA_022843605.1 Bryobacter sp.
AGCAGATCATGCAGCCCGTAAACAACGCCAGGCAGTAAATCGCTATGCGCGACCACAGCGGCAGCGAAACGCCGGCCACTTGAGCGATGCAGGCCAACATCACCGCCAGGGCCGCCACCGCTCCGAAGATCTGCGGCTGATACCAGCGGTCGCTTTCAAAGACGAGGATGAAACAGATGAGATAGATCGCCAGCGGCAGCACCCACAGGAAGGGGTTCACCGCGACTTCCAGGGTGAGTTGATTGGTGGTGGCCGCCAGCAGCATGGCCCCTAAGCCGGAGAGCAGCATCCACAGGCCGAACGGCGCCCACGGAACGCGCACCGCCGCGGTTTCTTCGCGCTGGGCCGCATAGCGCCAAGCGAGCGTCGCGCACAGCAACGCAAAGATCCAGTAGCCCGCACGCCAGGCGTTCAGTTGCCAGCGTAAGGGCACCCATGGCTCCACCAGCACCGGATAGAGCAGCAATGCCAGCAGACTGCCGGCATTGGAGACGGCGTAAAGCCGATAAGGCGCCTTGCCCGCGGCCGCTTCATACCATTGCTGCAGCAACGGACTGGTGGCCGAAAGCGCAATCGCTTCCAGCCCGCAAAGCAACAGCAGGCGCTTCATCACGCTGAGAGTCGGCTCACCTGACTCGCTGATCTCCCAACCGCCGGCAAAGGCCTGCGTCAGCAGCGGCAGCAGCAAAATTAGGGTATGGTCCAGCCGCTGGGCGCCCATCGGTACCCGCGACAGGCGGTGGGCGTACTGATAGCCAACGATCAGGGCGGCCTGGAAAAAGAGCAGACAGGCAGTCCAGAGCGCGGGCGTGCCGCCATAGAGCGGCAACAGTTGCCGCGCCACGATGGGCTGAATGGCAAAAAGCAGAAAGGCGCTTAGAAAGATCGTGACGGGAAACAGCAGCACTCAAATAGGTTACTCATACCGCAGGGCCACCACCGGATCGAGCCGCGCCGCCTTGCTGGCCGGCCAGATGCCGAAGAAGAGACCGACCCCGACGGACACCACCAGGCCCGCCGCTGCCGCCCAAAGCGGCACCGTGGTGGGCAGGTTCGGGAAGACCACATGGGTGGCGGTAGAGAGCATCCAACCCATCAGCATCCCCAACATGCCGCCCAATCCGGTAAGTGCCGCCGCCTCGATCAAAAACTGCACGACGATGTCGATCCGCCGCGCGCCCAGCGCCTTGCGTATACCGATCTCCCGGGTCCGTTCGGTCACCGACACAAGCATGATGTTCATCACGCCAATGCCGCCTACCAGCAGGCCGATGGAACTCAGCACCACCATCACCACCGCGGTCATCGCCGTGGTTTTGCGGAACTGCTCCACCATCTGCTCGGCCGTCGACATGCCGAAGTTATCCGGCTTGTCATGCGCTACGCGCCGCTCCTGCCGCAACACGACGCGCACTTCGTCCAACGCCGCGGGGAGCAGACCCGGCTTGGCGACCACCAGCAGCAGATGCTCACGCGAGTTCGGGAACATCTTGCGCATCGTGAAGTACGGAATAATGACGCGGCCGTCGTTATCGCCAGGGAAAGACGAGGAGGGACGGTTCATCACGCCCACCACCTCGAACATATGACCCGCCACCTCAATCCACTTGCCCGTGGGATCGCCCGTCGCGAAGACGCCCTTGTAAACGTCTTCTCCGATCACCACCACCGGGCGGCGATGCTCGCTCTCCGCATTCGAGAAGAAACGTCCGTATTTCATCTCCGCGTTGCCGCCAAAGATATAGCCTTCCTGCGCGCCGCTGAAATCGATCTGGTAATACTCGTTGGCTTTGTACCGCGCCTTCACCACGCCTACGTTGGGAAAAAGAATCGGGCTGACGTGGTCGACGCTGGGGCACCGTTCGGCGATCGCCTGCGCGTTCTCGTAGGAAAGTGGCTTGCGCAGACGCTCCTCCGGAGTCAGGTTGCCGAAGCGCACACCGACCTGAAACTTGAAAACCAGAATCGTATTGGTTCCGAAGCTCGACAGGACGCTGCTGATCGCGCCGTCCAGGCCCGTCAGGATGGAGCCCACGCCGATAATGGTGCCCGTGCCGATGATTACGCCGATCACGGTGAGAAAGGCGCGCATTTTATAGACGCGGATGGTGTCGAACGCCAGCAGAACGGCGTTCCAAAGAGGGCCGTTCATTATCGTTCCACTCGCAGAGCTTCAATCGGGTCTAGCTTCGCGGCGCGGCGGGCCGGATAAATGCCAAAGAAAAGGCCCACGGCTACGGACATACTTACGGCCAGCATTACCGCCGAGAACGGCATCGACATCGGGATAGGCGTCGTCTCTTTGACGATCAGCGTGATCGCCCAGGCGATCGCCACGCCAATCAGTCCGCCGGAACCCGACAGCATAGAGGATTCAGCCAGAAACTGGTTCAGAATATCGCGCTTGCGCGCCCCCACCGACTTACGAATGCCGATCTCCTGTGTACGTTCCGAGACCACGGCCAGCATAATGTTCATGATCACCACGCCGCCCACCACCATAAAGACGCTGACAATCGCGATCGCTGTGGCGGCGATCGCCCCGGTCATGCTCGCCCAGGCGCCGGAAAGCGAATCGGAGCTGATAATGGCGAATGTATCTTCGGCGGCGGGACGTAAGTGCCGATAACCTCGTAGCAGCGCGCGAATCTCGTCCTGAGCCTGTAAGTGGTGGCCCTGGTCAATGGCTTTGGCGATGTAAGCCATCTGCACGCGGCGGCCGAACATCTGGAAAAAGACCTCGATCGGCACCACGACAAACGAGTCGCGAGACTGGCCGAAAACGCTGCCCAACGGCTTCGAGACGCCGACGACCTCGAAGGAGCGGCCATTGACGGTGAGTAACTTTCCCACGGCGTCGATGTTCGGAAAGAAGCGCTCTTTGATGTCGCTGCCGATGAAGCAACGCCAGAGCTTCTTGTCGTTGTCGACGTCCGAAAGAAAGCGCCCCTGCGCGGCCTGGTAATTACTCATCGCGCCGACATTCGGCGTCACGCCTTCAATGCGCGCGCCTTCCAGGCGCTCGTTGCCGAAACGCAAGTCGGCTTGGCGGCCACTCTGCAGGCCGATCTCCGAGATCAGTTGCGCGCGCTGCCGGATGAACTGATACTCGTCACGGTTCAGCAGGGGGTTTCGCCGCTGGAACTCGAGAAACTTCTTGGGATCCCAGTTGCCGATAAAGGCGAACCGCACCACGCGGAAGCCATCCGACCCCATGTCGGAGACGCTCTCGGCAATGTACCGGTCCATTCCATGGATCACGCTCATCACCGCAATGAGCGTCGTCGTGGAAAGGATGATGCCGAGCAGCGTGAGGAAACTGCGCAACTTACTCGAGCGCAAGGACTGGGCGGCCACGCGCACGGCCTCGCCAAAGGAGGCCGTCGTTCGGGCGGAGAGCTTGCGGGGCAACTGCACTCTCTCGAAGACGACCCAAGGGGGCTAATTGTTCCGTAGGGAATCGAAAAAAGCGGGAATCGCCTGGTCCACCCAGAAACGGGGATTCTCTTTGGCCAGAAATCCGACATGCCCGCCATGCTCGGTAGCCAGCAACCGCAAGGGCGATGGCCAGGAATGACGCTGATAGACGGAGAACGGAATCAACGGGTCGTCCTTGGCCTGCACGACCAGAGTGGGCACGCGGATGGCGGGCAGATACTGGCCGGAAGACTGAAGCGCGTAGTAGCGCGCGGCGGTGCCGAAGCCGAAGTAAGGAGCAGTAATCTGATCGTCGAAGTCCATCACCGTACGCACCTGTTCGAGCGCGGCGAGGCGGTCCTGGTGCGGGCGAAAGTGCTCCGGATGCAGCCGGTGCCGCTCCTGGTAGCGCAGCTTTAAGCGCGAAACAAAGCGGCTTTCGTACAGGCGATTCTGGCGCTCCATCATGCGGCGGCAGCAGGCTTCGAGGTCAATCGGCGTGGAGACGGCGGCCGCGCCGGTGACAAGTTCGGTTTCGCCCAGTTCGCCCAATAGCTTCAAAACGACGTTTCCGCCGAGCGAGAAGCCCACGACGAACACCGGCCCTCGGCCTTCCCGTTGGAACTGCTCCAGAATGAAGCGCAGGTCACTGGTAAGCCCCGCATGATAGAGCGTCTGCGAAAGCTTTTCGGTGCCGCCACAGCCGCGCATGTTCAGCCGGTGCGTGCGATAGCCCCGGCTGAGCGCGGCGTGCGCCAGACTGCGCATGTAGCCTGACTCGTGCGAGCCTTCCAGGCCATGCAGGATGATCAAGTCGCCGCGGATTTGCGCCGGCGTCTGAGTCATGGCCATCACCTGCACGCCAGGCTCGGGGTCAAAGACGGTGGGCTGCGCGGACGTGTCCAGCAGCGGCCGCTTCCAGAAGTTGGCGGCAATCGTGGCCAGATGAGGGTTGCGAAAGAGAGGATCGAAGGGCGGGAGCATTCCGTTGCAGGGTCACTGCAAGTTTAGCGTAGGACTAGCGGGCGAGCGCCTGCCAGACCGGATCCGGCGGAGAGGCGAGGTTCAGGGCGGCACGGGCCTTGGCGAAAAGTTCGGGGCGGTGCGCCGGGTCCCGGCGCGCCCAATCGAGCCAGAGTTTCGCTTGGAGATTATGCGCGGCGGGTAGACGCTGCTTCAAGCGCTCGATCGCGGTGGCCCGGTCGCCGCTGGCGAACAGCGCGAGGGCTACCTCGGGATGAGAGTCGCCGAGCGACTTGCGCCGCGAGGCAAGCACTTTCTGGTACAGTACCGCCGCCTCCTGGTGCCGGCCGCGGGCGGTGCGCAACGCCGCCACAGATTGTACGGCGCGAACCGTGGAAGGGTGATCCTCGCCTAAGTTCGCACGCCGCACGCGCAGGATGCTTTCAACGAGCGGTTCGGCCTCGTCGAGACGATCCTGCTCGAGGAGCGTTGCCGCCAGCGCCCCTTGAGCGTTCGTCAATTCCACAGATTCCGGTCCACGGTAACGCTGGTTTACGGCGATCGACTCCCGCGCCAGTTCTTCCGCCTGCGCGAAATGGCGCGCCTCGCGATGGGCGCTCGCCGCAGTGTTCAGAAAGCCGGCTAACGTGGGATTCCCGCCGCGGTAAGCGACCCGGGCGATGGCCAGAGCTTCATCGGCCAGCTCGATCGCGCGCGTGACTTCGCCCCGGTCTAACGCCACTTGCGCCAGTTGCGACATGCTGGAGCCCACGCGCGGATGGCGCGCGCCCCACTTCTTGCGGCGCATCTCCAAAGCTTCGCTGAAGAGCGCCTGTGCCGTGTCCAGATTGCCCAACCCACGCTCCACGTTGCCGAGATTGCCGAGGGAAAGCGCGGTGAACTGGTCACCCGGCGGTAGCGTGGCGCGCCGGATCCGGACCGCTTCCGCGAAGGTGGCGCGGCTCTCCGTCAGGCGTCCTCGGATCTGCTGCAGAATGCCCAGGATGTTCAGCGAATCGGCCACCTGCTGATGGTTCGGCCCGAAAACGGCCCGGCGAATCTGCAGCGAGCGTTGAGCGAGTTGCCCGGCGCGATCGTATTGCTGCAATTCACGCAGCAACTCGGCGAGACGAACTGCAATGCGCGCCGTGCTTTCGGCGTTCTCACCGGATACCTGCTGTTCCAGGGCCAGGCTTCGCTCAAACAGCGGCAGCGCCTGCGCATAAAGGCCCAGTTGGCGGTAAACATCGCCGAGCTTCTCGGCCAAGGACGCCTCCACCGCCGGTTCGTTGGCGAAGCGGCTGGCCAGCCCCGCGGCACCACGGTCGATCAGGACGCGCGCCGGAAGGTCCCCGCCTTTGGCGCTGTGGGGATCGGACGCATCGAAGAGGTCGACCAGATAGCTTTCCACCGCCTTCGCTGTATCGCGCTCCCGTTTGTACTGGCGCGTCAAATTGGTGAGCATGATGCCCGAGGCGATCATCACGGCCAGCAGGATGATGGCGAAGGAGACGGCCAACTGGTGGCGGCGGATGAACTTGCCGGCCAGGTAGCGCCAGTTGCCCTCGTAGGCGCGAACGGGGAAGCCGTCCAGGTAACGCCGCACGTCTTCGCTCAACTGATCGGCCGAGCCATAGCGAGCCTCGGGCTCCTTGCGCAGCGCTTTTGCCGCGATCGCGGCGATGTCCGGAGGCACTGGCGATTCGCTCAGTTCGGCGAGCGGTTGCGCCTCCTGTTCACAAACGATGCGCCGGATCTCGTTGGTGTTGCGGCCCTCCACCGGGTAAGGCAGCCGATTCGTCACCAGGACGGAAAGCAGCAGGCCGAGCGAGTAGATGTCGGTGGCGGTGGAGACCGCTTCGCCGCGCAGTTGTTCGGGGCTGGCGTACTCGGGCGTCATCAGGCGGTCGAAGGGGCGCGTGATGGCTTCGGTAAAGGCGCCGAGTTCGGGACGCAACAGCTTGGCGATCCCGAAATCGAGCAGCTTCACCTGGCCCTCGCGATTCACCAGGATGTTTGCGGGCTTCAGGTCCCGGTGGACGATCAGATTGCGGTGGGCATAGTGGACGGCATCGCAAAGTTGGCGGAAGAGTTGCAGACGTTCCGGTAGCGACGGTTGACGGTGGCGGCAATAATCGTCGATGGGGTCGCCGTCGACGTACTCCATCACCACGAAAGGCACTCCGGAGGCGGTGACGCCGCCGTCCGTCAGGCGGGCGATGTTGGGGTGGTCCAGCGCGGCGAGGATCTCGCGTTCGGCTTGGAAACGCCGTTCGAGGCCATGCTCCAGCAGATGCCCGTGCATCAGCTTGATGGCCACGGGACGCCGCAAGACTCCGTCGGTGCGTTGGGCGAACCAAACTTCGCCCATCCCGCCGCGCGCGATCCTGCGCGTCAAGCGGTAGAGCCCAACTTCTAAACCCGCACTGGGCTCCGGAGATTCCTGGTAGACGTTCGCCGCTTGACGGCTCATCGCGAATCTTCCTGAGATGACTTCTGCAAGAAAGTCTATCGTAAGTTGGGCGATAACAGAGTAGATGACGTTCACGGAAAGTGCGCGCCAATTGCTGGAACCGCACCGCGATGCGGCATTGGCCGCCAGCATGGCCCGCTATATGAAAGGCCGTTTTCCCTTCCTCGGACTGCCGAGGCCGGTCTATCAGCCGCTGCTGCGGCCGCTGCTGCTGAGCCTACGCGCGGAGGTGAACGAGGACCTTCTGCTCGACACCGCGCGACAGCTTTGGAGGCTACCCGAGCGCGAGTACCAATACGTGGCGGGTGACCTGCTGGACCGCTACAGCAAAGTGCTCACGCCGGCGAGTCTGCCGGTCTTGCAGGAGCTGATCGAGACTAAGTCCTGGTGGGATTCCGTGGACCAGTTGACGGGGCGCGTGCTGGGACCGCTGGTACGAGCCCACCCGGAGCTAGGCCGGGCCATGGATCGCTGGAGCCGGCACGGCAATTTCTGGGTCCGGCGCGCTGCCATTCTCCATCAACTCGCCTACCGCCAACAGACCGACACCAAGCGCTTGTTTGGATACTGCGCGGGAAATGCGGAGGACCCTGAGTTCTTCATCCGCAAGGCGATCGGCTGGGCGCTGCGTCAGTACGCCAAGCATGATGCCGCGGCCGTCCGCGAATTCGTTCACGCGCATCCGGAACTTTCGCCGTTGAGCCGGCGCGAGGCGTTGAAGTACGACACTACTCCACGTTGAGGCGGATTCGCAGCGGCGCAGGCTGGGGTGCCGTCTGGGGCGCGGCCTTGGCTTGCCGGGACTCGCGATCGGCCAATGAGCGCGAGCGGGCAACCGCCGTGTCCGGGACGACGACGAACTCCTGAACGCCCGCGGGGAGTTTGATCGCCGCACTGCGATAACCATCCGCGTCGCGCTGCAGCGGGATGGGTGAACCGTCGCCCAACGAAAGGCGTGGCCGGGGCTCAAGCGGCAAAACGAAAACCACCGTATCGCCAGCGCGGAAGCGCGCGTTGGCAGGCGTTGGGATGAATTGCCCGTCCTGAAGCCGCAGGAGTCGATAACCAGGAGCGGAGACACTGCCGAGAACGCGAGCCGGAGCGGCCGGAGCAGCAACCGTAGCGGGCGGCGGAGCGGCTTCCGCCGCAGCTTTCAGTTCGGCCCGCTCGGGAGCCGCCTCCCGCTTCACCGCGTTGTCGGCACTCGCGATCGACTTCGGGGCTTCGTCCCGCAGCGGCTGGGGATCGGCAGGAACAGGGGCGGCGGGAACAGGGGCGGCAGCGGGGGGCGCAGAGCGCTTGGCGGCCGACGCCGGACGGGCAGGAGCGTCGGCTTCAGCTTCCTTGAGAGGCTCGGCGGCTTTCTCGGACGGCGCGGGCGGCACCACCGCGGGAGCCTGACTCACCGCCACTTGTTGCAACGGCTCCGGCTGATGCCGCCACCAGAACCAGCCGGTGACCAGCAGGGCCAGCATCACCGCCGAAAAGGGCAGCCAGAAGCGCATCGGCGTGGGCGGCGGCGGGGGCTGCACCGGTACGGGACGCGGCGCGGCTTTGCGGCTCATCAACATTCTTTCCGGTGCGGCCTGCGCCATCGGCCGCGAGGGGGCCGCGGACGCCTCCGGCTGCAGGGTCGCCGGCTGCTCCAGTTGGTCGAGTTCGGCGAGCAGATAGCCGCGCGCTTCGGGATCGTCCAACAGCTCCTTGAGGGATTGCTCCTCGGCCAGAGCGTCGAACAGCGTCTGGTCCTCCAGCGCGGCGGCGAAGAGCTTGGCGCGTTCGGCTTCGGTGAGGGTGCCGGTGGCGTAGCCACCCAGCAGATGACGGATCTCGGGCGTCATGAGGGCCTCCCCGCCTGGCCCATCAGCTCGCGAAGCTGCTGGCGGCAGCGATGGTCCCAGGTGTAGACGGTATTGATGGATTCGGCGCCCATCAGGCCTTGGATCTCAGCAAAGTTTCGCCCTTCCAGTTTGAGGCGCATCATCTGACGGCAGCGATCACCCAGGCCGGCCAAGCCTTTGGCGAGTTGCTCCAGCAATTGGCGGCGCTCGGCTTGCGCGTCCGGGCGCGGGGTGGGGTCGACGACGGGCCAATCGTCGACGGAGACGGCGTTGCTTTCGCCACGCCGATGCAACTTGCGCAGCATCGCCGTCATTTTGAAACGCATGATCTGGAGGCTCAGAGGCAAAAGATCCTCAAGCCGATCGAGATGCGGATACTTTTCTTCCAGCACCATCAGCACCTCCTGCGCGAGATCTTCGGCCCGATCGGCCGCAATACGAGATGCCGCGAAACGGACGATCCTTTCACGGAGCTTGACGAGTTGGTCGGCGCGAGTCAATCCACCCTCATGATTGTGACTCCGGGGGAGGCTGCCGGCGAGCTCGAATCTCGGCCAGCCGTGCCTGAATCCGCGCCTCCAGCCCGCGATTGGTGGGGGCATAAAACTCGGTACCCACCAAAGAATCGGGCAGGCAGGCCATGGTATTGAGCGCGTCGGCGCTGCCGTGGGCGTGCTGATAGCCTTCACCATAGCCCCACTGCTTCATGGCTCGCGTGGGAGCGTTGCGCAGTTGCATCGGCACCGGCTCATCGGGTGAACTGACGACGGTTTTCCGGGCCGCGTTCAAGGCCTGATAAGCGGCATCGGACTTGGCGGCGAGCGACAGGTAGAGCGTCGCCTGGGCGAGGGCCTGGTCGCCTTCCGGAACACCGAGGAAGTGGACGGTCTGCATGCAGGCGATCGCCTGCTCCACGGCGCGGGGATCGGCCAGGCCGATGTCCTCGACGGCCATGCGAATCAGGCGGCGGGCGATGTAGAGACGGTCCTCACCGCCTTCCAGCATGCGCGCCAGCCAGTAAACGGCGGCATCGGCGTCGGAGGAACGCACAGACTTATGCAAGGCCGACATCAGGTTGAAGTGCTGCTCGCCGCCTTTGTCGTAGAGCGTCAGCTTGCGGCCGAGTAACTCTTCGATGGCCTCAGGCAAAACCTCGCCATCCTGGGCGGTGGCAACGGCCAACTCGAGTAAGTTGTAGGCGCTGCGGGCATCGCCATTTGAGTAAATGGCGATCTGCTCGAGTAAGTTGGCAGGCACGTGGGTCTTCAACAGTGCGGCGCCGCGCTCCAGCAGACCCGTCACCTGTTCCGTGGTGAGCGCTTGTAGCGCGAACACTTTCGAGCGGGACAGCAGCGCGGAGTTCACCTCGAAGGAGGGATTCTCAGTGGTGGCGCCGATCAGGATGATGTCGCCGCGCTCGACGTAGGGGAGAAAGGCGTCCTGCTGCGCTTTGTTGAAGCGGTGGATTTCGTCGACAAAGAGGACGGTGCGGCGGCCATATTGGCGGGACTTTTCCGCGGCGGCCATCACCTCCTTAATCTCCTTGATGCCACTCATCACGGCGCTGAGCGGGACGAAGTCGGCTTGCGTGCGCAGAGCGATCAGGTGCGCCAGGGTCGTTTTGCCTACGCCCGGGGGCCCCCAGAGAATCAGGGAACTCAGCTTGTCCTGTTCAATCTGACGGCGCAGCGGCTTGCCGGGGCCGAGGATGTGCTGCTGGCCGACATACTCATCGAGCGTGCGGGGCCGAAGACGCTCCGCCAGGGGCCGGCCGGCATCCGGCTGCGGCGCGATCTGTTCGAAGAGGCTCACCGGACGGCGCTCCGCTGGCGCCGGGCTTCGTAAAGGATGATACTGGCCGCAATGGCCGCATTGAGGCTTTCGACGCCGGTGGTGGGAATCACCAGATCCAGCGCGGAATCCCGCAGGCGTTGACTCACGCCGCGGCCCTCACTGCCGATGATCAACGCGGTGCGCGTCGTCAGATTCGCCTGGTCAATCGACTTACCGCCCGAAGGCACGGTGGCATAGCAATCCACCTTGCGTTGGGCGAGGGCCGCGCGCGCCATCTCTTCTTCCACGCCCTGAATGCAGGGCAGGCGAAAGAGCGATCCGGCGGAGGCGCGGAGGCATTTGGGATTGTGCAGATTCACCGTGCCTTTGATGGCCAGCAGGCCCGTGGCGCCGAAGGCCTCGGCGGCGCGGGCGATCGCGCCGGCGTTGCCCGGATCCTGCAGGCCATCGAGGACGATGACCAGCGCGGAGCCGCGAAACAACTGGTCCAGCGTCCAGGAGGGCGGACGGACCAGACTGATGACGCCCTGGCTGTTCTCCGTCGAGGCGAGATCGTCGAAATCGCGGTCCGGCAGATGAAACAGCTGGATTCCCGAGAGGCCTTTGACCCGGCTTTCCACCGTGGAGCGCACGGACTCCGAGACGACAATCGCGGTGACTTCGCGTTCGGAGCGCAGCGCTTCCTCCAGGAGATGGAAGCTTTCCGCGACGCAAAATCCTTCCTCGGTGAGGGCGCCTTTTTGGATCCCCTTGCGAATGGTTTTCAGGAGCGGATGCCGTAATCCGATCGGCAGCGCGCGTGGGGAGATAGCTCCGAGCATGACGAATCCTCACGTTAGCAGATGCCATGGGCTTACGATATGTCTGATGGCTATCAGTTCACTTGCGGGTTTGCCCGCGCCCACTTCGCTCCTGATCGATGTTGCCCAACTGGAAAAGGACTACTATGCGTTGGTACCCGACGCCGCTAACCCGTTGGAACGGGTGAGCTTCGGCACCAGCGGGCATCGGGGGACGCCAAGCAAGTCGACGTTCAACGAAGCCCACATCCTGGCCATTACTCAGGCGATCTGCGAGTACCGGCAGTCCCAGGGAATCGACGGCCCTCTGTTTCTCGGGAAAGATACCCACGCCGCGTCCCGCTGGGCCGAATGGACGGCGAGCCAGGTGCTGCTCGCCAATGGCGTCGATCTGGTGACGCAAGCGGGTGACGGCTACGCCCCGACGCCGGTGATCTCGCGCGCGATTCTGACCGAGAACGCCGGCCGCACGGCGCATTGGGCCGATGGCATCGTCATTACGCCTTCGCACAATCCGCCGGCCGACGGCGGCTTCAAGTACAACCCGCCCAACGGCGGACCCGCGGACACCGACGTCACCGGCTGGGTGGAACGGCGCGCCAATGAGCTGCTGGCGGAGGGCAATCAGGGCGTGAAACGCGGGGCGGCGGGGAACGCGCGCTCGCTGGATCTGGCTGCGCCTTACATCAACGACCTGGGCAATGTGATCAACATGGACGCGATCCGCGCGAGCGGACTGCGCATTGGCGTCGATCCCCTGGGCGGCGCGTCAGTGGACTATTGGGCCCGCATCGCGGAGCGGTACGGTTTGGCGATGTCGGTGGTGAACCAGTCGGTCGATCCGGCGTTCGGCTTCATGAGTGTCGACCATGACGGGGTGATCCGCATGGATTGTTCCAGCCCCTACGCCATGGCGTCCCTGGTGAGCTTGAAGGACAAGTTCGACATCGCTTTCGGCAACGACCCGGACGCTGACCGGCACGGCATTGTGACACCGTCGGCGGGCCTGATGAACCCCAATCACTACCTGTCGGCGGCGATTGACTATCTACTGGAAGCGCGCAAGGAGTGGCCGACCACGGCCGCCATCGGCAAGACGCTGGTTTCGAGCTCCATCATTAATCGGGTGGTGGCGGCGCGCGGCCGTCGGTTGTTCGAAGTGCCGGTGGGCTTCAAGTGGTTTACTCCGGGCTTGTTCGATGGCACGGTGTGTTTCGGCGGCGAGGAGAGCGCGGGAGCGAGCTTCCTGCGCACCAATGGCCGGGCCTGGTCAACCGACAAGGATGGGCTGATTCTGGGTTTGTTGGCCGCCGAAATGACGGCGATGACCGGCGAGGATCCGGCCGAGCGCTACGCGAAGCTGACGGAGCGCTTCGGCGTCTCGTACTACACCCGCATCGACACTCCGGCGACGCCCGAGCAGAAGGAGCGGTTGAAGAAGCTGAACGCCGCATCGGTGACGTCGACGGAGCTGGCCGGCGACCCCATCACCGCCAAGCTGACGCACGCCGCCGGCAACGGAGCGGCGATCGGCGGGCTGAAGGTAGAGACGGCGAACGGCTGGTTCGCCGCGCGGCCATCGGGGACGGAGAACATCTACAAGCTCTACGCCGAAAGCCTGGTGAGCGCGGAGCACCTGCAGCGGCTGATCGCCGACGCGAAGGAGATTGTGGGCTAAGATGCGAGGCGCACTGCTGTTTCTGGTCGCCTCGGCAGCCATCGCCGCCGACCCCATCCTGTTCTCGTTCTTCCGGAACAACGGGGAAGACGGGCTCTATCTGGCGGCCAGCGATGACGGCTTGCAATGGCGGGTGCTGAATGGCGACAAGCCCTTGCTGCGGCCCGTGGTGGGCGAGAACAAGTTGATGCGCGATCCGTCGATTGTCCGCGGGCCGGACGGGACTTTCCACATGGTGTGGACGACTTCCTGGACCGGACGCACGCTGGGCTACGCCTCGTCGAAGGACCTGCGCAACTGGTCCGCGCAGAAGGTGATCCCGGTAGAACTGGAAGGCGAGGTGGCGAATAGCTGGGCGCCGGAGTTGTTCTACGAGAACGGCGAGTTTGTGATCGTCTGGGCATCGACGATCAAAGGACGTTTTCCGGAGACGGCCGGCCAGGGCAACCGCGACTACAACCATCGGTTGTATAGCGTGCGGACACGTGACTTCGCGACGTTCAGTAAGCCGGAGCTGTTCTATGATCCGGGCTTTCAGGTGATCGACGGCGCGATCTTCAAGCACGGCCCGCGCTTCGTCATGGTGGCCAAGAACGAGACGCTGAAGCCCGAGGCGAAGTATCTATTTCTCACCTTTGCTGATTCGCTGAAGGGGCCGTGGACCAAGCCGGGAGCGTCGATTTCGGGACCGGAGTGGGCGGAGGGGCCGGCGCCGGTGCGGCTTGGCGGCTACTGGTATATCTATTTCGACAAGTATCGTGACCATCGCTACGGCGTCATCCGGTCGAAGGATTTGAAGACTTGGGAAGACTTGTCGGGGCAGCTGAACTTTCCCAAGGGGGCACGGCACGGGACGGCGTTTGCGGCACCGAGAGCCGTGGTGAACGGCCTCGAAGAGCCGCGCTAACGAAGCGCGGCCACCATCGCGACCGCGGGTCAGCCTGCTTTGTACGGCGACGCCGGTTTATCCGGCGGGAGAGACGGTTCGTCGGAGAGTTCCGCCTCCCGGGAAGCCTCCCATGGGACACTTCTGAATATGTCCACGCCGGTGATCTCAGTGAGAGGACTGGAGAAGTCCTACGGCACCTTTCAGGCCGTCCGGGGGATCGATTTCGAGGTCTTCCCCGGAGAAGTGTTTGGGCTGCTGGGGCCGAACGGGGCGGGCAAGACCAGCACGGTTGAGATTCTGGAAGGGCTGCGGCCGCGGACGGCGGGCGAGGTTTCGGTGCTGGGGCTGGACCCCGCTTCCGACACAAACGCCCTGAAGGACCGGATTGGCGTCTGCCTGCAGCAGACCAATCTGCCCGACAAGATGATGGTGTGCGAAGCGCTGGAACTGTTCGGCTCGTTCTATTCGCGGACGACCGATGCGGGTACGCTGCTCAAGCGCCTGCAACTCGAAGACAAAGCCAAAAGCTTCTACGGGACGCTGTCGGGCGGGCAGAAGCAGCGGTTGGCGATCGCACTGGCGCTGATCAACGATCCCGCGCTGGTCTTTTTCGACGAGCCAACGACCGGGCTGGACCCGCAGGTGCGTTTGGAGATCCACGCGCTGATCCAGCAACTGCGGGGTGACCAGCGTTCCATCATCCTGACGACGCACTACATCGAGGAAGCGGAGCGGCTGTGCGATCGCGTCGCAATTGTGGATGAGGGACGCATTGTGGCCCACGGCACGCCGCGAGAGATTCAGGCCCGGACGTTGGGCCTATCGAGAATCGAGATCGCGACAGAACACCCGCTGCCGGCGCTGCCGGAGGCGGCGGCATTCTCAGCGGACAAGCTGATTGCCGGGCCGGATGGGCGGAGCTTGACGGTGTTGGCGGCCAAGCCGGCGCGGGCGCTGGTGGAACTCGTGAAATGGATCGATGCGGAGGGTGTGGAGTTAGTGGATGTGCAATTAAAGCGGCCAACCCTGGAAGACGCATTTATCGAATTAACCGGAAAGAGCTTACGCGACTAACTGCGAGTGAATCCCATGGCACCTTATCTGGCATATATCCGTATGACCTTGCGCCTGACGATGCGCGAGAAGTCCGTGCTGTTTTTCAATTACGTCTTCCCGCTGATCTTCTTCTTTGTCTTCTCGATTGCGTTCCAGGCGGAGCGCGGCGGGGTGATCAACATGGTATTCGCCATGATTCTGGTGATCGGCGTTCTGGGCAACGGCCTTTTCGGCGGAGGCATCCGCATGGTGATGGAGCGGGACCAGAATATCCTGCGCCGCTTTAAGGTAGCGCCGATTTCGGCGGCGCCGATCCTGGTGGCCTCGCTGGCGGTGGGTCTAGTGAGTTACTTGCCCAGCGTCTTCCTGACTTTTCTGATCGCGAAGTTTTATTACGGCATGGCGACGCCGGAACACTGGCCTTCACTGTTGCTCTTTGTCGTCATCGCCATTGTGGCCTTTCGGGCGATCGGGCTGATTATCGCGTCGGTGGCGAACTCGATGGCGGAGAGCCAGATCCTGACGCAGTTGCTTTATTTTCCGATGATGTTTTTGAGCGGGGCGACGTTTCCGACGACGTCTTTCCCGAGTTGGCTGCAGACGGTGACGCAGTTTATTCCGGCGACGCACATCAACACGGGGGTGCAGGGCATTCTGATTCGGAAGGAGTCCTTCGCGGAGAACGCGGGCGCGGCAGGAGCATTGGTGCTCACAGCGATCGTCGCGATCTTCATCTGCATGAAGCTCTTCCGGTGGGAGAAGGAAGAGAAGCTGAAGAACAGCGCCAAGCTGTGGGTGGGTGCGGCGCTGCTACCGTTCGTGGCCATCGGGGTTTATCAGGCTTCCGCGAAGACGAACCTGGAGCGGCAGAAGCAGATCGACCGGGAACTGTCACGTTCCCGTACGCGGCTGATCCGCGATGTCCGGCTAGTGATCGGCGATGGACGCGTGATCGAACGCGGATCGCTGCTGGTGCGCGAGGGCCGGATCGCGCAGATCTTTGAAGGCACGACGCCTGATGCCAAGGCTTTGAAGGCTGACCTGGTGGAGGGGGCAGGCAAAACACTGCTGCCCGGGCTGATCGATGCGCACGTCCACTTAGGTGCGCCGGGTGGTTTTTACGAGAATCCGCAGGACTACGCCAAGCCGAAGCAAGGCGAACGAGCCCTGGCGGCGTATCTCTACTCGGGAGTAACTGCCGTGCGGAGCACCGGCGATTGGCTGGATCAATCGCTAGCGCTGCGGGCAAAGGTAGAACAACTGCAGTTTACGGGCGCCGATTTAGCCACCTGCGGACCGCTGTTTACGGTGGAGGGCGGCCATCCAACGCAACTCATCAACGGTTATCCGGCAGCGATGCAAGCCGCCGGTCGTAGCCAGTTTCTGCGGCTGCCCAAGTCACCCGAAGAGGCGCGCCGGATGGTGCGGGAGTTAAAGCAGGCTGGCGTCGACTGCGTCAAGGGTGTCTTCGAAGCGGGACAGCCGGGCTATTCATTCAACCGAGCCTCGCCAGAGTTACTGAAGGCGATGGCGGATGAGGCGCGGAGGCAGGGTTTGCCGGTGGCCATCCACACGGGGAATGCGCAGGATGTTGCGGATGCGATTGCAGCAGGGGCGAAGAGTATCGAACATGGGTCAATGACGGAGAAGATTCCGGACGAGGTCTTCTCGCGAATGGCGCAAGCCGACGTTTACTACAACCCGACCCTGAGCGTGTTGGAGGGAGTCGCTGGTTTCGCGGCCGGCCGCACCGAGTTACTCGAATTCTCGTTGGTGCAGCAGGCCGTACCGGGAAACTTACTGGCCTCCACGAAGAAGTATATGCTGTCCTCGGCGAGCGAACCAATGCGCACGGGAATCCGGCTTTCGCGCATGGAACTCCGCATCGCCGAGGACAATTTGCGCCGGGCCCATGCGGCGGGCGTGCGGCTGGTGACGGGGAGTGACGCGGGGAATCCGCTGGTGTTCCACGGACCGGCGGTCCATCGCGAAATGCAATTGTGGGTGGCCGCCGGGCTCCCCGCGGCCGCAGCCCTCCAGGCGGCCACGGGCAATGCAGCCCGACTGCTGGGCATCGCCGGACGCACCGGCACGTTGACGGTGGGCAAAGAAGCCACGCTGTTACTGGTGGACGGCAATCCCCTGATGGACATCACGGCCACGGAAAGAATTACCCTGATCCTGCTGAAGGGGGAACGCATGATCCGGCCGGAATTGCTCAAGCAGGAGTAAGGCGTCCGGGCACACAAGCGATGCTGTAGCCGCGACTCACTTTCTGTTTTTAAACATCCTACGAAGCGAGCTGTCAGGACTGGGCACCCGCTGGCGCCTGCAGGCTTGACGGGTGGGTTCGCAGAGCTTATCTGTTTTGTATCTTGGTCGATGGCACCTTTCGGGTAGTTTTGGCGCTAGAGGAAGAGGAGGGAGCAGATGGCCACCATCAAGATCAATGATCAACTCGGCGTGAACCTTCTGACGTCGGCCTCGGGGCCGGGGTCGGGGATCGCGAAGTACTTCAAAGGGCAGACGGCGGCGTTCGTCGCGTCGGCCGAACTGGCGCTGGCGTTTGCCAAGCCATTGACCTCGTTGAAGGCTGACCCGCTGGGGCTCGCTTTGAACTTTGCCGCCGACGGGACGTTCGGCACGTCGGGCGTCGACTGGAAGTTCGCGGCTGGAGCAAGCGTGTTCGTCCAGGCGGCTCAGGAAGGAAAGCTGGTGCCGGGCGATTCGGTGTTCGGCCAGCCGATCAAGGTAGGTGCCGGTAAGACGATGGTGGCAACGACTTTCTCGCCCACACTCTCGGTAGGGCTTTCGCACGGCATCGGCGATCTGCAGTTCGGCTTTTCGGCCGGCGGCTCGGTAGCGTTTCGCGCCGGCCGCCTGTTCGATGTGACGGCGAACCCGGGACTCACGCTGGCGGAGGCTCTGAAGTCATTGCTTTCCACGGCTGTGGTTCCCGCCAACGTGCTGGACCTGGCCACGATGGAAGAGGGCGATCTCGGTTCGGTGAGCGGGTCAGGCAACCTGAAGTTCTCCGCCTCCTTCGACGTCGCGCAGGTGTTCAATCCGGCGGCATCGGTGAACCTGCCGCTGAAGCAGCTGGGCAAGGTGTCGCTGCAAGTGGGGGCGTCGCTGGAGGTAAGCGCCGGGGTTACGCTGAGCGGCAGCTATCAGATCCGGGTGCAAAAGCTGGCGAACCGCAAGGTGCGGTTGGGTTACTACAAGCTTGCCGATTCGCAGTTCCAGTTCGGCGTGGCGGCTTCGCTCGGTGTCTCGGCGACCGCCGGTAAGATCGACATCGTCAAGCAGCTGATGGGCTTACTGGGCGCGCCGCAGGCCGACGAGGTGGCGCTGGTGGAGGCGGGCCTCAGCAAAGAACAGATCGAGTCCCTGGCGGCCGCTGTCAAAGCCAGCCTGGACCGGTCGCTGGCGGTATCGCTGGCCGGCAGTTTCGCCACCTCGAATGCGCGGAGCCGCATGTTTGAGTATGAGTTCGACCTGGATGCCATGGGCGCCGAAGGCGTCGCGGCGCTGGATGGGGCGCTGCAAGGCGATTTGTCGGGTCTGACGGCCGGTGCGCCTCCCGCCGGAGTACGTTTGCTCACCAGTGAACTCGATGAGGTGAGGAAGAAGAAGGTCACCTGGAAGATCAATTTCCTGGGGCTCATCAACGTCCTCAAGGTTAGCGAGCTGATCGTTCATGGGAATACGCTTTTCAACGCGGATACGGGTGAACTGGTGGTTACCGACGAGGTGACGGCGAAGAAGCTGACGGTGACGACGCGGCCGCTGGAGGCGGAGCCAAAGAAGCTGCACAAGATGCTGCTGCAGTCGTTGATGATCACCGCCGCCTATCGCGCCTCCGGCACCCAGGCTCTGGCCAGCAACCTGACCGGGTCGATGAGTTACTTCGAGCAGGTGGCAAATGCGAACCGGACGAAGGTGAGCGACTTCCTCGACAACTTTGTGGGGCTGGAACTGATGACGGCGGCCGAGAAGGCGGCTTTCCTGACCGGTTCTTTCAGCGGCCGGGCGAGCGTTGTTCTCGATGCCGCGTTTACCGATGCTGACTTCGAGGCCATGTTCTTCGATGCCGCCGGGCGGCCGCAGGGTCAGGAGCACTACGAACGGATCGGCCGCGCCGCGGTGGCGAACCTCATTCAGCCGCGCGACGAGCACGACTTCCGGCGGAAGCCCATGATCGCGGACGAGCCCGCTTCGGAGAAGCTCTGGAAAGCGATGTCCGCCGCTGGTCAGCCGAGTTTCCCGGTTGTTTTGCCGGCGTCTTTGAACCATGGTGTTCGGCTGGCCATGATCACCCACGACTACACGGTGATCGTGTGGTGGGCGACGTCGATGGCGAAGGCCGCCAAGGCCGTGGGCAAGATGAAGGCATTTATCGCCACCACGGGCAAGACCGCCGAGCAATTGCAGAACGACAAGAAGTTCAAGGCCCTGCGGGACGATCTGAACGATGCTCTAAAGGACGTCGCCAGCGAGGCGCTGCCTGACTTCCTGGACGCCTGGGGTGTACTGGCCATGGACGCGGCCGCCGCGCGGGGTTCCGCGCTGACGGGAATCATGGTGACTACCGGCGCGATCCTGAGTAAGCAACGCGCTTAGGTTTCTGCGAGTACTTCATCAACTGGTATCGGGCTGGTGTAGACACTTCGGTGTAGGCTCCCCACAGAGGGCCTGCGCAATTCCCGGAGATCACATCCCCTGCAGCCTGTTCTGATCTCTGCAAGCTTGCGATCGAAGTCTTCTTCAGTCCAAGGAGGCCCCTCGCCGTAAGGAACTCGCCACAGCGAAGCCCCTGAGAATGTGTACAACTGACCACGACGGAAATCGTACAAGATTCTGTGCAGATACTCGTTCCCTTCCGACGCTCCGGAATCAACATAGCCGGCGGCAACAGTGACATAGATCACACGGTCGCGGCACAGCCAGTCCTGGTTCACTATCCTGCTCAACCGCCACTTCGGCGGCGCAGTAAGAGTTGTCGAGAAGGTACTGCCGTATAGTGTCACCCGAAAGGCATCTTTCTCTGGCCACCCCGGCGAGTGGCTACGACCAGCGCCGCTGAACCAGCTTCAAGGCTTGATCTTGAGCGCCCGCGCAATTGCCGCCCAATCGGCCAGCCGGAAGTTGTGACGGCTGTCGTTCATGGCCACGAACAGACCGAAACTCGAGATGTCGATGCCATCGGTGGTGTCCGCGCCGATGCGAAAGACGCCAAGTTCCTTCAAGGTGTCTCGAGAGAAAACGTGGAACTCGCTGTTTGGATGCTGCTGATCCGTCGCGATCACATAGCCACGATGCACCGCAATCCCTTCGCGGTCGCCCTTCCAGCCCGTCTGCGCGAACAGCGCCAAGGATTCAGAGGCGCGCGCGTGATCGGGGTCGGCTGAATACTTGCGGATCCCAGCCCCTTCATCGGAGTAGTAGACCTCTTCCCGTTCCGCATCCACCGCGACAGCTTCGATCTCCTTGGTGCCGCTGAAGGCCCCAAAGGCCCTCACCTTCGTCGCCTGTAGGCTCCCATCGGCCCCGGCCATGAGCCGGTACTGCCAAAGATAGCCTTCGCGCGGCCCACTCTTACGGCTGACAATCGCAAAGATCGCCTGATCGCGCTTCCGCTTGTAGAGTGCAATCCCCATCGGCTGGCTGGCCGGGCCCGTCTCGCCCACAAACACCGGTAGCGCGGCCAGGTCCTTGAGGCCCACGCCCGGAACCACTTCGAACACCCGCAGGCGGTTCTGGTTTCTCTCCGTGGCCACGGCGATATCCACCTTGCGCTTCCCCAACGAGAATCCATAAGCCACATCGATGTTGTTGGGCCGGTCCACGTTCGGCACGGTCATCAGGCGCGTTCCGTCCAGCCGGTACACGGCGATGGCGCCATCCGGCGCAGCCATCTTGATCGTGCCCAGGATCAGGCTCTTGCGCCGGTCCTTGGGATGTACCCACACCGCCGGATCGTCCGTCTGGTGCGGCTCCGTCACAGTTTCGCGCAAGCTCGGTACATCCACCTGCCCCAGCAGGCTTAGCGTCAGAATCAGCGCCAGCATTTAGAAGTTCAAACGCAGCATGAACTGCACCTGGCGCGACGTGCCGGTACCCGTGGCTCCGTCATTGGCCGTGGTCAGGATCGTGCCAAAAGTGGAATTGTTGCGGGCATTTACCGGGTTACCGTACTGCGCCCGGTTGAAGACGTTGAACATCTCCGTCCGGAAATCCAGGTTGAACCGCTCGCCCAAACGGAACTTTTTCGAGACCCCGAGATCGGCCTGCCATAGTTCCGGTCCGCGAAAACGATTGCGGCCGGAGTTGCCGTAAGTGCCGGCGGCGGGCAGCGCGAACGCCGCCGGATTCAGCCACAGTCCCGGACCCTTATTGGCCGCATACGGATCGCCACCAACATAATCCGCGCGCTGATTTTGCGTCTGCCCGGAAGGCACCGTCGCGGCCGTACGCGTGATGGTGACCGAAAGCGGCGTGCCCGTACGTGCCGTGAAGATCCCGCTCAGGTCCCATCCGCCAAACCACTTGGTCCGCGCAAACGGAAGCTGGTAAACGGTGTTGGTCGTGAACGTGTGGCGAATGTCGTAATCGGCATCGCCCCGGTCGCAGGCGCGGCAAGCAATGTTTTGGATCTGGCCGCCCTCGCCCGACCCGGCATTGTCGCTGATCGCGTGGCCCCACATATACTGCGCCTGGAACAGAAAGCCCTTCGAGAAGGACCGTGTCAGCGAACTCTGCAAACCGTTGAAGTTCGTGTTGCCATCAAACCGCTTTTCATCGATCTGGCCGAAGCTCGACAGCGGCCGCTGCCGCGTCACCGGGTTCAGCGTGTTCACGTAAGAGCGCGTCAGTTGATTCCGGCCGACGTTGCCGACATAGGCCACCTGCCCGATCATGCTGCCCGGCAACTCGCGCTGGATGGACAGCGTCCACATATGCGACTCCGGCTCCTTCCGATCGCGCTGGACGCTGCGCGGCGTCTGCCCCTGCCCGCGTAGCTGGCCCAGGAACGGCGTCGGCGGGTAGCTCAGCGTCGGAGCGTCGGCGACCGTTAGCGAAAAGTTCTCCGGCAGGCTGTCGATCGCCGCCGTCACGTCGTCGTTCTGGCCAGGACCGAAGTAGCGCCCATAGCCCGTCCGGATCACGGTCTTGCCGCCCAGCATCTTCGGTGTCCAGGCCAGCGACACCCGCGGCGCAATGTTGTCGTTATCTCCAAAGAACCACGGCGTGCCCGGCGCGCAGAAGCCCTGGCAGCGCACGATGTCGAAGACGCGGCCGCGTCCATAGACATCCTTCGATACCGTGTATTGTTCGTAGCGCATGCCCACGTTCAGCGTGAGCGAGGGATTGAAGCGGATCTCGTCCTGGAAGTACACCGCAGAGAATGTCCGGCGCACGCCCACCGTGTCCAGCCGGCTGCCGATCGAGACGCTATTGAGCGAATTGCGCAAGAACGAATCGAGGTTCGCAAACGCCACGCTGGTCGCGGGGCCATTGCCGACGTTCAGATGAATCCGCCGGATCTCGCCCCCGATCTTGATCGTGTGCCGCCCGCGGATCCACGACAAGTTGTCTACCACCGAGTAAGCGCTCGGCTTTTCGATGATGTAGGTCGTCGGCTGCGTCGAAGTAAATCCGGGGATGGCCACGCCTTCCGGAATGCGGCCCACGTCGTTACGCGTGAGCGCCGAACGGTTGAAGCCCAGCTTCACTTCATTCACCATCGCCGGGCTCCAGATCTGCTGCCACTGCGTCGTCACGTTGGTCGGCCGGATATAAGAGTCGCGCGTTTCGAGCAAACCATTGCGGATTTGGCTGATGAGGCCGTCGGTCATCGCAAAGCGGAAGAACAGGCTGTGCTTGTCGTTGATCCGATGGTCGACGCGGGCCATACCGCTGTGCTCGTCCCGCCGCTCCGGCGTCTCGGCGATCAACCGGTCCACGTTCGCATTGGCCCCCGGCGCATTGCCCACGGGGTAAAGGTTAATCAGCCCTTGGAGAGCTGACGGTGTCCGTTGCCGAAAGGCCGCCGAAGGCACCAATCCATCGGCGCGCGAGATCGTCAGCCGCTGGGCCAAACCTTCGTAGTTTGCGAAAAAGAACGTCCGATCCCGGATAATCCGGCCCCCGAGGTTCCCCCCGAATTGATTGAGCCGGAAAGGCGGCGGATTCGTGCCGTCGAAAGGCCGCCTCGCATCGAGCGCGCTGTTGCGAAAGAACTCATACGCCGACCCATGAAAGTCGTTCGTGCCCGTCTTCGACACCAGATTAATCTGGGCGCCGCCGCCAATGCCGCCCTCCGCCGTAAACGGCAACGAATTCACCCGGAACTCGGCGATCGAGTCCGTCGAGATCACCAGCCGCAGATTGCCCTCCTGCCGCGGATCCTTGATGCCCGTCGCGTCCACGCCGTCAAAGGTCCAGTTGTTGTCGTCGCGCGGCCGTCCGAAGAAACGGATGGAATTCTGGTTCCCCTCGCCGACATTCACCGCCCCGGGAGCCAGCATCATCAACGACGCCCAGTGGCGGCCGTTCAGCGGGATGTTCTTGATCTGCTGCTCGCTGATCACGGAGCCGATTTCGGCGTTCTTCTGGTCGAGCGGCGTCCCCTCGGCGCTGATCTCCACGGCCGTACTCACTTGGCCCACCGTCAGTCGCGCGTCCAACGTCCGCGCCTGGCCCACCGCCAGCACCACCTGCTCGAACTTCGCCGTGTTGAAGCCCGCCTTGGCCACCGACACGGCATAGAGGCCCACGGGAAGACCCGGCAGTTGATAGCCGCCAGAACCGGACGTGAGCACCTCACGCCGGAAGCCAGTGGCGGCTGACTCGACGTTGACGCGCGCCGCGTCCACCGCGGCCCCCGTAGCGTCCGTCACCGTACCACTGAGCGTGGCCCGATCCACTTGGGCGGTAGCCAGAACAGACAGAAAAAGAGCGAGGGAGAGAAACCGGCAAGGAGAAGGCATAAGAGAACCCTCTTAGGCTAGCGACCGCCTGTGAATGAGAAAATTACAAATGCGTTTCGATGCGGTGAATTCGAGGCAGCAAAGCCAGAATCTAGTTAGTGTTCTTTAACCTGAGCGCCGCTGCGCCCTACGATTCCCATCAGTAAACCCGAGGCAAATTCCTCCGCTTCATTCGCCGGAACGAAGCCCGCGATACCGTCGCCTTCAGCAACGTTAACGTCTCCCGAGCCACGCACTTGACCACCGGGATCGCCCTGGTCCAGCGCGCGGGCTTGATGCTACTCTGCGGGATCGTAGTTCAGGTTCGGCCCGAGCCAGCGTTCGATCTCGGCCAACTTCAGACCCTTTCGCTGATGGTAGTCCGTTACCTGGTCGCGGTCGATCTTGCCGAGGCTGAAGTAGCGGGATTGCGGGTGGGCAAAGTAGAGGCCGCTGACACTGGACCCCGGCCACATGGCGAAGGATTCGGTGAGGCGCATGCCGGTGTTGGCTTCCACGTCGAGTAGAGTCCAGAGCGGACCTTTCTCGGTGTGATCCGGACAGGCCGGGTAGCCGGCGGCGGGCCGGATGCCGCGATACTTCTCGTGGATGAAGTCTTCGTTGCTCAAGCCTTCGTCAAGACCGTAACCCCATTCGTCGCGGACCTTCTTGTGCAGGCATTCCGCAAAAGCTTCCGCAAGCCGGTCAGCCAGGGCCTCCGCCATGATGGCGTTGTAGTCGTCATGGTCGGCCTTGAATTTGTCGCAAACTTCCTTGAGACCGATACCGGTGGTGACGGCGAAGCCACCCAGATGATCGCGCAGGCCGGTCTCTTTCGGCGCGATGAAGTCCGCCAGCGACCGGCAGGGTTCGCTGCCCTCACGGTTCACCTGCTGACGCAGGAAATGGAACTTCTCAAGGACCTGGGTGCGGCTGTCGTCGGTGTAGAGGTCGACGTCGTCGCCAACGGCATTGGCGGGGAAGAAGCCATAGACGCCGCGGGCGGTCAGCAGCTTCTTTTCGATGATGGTATCGAGCAGGGCGTTCGCCTCGGCAAAGATCTGGCGGGCCTGTGCCCCCTGTTGCTCGTGGTCCAGAATGCGGGGATAGATGCCCTTGAGTCCCCAGGTATGAAAGAACGGCGACCAGTCAATGAAGTCGCGCAGGGTAGCCAGTGGGAAATTGTCCAGGACGCGGACGCCAGTGAACGCAGGGACGGGAACATCTTCGGCGCACCACTCAATTGGCGCCCGCCGGCTGCGGGCGGTGGCGATGTCCACCGCTTTGAGCTTCGGCGCGGCGTGGGACCGGCGCACGGCTTCGTACTCCGAGCGGTGCTGAGCCACGAAGGCGGTTTTGCCGTCGTCGCTCAGCAAACTGGTGGTGACAGGCACGGCGCGGCTGGCATCGAGGACATGGACGACGGGCTCGCTGTAGTGCGGCGCGATCTTGATGGCCGTGTGCGCACGGCTGGTGGTGGCTCCGCCAACCAACAGCGGCAGCTTAAAGCCTTGCCGCTCCATCTCCTTCGCCACATGCACCATCTCGTCGAGCGACGGGGTAATCAGGCCGCTCAGCCCCACCAAGTCCGCCTTCTCGGCCTTGGCGCGTTCGAGGATCTTCTCGCAGGGCACCATCACGCCCATGTCGATCACTTCGTAGTTGTTGCAGGCCAGCACCACGCCGACAATGTTCTTGCCGATGTCGTGTACATCGCCCTTCACCGTAGCGAGGACAATCTTGCCCTGCGTCTTCACTTCGTGGCCGGCCGCCACTAGCGCGGCTTTCTCCGCCTCCATGTAGGGAGTAAGGTGAGCGACCGCCTTCTTCATCACGCGGGCGGACTTGACTACCTGCGGAAGGAACATCTTACCGGCGCCGAACAGGTCACCGACCACGCCCATGCCGTCCATCAGAGGACCCTCGATCACCAGCAGAGGCCGGCCCAGCTTCACCCGGGCCTCCTCCGCATCGATTTCGATGTAGGTGTCGATGCCCTTCACCAGGGCGTGGGAAAGGCGCTCTTCCACCGTCCCGTTGCGCCACTCCTCAGTCTTCTTCTCCGTGGCCACCGCGCCGGAACTGGAGGCCTTCAGTGCTTCGCCGAACTCCACGAGACGTTCAGTCGCGTCCGGTCGACGATTGAGGAGCACGTCTTCCACCAGGATCTTGAGTTCAGGCTCGATCTCCTCGTAAACCTCGAGCATGCCGGCGTTGACGATGCCCATGTCCATCCCGGCGGCGATCGCGTGATAGAGAAAGGCCGAGTGCATCGCTTCGCGTACTTTGTTGTTGCCGCGGAAGCTGAACGAGATATTGGAGACACCGCCGCTG